>DAIDHE010000407.1 GCA_027459775.1 Planctomycetales bacterium | reverse complement strand
CTGGCTCGGCAGGTCGCGACGCTTGAGCAAGGATTATGAGGGAACGACGTCATCGAGCGAGGCCTTTATCGAATTATCGATGATTTCTCTGATGGTCCGTAGACTCGTGACAAAACTGGCTTTCTAGACGACCTCTCAGTGACGCAGCGGGGTTCGAGTGGGGCGTGTACGGGACCACGGGCCGCCCCGAGCTCGGGATGACCCTCGCGATGAACCCGACCGGCACGGCGGCGACGTTCACTTTCCCCCCGATCAGGGACGAGGCTGGCACTACGATGACCCTGACGTACCAATTGGTCGGCAATCCCGGCGCGGTCTACGTGAGCGACGTTACCGTCCCTTCGACAGACCACACCAACCCGGCGAATATCCAGTGGACCGGTCAGGCGAGCGAGTACCCGCCCATCAGTTCGACGCCCATCCAGGTCCAGTACGCCGGCTCGGAAAATATGGTGACCTACGCGGGACTCTCAAATCCGATCACCTTCCAGCAGTTGCTCGACTCGGCCACGAGCGGCGCGAACAACTTCGAGCTTGTCTCTCCCGTCTACGACCTCAGCACGCCTCTTTACCTGGACCACCCGGTAACCCTCTATGGACAGAGCAGAACGGATACCCTTCAATTCGACTTCACGTCGACCCCAGGCGGGGTTGGGGCGATCAACTTCTGGCAAACGGGCACATCAATCAATTATTGGACGAGCGATGTCACTCTCCAGGATTTCACGATCAAGTTCAGCCAATCAGATGTCACGATGGGGGACGCGCACGGCGCCGTCATTGAGGACGAAGATCCCCATCAGATCGCCAAGGTCGGCATCAACATCGTTGGGCTGACGATCCACTCACCGTTCGACAGCAACCACATTAATACAATGCAGATCTACAACGACCCGCTGGACTCGGGATCGTACGTCACTGACTACGCGATCTACATGGGGCCGTACGACTCCGGAACGATCCAGGACAACACGATTTACGGCGGCACGGTCGCGGTACAGTTCGGCCCCTGGACGATCTCAGGCAACATGTTCCCGCTGGGATCGGTCGCGGGGACCGTCAGTCCGAGCGCCTTCGCGGTCTATGGGGGACACGACGTCACGATCGAGAACAACACCGTCGAGGATCCCAACCCCGCCCAGAACGGGGAAATCTACCGGCTCATGACCGCCAATTACGGCGGATACAATATCCAGGTCCAAGGCAACACCGTCCAGCAGGGCGTCGGGATCCTGCCGGCTAACGGCTCGAACGCCCCGGAGGAAATCCTCCCAGAGTCCTATGGAATCACGTACGAGGGAAGTACGCTCGCGGCGAATGTGTCGGCGGACCCCGGGCAGCCCTATAACGGCCGGATCGTGGCGATCCCAGACTCGGAGCTGTTCACGACGGTTTCCTCGTCCCCGCTGGGCGAGGCGGGAACACTGGTTCTGTTTGTTCTCGACGGAAGCAGCGCCGGCACCGCAATCCCCGTCACGCAGACGATCGCCGACTACTCCGCCTCGGTTGACTATTTCGTTCTGACCAGCGCGATGCCGTCTGGTGCCTTCGATTTCGCGATTGAAAACGCTTACGACGTTTTCAACGTCGAGGGGAACACCATCGACACCAGAGGCACGGTGTCAACCGCGGTGGTTCTGAACTCCACCTTCGATAATGTCCTGGTTCAAGGCAACACGATCGTGGGCGACCAGACCACGAGCACGGTGTCGGCCAATGTGAACCAGGCCATGCGGATCGCGACATCCGGCGCGCAGCCCGGCGTTTCCTCGCTGGGCAACTTCAACAGCACCTACGTCAGCCAGAACCCGATGTTCAATGTGGTGGTGCATGACAACTCCTTTGAGAACTCACTGGCGGGGATCCGGATTTACACTGATTCCGGCCAGACGGAGGTTCCGACCACCTACGGCCGCACGTACGCGACTGTCCAACTGTCAGACAATCCTTTCAGCTACAACTACCAGAATTCCGACGTAATCCAGATCGGAACCGCCGGCGAGTACTCGTCGTTCTCGAGCGGTGTCGCAGTCGTGGACCCAACGGCGACCACTTTCGTCGATCCGCGCCAGCTTGCCGTGACGACGTTGGGGAATACGATTTCGTGGGACGGCGTCTCGCCGCCAGCCACCGATGTGGAGGTCAACGCCGCGTACGTAAATAGCACGTACTACGACGCCGAGTCGATGGCGCTCACCACTTCGCCACCGCTTTTGAACGCGGGAAGCGCGGTCCAGGTGAGCCTTGCATCGAACCTCAACGCCGTTGGAATCACCTACGATACGAATACTTCCCCCGGGAACATCGACCCTGGCGGCGACTCGCTGTCGGCCGAGTCCCTGGGGTCGGCGGCGAGTTGGACCTCCGGCCAGCCCTATACCTGGGACGGTCAGCCATTCGCCCTTGGCAACCCTGGGGTCGCCGACGTAAGCCAGTTCGTGGGCCAGTCGATCACGCTGCCCCAGAGCCAGTACACCGACTTGCTGGTGCTTGCCATGGCCCACGCCTCGGTCGGAACGCAGCAGCAGGCCACCTTCACGGTCTACTACACCGACGGGACGAGCCAGACGTTCACGCAGGCCATCAGCGACTTCATCAACGGCTACGCGGCCCCGGGATACGGTCCCGTCCCCGGAACCGTCGGCCCTGGGGAATCGATCGCCGCGGTTATGCCGTATTACAACAACGCGACGTACGGGCAGATCTCGAAGAGTGTGTACCTGTACGGATACGACTTCGCCTTGAACCCGTCGAAGACTGTCGAATCGCTTTCGCTGAGCAACAACAACGCGATCAATCTCTACGGCCTCGACTTGGCCCAGACCAACTCGAGGTCGGACAGCGCGACGACGACGGCCACGCCATCGACATTGCTCTCCGCGATTTCGGCCTCCGGCTCGGCGGGCGTTTTCTCGATCGACGGTTCCGGGGACGTGTCCTACACCCCGGCTGGGGGCCCCCCCACGATCATCGCCGGAACCGCGAAGGCCGTTTCCGGTGTCACAGTCAACGGCGCCCCCGCCGGCTTCGTCCTTGAGACTGACGGGAACGTCGAATTCTTCGAGCAGACGGGCGGCGCCTGGAACAGTTCTCTTCTCAGCCCGGCGCTCGTCGCGAAGGCCATCTCGGGAATCAGCGCCGGCACCGTGCCCGGAGTCTTCGTACTCGGTGCCGACGGCGGTGTCGACCTGTACACGTTGGACGGCCCATCCTGGATCTCGTCCTCGGTTTCGGGCACTGCGGCGGTCACCGCCGTCGCCGGGATCAGCATCGGCGCCACTCCAGCCGTCTTCACTCTTAGCCCGGCGGGACTCGTGTCGGAATATTTCCAGTCGCAGGGAGGGACGACTTGGTCTTCGTCGAGCCTGTACTCGGCAGGGGGTCAAAACGTCACCCAGGTCTCGGCGGTCGACGACGGAGTGGACACTGGGGTCTTTGCTCTGAACGCCGATGGAAACGTGTCCTACTTCACCCAGAACGGGACCGGCTGGTCACAGTCCGCGGTGACTACCGGGTTGAGCTCCGATACCGCCATTTCAGGGGTCGCTGGTGGTCCCTCCGCCGCGGTGTTCGCGCTCAACGCGGACGGCAACGTGGGCTATTACACATTGACCGGATCCACTTGGTCCCAATCGATCGTCACCGGGGCGGGCGGTGAAACGAGCATTTCGGCCATTGAAGAGGGGCAGCCGCCGAGTGCGCAGCTTTTTGCCCTAGATGCCGGCGGGACGGTTTACGGATACACTGGTTCCAACTGGGGGCAGTCAGAGGCCGCGTCGGGGCAGGGATATGTCGCCATCTCGCAGGTTCCTGGGAGTTCCTCGCCAGCCTACTTCGAAAGGCAGAGCAACGGCGACGTCTACTTCTACGAAGAGAGCGGCGGTCAGATGGTCGTTTTCGGCGGCCTGGTCGACAGCTCGGCGACGGCGATCTCGTCCGTCCCGGCCTCGTCGTCCACAAACGGCTACCCGGCCGTTTTCGTGCTCAACTCCACGGGTGACGTCTACGAATTCGTCTACAGCTCTTCCACAGGCTGGGCGAGTTTCGGCGGCTTGGTAGGAACGACCGTCACCTCGATCTCGGCCGTGGCGGCGACCTCCGCCACGAACAATTACCCGTCGGTCTTCGTCGTGAACGGAGCGGGATGTGTCTTCCCAATCATGTACTACGCCACGCTCTCGCCTCCAATCTGGGGAGGATATGGAGTCTACACCGACGCCGGCATCGACTCCGGCTTCAGCGTCACGTCCATTTCGGGCGTTGCGGCGACGGCGAGCGGCGATTTCCCTTCCGTCTTTACCCTCGACTGGAACGGAAACGTTTTTTACTGGACCTACAGCTCGGGCTCTTTCAACAAGTTCGGCCTTAACGTCGTCGATGTGAGCGTCATCGCGATCTCGGCGTCTCCAGCATCGACGGGCACGGGCAGCGAGCCTTCGGTGTTCGTCATCAACGGTCAAGGCAACCTCTACGACATCGCCTACGATTCGTACACCGAGTACTGGGGCGGGATTGCCTCGGTGACGAGCTCGAACTTCATCGCGATCTCGGCTAGCCCACCGGCGAACAGTTCGTCCTACCCTTTGGTTTTTGCACTCACGGCGTCTGGCTATGTCGACGACTACCACTACAACACCACGACAACGATGGTTCTTCTCGGAAACTCGTTTGGCGAAGGGGTCGTCTCCCTCTCAGCCATGTCGACGAGCTGGGTTTTGGCGTTCAGCCCCGGGATCTCGCCAGGCACTCCCCAGTATTACGAGTACAACGGGACGTCGTGGGTGGCTACGCTCTAGCGAGGCTTCGCCCCGGACGGATGAGACTTATTCAAATGGACGATGACCCAGGCGGGTAATAAACTCATGAAGCGGCCCCGCCCACTCGGAGCTCCTGCCCCCAAGGGTAGCGTCCGGTATTCGCCTCTTCTTGCGTTCATGAGGGCCGGAGGCGAGGGCTCCACGGATATTCTTGTCAAGTCCGCTAACGGCAAGGCTTGACTCGATCGCTATGATTCTTCGATTCTTCGGATTCAAATGGACCCGCCACCTTAGCTCAGTTGGTAGAGCGCAGCTTTCGTAAAGCTGAAGTCCAGGGTTCGAGTCCCTGAGGTGGCTTTTTTCTCCCTGGCTCAGGGAATTCGCGGGGCGACGATCCTGGAAACCTCGACCGCGAAGCCCTCGAGCAACCGCGAAGTCGCCGTCGCGCCCGCGCTGAATGTGCCATGAACGGCGTAGGCCGGGCCCTCGAGCGCGAGCACGGTCACGAGCCCGTTTCGAGGGTCGACGATCCAGTATTCGGGGATGCCCGCCTGGGCGTATTCCTCGCGTTTCCGCACCAGATCGCGCTCGGGCCGGTCGGGGCTGACGACTTCCATGACCAGGTCCGCGCCTTCCCAGAACAGCTCGCCGATCCGGCCGGCGTGTTGGGCGGCCATGAAGACGACGTCGGGCTCGCGATAGGTTCCGTCCGAGAGCCGCACCCGGACGCCCGCGAAGAGCGCCTCGCCCAGGCCGCGGGCCGAGACAAACGCCTGAAGCGCCGTGAACAAGACGGCCACGATCCCCTGATGGAGCACCGTGGGCATGGGCAAAACCTCGACAAACCCCCGCGTGAACTCCACCCTGCGATTGGTCTCGAGGCCAAGATAGTCGTCCTCGCTCCAGCCAGCGTGGATCGAGGAAGGCTCGAGATCGGGCTCGCGCACGGTGCTCATGATCGTCCCTCGGCCCCCGCGATTGACTGGCCACCCGCCACCGATCACTTTACCGGCTGTGTCGAGCCGCGGCGAGGTGTGGCGGTCACTCCGCGGCCTTTTTGGGGGTTTCGGAGGGAGCGGGGCGACCTTCGAGCTCCTGAATCCTGCGATCGAAATAGAGACTGCGTGTGTCGATTCTGTTGATGAGAATCTCAAGTTTGTTCTCGAGCTGTTTCAATCGGACCTCCATCCGACGAGACGCCTCATCGACGCTGCCCGGCGACCGGCCGGCCTTCGAGTCCGCTTCGATCTTGGCGGCGCTTTTCGAGCGCGGAACTACAATCCGATCACCCGGAAGCAAATGGTAATTGGTCGTTTGATCGGTGCCCATCGTGATCTCATCGTAATTGATGGGAAGCACCTGGATTTCCGAATCAGGCGGGTACTGGCGAACCAGTCGGATCGCGGCTCGATCGGCCGTCGAGAGCCGATCCCCGGACTGATGAATGCCGTCCAGAACGGCGTCGCTGCCCGTGTACGGCAATCGACCAGGCAGAAGAACCTCGCCCTCGACGTAAAACCGCGCCGAATTGTAGGCCGTCACGTCAACGAAAACGGTGGCCGATTCTTCCGGCGCGATGGGCTTGTCGATCAATTTTCCGTCGGGACCGCGGACCTTGACCGGCTCACCAGTGTTCGGATCGAGCTCGACGATACCGAGCGATTCGTCGCTGAGAAACTTCCTGAGATGCTCGATGATTTTCTTTTTGATTTCAACAAGAGTGAGTCCGGAAACTTGCACGTCTCCATAGAAGCCGAGAGAGACGCTTCCGTCGGGTCGAACCAAACGCTCGCCTGAGATGGGCCGGCCAGCGAGCGCCTCGAGCACCTCGACTAGCAAAAGATCGGGCGGCTGAACCACGAGCGCAGGCCTGAATGTCGGCTTTCGTGCGTTCTTCGTTTGCTTGAGAGGCGGCCTGGCGTGCTTTGCCGGCGGGGTTTGTACGGCCTGCCGAGCCCACAAGCTGGCCCCGACCACCCCCGTCGACAGAAAAGAGCAGGCCACGAGCACTTTCACGATCTTGGACATGTTCATACTCCAAACAACTGACGCCGCGACCGCGGCGGCCAGGCCGCCCGCGGCGTGGCCCGAAAGGGCCTGAGACGCCGCCGCGACGGTGACACGGACGAGACCCGCTGGAACCGAGCCGAGAAAAGCGGCACGAGCGCCCGATTCACCGAGCGCGGCCAGCGCGGCGGCCAGTGGGGCCAGCCCGCGCTTGACCAGGCGTGTTCGCAGCATCTCACGCGCACGGGCCATGCGGCTGCGGACGGTTCCGATCGGGCAGTCGAGGCGGTGGGCGGCTTGCTCGTGGGTCAGGCCCTCCCAGTAGCAGAGCACGACGACCGAGCGGTATTTTTCGGGGAGCCGGGCGACCTCGCGCTGAACGGCCAGGCCCAGCTCAGCGCGTTCGGGAGCGGCGACGGTCTCCCCCACGGCCTCGTGGACCCGGAGCGCCGAGCGCTCTTCACGAGCACGACGGCGGGCGCGCTCGACCCGCGTTCGGGCGGCCACGCGGCAGGCCACGCCGTGCAGCCAGCCCGCCAGCGACTCGAGCCGGCCCACCGATCCCCGTTTGCGCACCAGCACCAGAAACGTCGCCTGAAACGCATCGGCGGCGTCGGCCGGGTCGCCCAGCACATTGGTGCAAACGCGCAAGACCATCGGCCCATGGCGCTCGACCAGAACCCCAAACGCCGCCTCGCCCGAGGCGTCGCGGCGTTCGAGGAACAGCTCAAGCAAGCGCTGATCGCCCAGGCCCCGGGTCGTCCCCAGGTCAAACAGCGTCTGAAGATCGCGGATCGCCGTCCGCCCCACTCGATGGACCATGGAATCGGTCTTTCCGCGTCTGGCACACGATCAGGTGAAGGCTCCTGTCATAGAGTGCCAGAACGGCGCGCCGACTATCCATGATTTTCAGGAAGACGTCGGAAATCGAGCGATATGAGATCCCGGGATTCAGGCCGACTGGGCGTGGAGAGCCGATTCGGGGGTCGCGTGGATGGGGAGGATGATGGTAAAGACGGCGCCCTGGCCGGGTCGGCTCTGGGCGCGGAGGCGGCCGTGGTGGGCCTCGATGATGTCGCGGCAGACGGCCAGGCCCAGGCCCGTGCCACCCAGACCGGCCGCGTCGGGGGCGGTCTTGGTCGAATAGAACGGCTCGAAGATCCGCCGCAGATTCTCAGGCGCGATCCCAACCCCGGAATCGGCCACGCTGACCTCGGCCGACCGGCCGCTCTCGTCGATCTTCAGACCCAGTCGCACAACGCCCCCAGCCGGCATCGCCTGGCGCGCGTTGATGAGCAGGTTCAAGAGCACCTGCTGGATCTGGGCGGGATTGACCCGCGAACGGGGCCGGCCGGCCACATTGACCTCGAGCCGCACGTGATGGCGCGCGAGGTCTTTCTTGACGAGCAAGGCGACTTCCTCGACCAGCCGGGCCAGCTCGGTCGGTTCGCGGTCGTCGATGCCGCCGGGCCGCGACAGACCCAGCATTCCCCGCGAGATTGCCGCCGCGCGATCCGACGCCTCGATGATCTGCTTGAGCGCCCGCTCGCGATAGGCCGGGTCGGGATTGCGCAGCGCCAGCTTGGCATAGCTGGTGATGGGCGTGAGCGCGTTGTTGAGCTCGTGAAACACGCCGCCGGCCAGGACGCCCAGGCTGCTGATGCGCTGAAGGGCGATCACCTGGCGCTTGAGGGCGTCAATCTGTCGGGCCTCGGGCGTGGAAGTCGCTCGTGTGGTCGGCATCGATCGCCAAGCCCTCGGGTCGCGCCTGATCTCTCACTCCATTGCACTCGAATAGACCTATCGGCCTCGCGAGCGCCGGGAATGAGCCCGGAAACGGCCGGCGGGCAGGGCTTGCACCCGCCGAACAGGCGCATTCGAGCGACGTGTTAGACTCGTCCGCGCCCTTACTTGGTGGCGGGCCGTTCGATGGGGACGGCGGCGACGCGCGGGCGGCCTGGGGTGTTCCAGGGGAAGAGTTTGATGCCATTGGCGGGGATGACGCGGGGGATGGCGGCGAGGTCGTCGCCGACCAGCGGGGGCGTGACGCGGCGTCCGTCGCTCCAGAAGCCCAGGTGGCGGAATTTCTCGAGGTCGCGCGTGGCGTCGTACATCGAGCGCCCCGCGAAGGCGGCGTCGAGGGTCATGTCGGTCATCTTCCAGAAGCCGGCCTTGTCGAGGGCGTTGACGTCGCCAAAGCTCATCTGAAGCGAGCGAAACAGCCCCTCGCCGTTGTCGAGCTGGTGGTTGACGCCGGTCGGGGCGGTGTGCTCGGCGACCATGGGCGGGTAGCCGTGGCGGTCCGAGCGAAAGAGGACGAACCGCTTATGCGTGCGCGGTACGGCGACGGCCTCTTCAAAGATCCGGCGGGCGCGCAGGTCGCCGACGACCAGATCCTCCTCGCCGACCACCACCAGCATGAGCGTCGTGGGCGCGATCTGGTCGAGGCTGGGCTTGCGCATCGGCAAGACCTCGCCCGGCATGAGTGCAATCAGGGCTCGCGGAACGGGGATCTCGGCGTTGGGATCGGCCGAGGCGGCCGCGATCTGGGCCGCCAGGTTGCCGCCCGCCGAATGACCCACGAGCGCGAACCGGCCCGGCTCGGGCCGCACGTGCCCGACCCCGCCCGAGAGCACTCCGAGCCCATCCCGCACCGCCGCGAGCGCATTGGGCAAGAAATCCTGCGGCAGCGTGCCGACGTCGTTCTGATAGCGGGGGAAGATCACGACATGGCCCGCGCGGACCAGATGATCGATCCAGGCGCCATAAAACGCCGGGTTGACCGCGAACCAGCCATGAAGAAACACCACGACCCCAGCGCGTTCGGGCCGGGGCGCGTCGGGCTCGAACAGCCAGTACGACCGCGGGCCCTGGCCGATCTCATACCGCTTGACCGTGTGCCGGGCAGGTTCTTGATCCTCACCCGCGCGCGCTGCCGGCCACCCCGCCACAACCAAGGCGCAGGCGACGATCGCGATCGCTCGCCCCGCCCAGAGAATCCCCATCCGCTCGTCCGTGATCACCCCATCACCCCCTCAACGTCCGTGTCAAGGCGGCCGCAACCCGCAAAGCCCGCTCAATCTCCCTTTTTTCACGGGGCTGTCAAGTTCAGTCAACACCTGGGGCGGATGCTCGCCGACCTTTTTCCTTGGGCGTTCCTTCGTCGAGAGCGACGGCGCGAGGCCGCGCTCGATCAGAAACCGTCACGGGCGGAAGAGGCCCGTCCGTGGGATTCGCCGTTCGTCGGTTCGGTCACCGGGGCCAGATTCCCAACCGCCGCCGACGGGTATTCAGGATGCCCGAGCGCCGAGCCCACGCTCCGGAGGCGAGCCCGAACACGACCAGCCCCGCCGCGGACGTGGCGGAGTGAGCCTTCGGGTCTTGCCCAGGGGCGAGATCCGTCGCGTCGCGGGCAACGATGCCAACGCTCGGCCGCGGAAACGCGGCGGCGGCGCTCGCGGCCCCGTCTTGACCTGGTGACAAGAGACGTTCGGCGGCCAGATCGTCCAGGATCGATTCCGCCAGCGGCCCCCGCCCGAGCCTCGCCAGGCCGAAGACGCCCGCGTCGATCTCGCGCGAATCCCTTCGCGAGAAAACGGCGTGGTCGTCCTCAAGGCTCGATCCGCTTTCCACCAGCCGTGGGGTCGACCATGCGGGCGATTGTCGAGCGTGTTTGATCGAGGACGACGGGCTCGCGCCGTCGGCGAGTGGTGCGATGTCGGAGCTTGTGGTCACGGTCGAGGCAAGGCTGAGCTGGGTCAAAGCGACGTCTTCTCCGCTGCTCATGACGAGGCTGGCGTCGAGGCTCTGGGTTGCGCTGAGACCGCCGTTGATCGGGCTGTGATCGCTCCGCGGCTGGAAGATGCTCGGGCCGTTGGAGACGGCGATGGCGGCGCGGCTTTGACCGGCCCCGGGCAAGGTCGCCGGGGCTTCGAGCGCCGGGGCTTCGGGCACGGGGAGACTCGTGGCGAGCGCGCTCATGCCCGGGGCGCCGCGGTTCGGGGCCGGAATGTCACGAAGCGTTCCCGCGGAATGGTCGCGCGTCACGACGTCGGCCGTCCCATTGCCGCTCACGGTCATGGTCTCGGCGACGATCGCCGTATTGAGCTGGGCGTTGCCGCTGTCGGCGAGTGCGGCGGCCGGCGCGTAGATCGTGCCGGTCATCCCCGAGGCGTTGCTGCTGACCGAGAGGGCTGCGGTATTGTCCCTGGATTGGAAGATCGTGATGCCCGCGTACGTCCCGCTGGCCGGCGGGCTCAGGTTGTACGAGCCCTGGCTGCTGAGGCTGACGCCGCCGTAGCTTCCACCGGTGTTGGGATAGTCGCCGCCCGCGTTGAAGATCATCACGCCCGCGCCGCTGACGCTGCCCTGTCCAGAGACGGAGAACCCGCCCCCCTCGATCATGTAGACGCCGCTGTTCATGGTGAGCGAGCCCTGGCCCGAAACGCTGATCTGGGTGTAGATACCAGGCTCGATCGTCGCGGACGAAGTGCCGCTCAGGCTCACCGCGCCATAATTGGTCAGGCCGGCCGTGCTCGGCTCGGCCAATGCGGCCAGCGGATCGGCCAGCGCGGGGGCCCCGGTGGTCGGGGCGGGACTGAAGCTCGCGTATTGGCTGCTGTTGACGCCGCCGGTCACGTCGATCACCGACGCCGTGACCTGGGCGTTGCCATTGGCCGAAAGGGCCGTCGGCGAACTGGAATCGACAAACACCCCGCCGGCCAGCGCGACGATCGCATTTCCCGAGAGCGAAAAAGCGCTGGCGGCCGTGGGATCCAGGACGATGATCGACTGGTTGACCGTCAGCGTGCCGTCGACGTAGGTGATGATGTAGTTGCTCAGGCGATTCCCGACGGCATCGCTGGCCACGATGGGATACGTACCCACGGTCGCCGACGCCGGCGCGCCCGTGCTGGTCTCGGTGACCCCGGTGATCGTGTCGCCGTTGGCCGTCACCAGCCCGATTTCCGTGAACGCCGTGCCGCTGAAGATCAACGTCGTGCCGAACGGCTTGCTCTCGTTGTCGGCGGTGATCGTCAGGGGCGCTGGGTTGACGGTCAGCGTGCCGTCGACGTAGGTGATGATGTAATTGCCGAGCCCGCTCCCAGCGGCCGCGCTGGCGACGATGGGATACGTAACCACGGTCGCCGACATGGGCGCTCCGGCGCTGGTCTCGGTGACCCCGGTGATCGTGTCGCCGTTGGCCGTCACCAGCCCGATTTCCGTGAACGCCGTCGCACCAAAGGTGATCGTCGTGCCGTAGATCTTGCTCGCGTCGTTGGCGGTGATCGTCAGGGCCGCCGGGTTGACGGTCAGAGTGCCGTCGACGTAGGTGATGGTGTAGTTGCTCGGATCGCTGATCGCGGCGGCGAAGGGAACGATGTTGTAGTCGCCGACCGGCGCCGAGATGGGCGCGCCGGTGCTGGTCTCGTCCACGCCGATAATCGTGTCGCCGCTCACCAGGCCGGTTTCCGTGAACGCGGTGGCGAGGAAGGTCGTCGCCGTGCCATAGGTCTTGCTTGCGTT
Source organism: Planctomycetales bacterium (assembly GCA_027459775.1). Lineage (GTDB taxonomy): Bacteria > Planctomycetota > Planctomycetia > Isosphaerales > Isosphaeraceae > JAKBAP01. The sequence goes on along the minus strand of DAIDHE010000407.1, from coordinate 26,441 downwards.
GTCGGCGGTGATGGTGAGGGGGGCCGGGTCGACCGTGAAGCTCAGACCGCCCGAGCTGCCCGCGAAATTCCCATTAGGGTTGTAGACGGCGCTGATCGATGGATAAACGCCGGCGGCCAAGGTCGAGAGGGTGACGGTCGAGGTCGCGCTGGCGCCGCTGCCGCCGAGGGCGGAGCCGAGCCCGAGGAGGGTCGTCCCGTCATAGAACTCGACGCTGCCGGTCGGCGTGCCGACGCCCGTGCCGGTGTCGCTGACGGTGGCCGTGAAGGTCACCGATTCGCCATAGATCGACGAGCCGCTGGGGTTCGCGCTCAAGGTCAGCATGGTCGTCTGGGCGCCGGTGATGTTGCTGTTTCCAGGCGGCGTATACACGATGACCGAACCGCCCACGTTGACCTTGATGGGCGCGGTGGGGGTTCCCACGGTGCCCGTGCCCACCTTCAGCAGGGTGTTGCCGGGCGTGGTGACCTGGGGGCCCGTGCCGGCGCCGAGAATGCTCCCCTGGGCCGTGATGTTGACATCGCCCCCGGCGGTGATCGTGTTCAGGGTCAGGCTCGGCGACGTCGCCTGAACGGTGATCGACCCCGCGGCCGTGGCGTTCAGAACGCCGGTTGCCGAGACAAAAACCTGCGAGTTCGGCGAGACCACGACGCCCGTGGAGGTGATGAGCACGTCGCCTGGGGCCGTTGCGTTCGCGAGCGCTGATTGCTGGGCCGCCGTCAGATACCCCGATTGAAGGTCGGCCTGCGAGATCACCACGGGAGCGCTCACCTGGCCGATGCTTCCGCTCGTCAGCAGGGTCACGTTCGCCCCGGAGATGTTCGGCGTATCGATCCCGACCGGCGTGCCGGCCGCGGGGTAGACCGCCACCAAGGCGACCGGGTTCAAGAGCACGGCCGTGGTCCAGCCCGCGTTGCTTTCAAGGTTGGAAACCTGTTGCGAGGTCGCCACGTCCTGGAACGACGGGTCGTAGGTCTGGAATTCGGCCGAGGACGCCCAGCTTGGGTCGAGGTTCTGATTGAAGAAGGCGACGTCGTTCTGGTACTGGGCGTTGGCATAGGCCTGGACCTGGGCTGGGGTCGAGCTGGCAACGCCCAGGGCGAGGGCCGCCTGCTCCTCGAAGAGCGCCACGCCCTGGGCATTCAGGGTGAAGACCCCATTGAGGGCGCCGCCGTTGTCGAGCAGGTTCCAGTACCCTTGATACGTTGCGTCGACCTCGTTCTGGAAGGCGGCGATCGTCTGCTGTTCCTGGGCGGTGGGGTCGGTCAGGCTCAGGTTTCCCCAGATTTGCTGGCTCTGGGCGCTACCGACCTGAGTGATCCAGGTCGTGCCGCTGGCGTTCACGATCGAGCCGTTAGGCGCGTCGAGGGTGACATTGCCGGCGATCGAGACGATCTGACCGACCTCGAGGCCGGGGGCGCCCTGAGCGAGGTTCACGTCCTGGAGCGCGGTCGCGTTGACGACCCCCATCGCCTGGATTTGAAGCGGGGCGGCCGCCGTGCCGATCGCGCCCGCCGACGAATCGAGCGTGAGGTTGTTGCCGGTGACGTTGATCGTCCCGCTTGGCAGGCCGGGCGCGACGGCGAGGCTCTGGGTCGCGTTCAGAGTGATGTCGCCGTACCCGCTGGTCGCGTTACCGGCGCTCAACTGACCGAGCAGCGCCCCCGAGCTCAGGTCGAGGTTGACGCCCTGGACGCCGGCCTGGACGTTGAGCACTCCGCCCGTCGTCAGGCTTGCGTTCAAGGGCTGGGTCGCCGTGCCGACGCCCCCGGTCGCGGTCAGCGTGAGGTTGTTGGTCGTGAGGCTGGCGGAGGCGATCTGGGTGATGCTGGGCGCGGTGATCGTCGTCGAGCCGAGAGCATTGGCGATGTTCCCCCCGAGGATCACCGGCTCGTCCGACGTGATGTTGACAGTGGCCTGGGCCGTCCCCGAGAACGCGATCCCGATCGGGTTGTCGGCTTTGACTGACTCGGTCAAGGTCAGCTGCGCCTGAAGGGCATAGACGTAGGTCCATGGGTCGATGGGATTGCCGTTGGAATCGTACTGCACCGGGTTCGTCGGCGCGAAACCGTAGTGCCCGTCGTGGTAGTACACGGTCAGCGAAGTTGAGTTCGTCACCGCCCCGCTGACGTTTTCCTGGAAGACGGGGAGCCCGGCTTGCACGTATTCCCAGCCGGCCGGCTGAATGCTCCCGCCGCCATTGGGAGAGGTGAGGTAATACCACGGATTGTTCGCGCTCAGGCCGGATACGGCGGCGAGATCAAAACTCCACCCGGCCGTGGTGATGGTCCCCGGGGAGAAACTCGACGGCTGCTGCATGGTGGTTTGCAATTGCCACTGCCAGCGCAGGCCGGCTTCGGGCAGGTAGTTGGTCGAGCTTCCCGAGAGCACCTGGGTGGGCGAGCCCTGTTCCATCTGTTGGATGGTCTCGCCGGCCGTGCCCACGTACTGGTCGATGACGCCGGCGCTTGGCTGGTCGATGTACAAGGTTTGCGCGGCGGCTGGGGCCTGGTTGGTGTCGATGATGTCGACCCCGCTGAGCGAGGTCGATGTCACCGTTTTGCTGGCGGAGACGTTGTTCACCACGATGGGGTAGTTCGTCTGGTTGTTGATCGTCGCCTGGCCGATGTTGGAGCTGACGTTGATCTCGCCCATCGTATTGGTGCTCATGATCGCGCCGTCGAGCTGGACGAACCCGCCGCCGGCCGCGCTCACGTTGTTGACGACGATCCGCCCTGTCATCGCGTCGTACTGGGCGGTGATGAGGTTGTCGCCCGGCGAGACGGTGGACGCGGGGAGGGTGTAGTAACCCTTGGGGTCGCCGGAATTCGACGAGTAGACTCCGTTGGAATAGTCGGTCTGGTCCTGGGCGATGATGGTGTTGAGCGTCGCGGGCAGGCTGAGCGAATTCTGATTGGGATGTCCGACGTTCATCGGCGAATTGACGTCGACGTATTCGGCGTTGATGAAGACCTGCTGGGCGTTGATCGCGCTGGCGGTGCCGACGATGAGGCTCTCGGTGGCCGAGATCGTCGCGGGCGCCGAAAGAGTGAGGGACGCGGCGGTGAAGCCCGCGAACCCGGTCGCTGTCGCGGGCGCGGAAAGCCCGACCGTTTCGAACACGCCGGCGGGGGTGATCGCCTGGATCGTCGTTCCAGACGGGATGCCGGTCCCGAAGACGGTCTCGCCGATAGACAGCACCGTTGTGATGGGGACGAAACCGATCAGATCGGATCCGGTCCCCTCCAGGCCCACGAAGCTCGAGGCGGCGACCTGAATCGTCGTCCGGGGCGGGATGCCCGCGCCGACGATGGTCTCGCCGTTTATCAGGCCCGTCGCGCTGCTGAGCGCCGTCACCGCTTCCGAGCCGCTGGTGAGCGTGCCGGTGATGGATGGGTAAGCCGACGCCGTCGTGGGGCCCACCTGCTCGTAGGGGACCATGGGGAAGATCCCTTCGGCGTAGTCGTTGTTCTGGCCGTCGTTGGCGCTGGGCGAAACCTCGTAATACTGGCCGGCCGGGCTCTGCGCCGAGGCCGAGGCATTGGTGTCCTGAAGACCCGCTCCATCCAGCCAGGGGGCGTCCGCGCCGAAGAAGACCAGGCTGGTGGCGGCTGGCGGCGCCACGCCGGCGGGTGGGAATTGATCGTTGTAGGCCGAGTCGGGATTGAGCGAGCCCGGGGTCACGCCGGCGTAGCTCATGAGGAATGTGGTCAGAGCATTGTTGGTCGAGAGAGCGCCGCTCGGGTTGTACATCACATTGGCCACGTCCGCCACGTAGACGCTCGCCAGGTTCGATGGCTGGACCGAATTGGTGTAGGGGTCGTAACCGTTTGGCCACGACGCGACCTGGTTCCAATCGGTGGCCGGCGTCCCGGCATTGCCCGAAAGGCCAGAAGGGTTGTTGGCCGAGGTGATGCCGTTCTGCGTCGTGATGTTCACCTGATTGGCGTTCAGGCCGCCCACCTGGATCAAGGAACCGTCCACCACGGTGATCGTGACTTGCCCCGCCTCGTTGCTGACCGCGCCGCTGGTGTCAAACGCGACGTTGCCGCTCGAATCGAGCGCGGCCGACACAAACACCGACGGCCCATTGGTGTTCGAGCCCGAGGGGGGTACTGGACCTTTATAATCTTCCTGGATGTTCACGACCGGGCGAGCGTTCGTACCCGACTCGGTGACGGACATGGTCGAGGGGGGCGCGGTCGCCGTGCCGGTGAAATTGACGTGGCCGCCGGGCTCGTCGGGAATGGTGATCGAGTCGAGCACGAGGTAGTCGGGGCTGTTATTGGTCACGGTGATCGTGGGGCCGCCGTCGGCGGTGATGGCGCCGTCGCCTTGCAGGGCGCCGGCATTGACCGTCACGTCGCCCCCCGCGGCGAAGAGCGGGCCGAGCACGATAGCGCCGATCGACCCATCATAGACAGCGCCTTCGAGCGCCAGGGCTTCGGTCGGGTCGGTGATCAGCCCGCTCGTTACGGCATTCGCGATCATGTTGTAAGGATTGAAGCTGGGATCGAAGCTGGCCGTGAAGCCCACGGACGAGGGGCTGGGCACGACGGTGACGCTCGTGGGACCGCCGACGGTGACGGGTGCGCCGCCGTTGACGGCGACCTGGTTGCTGTAAATGCCGTATCCGTTGGCGTCGACGGCGTCGGCGGCGTTGGGAATCGTGATGTTGAGCGTGTGGAACACGCCGGCCGTGAGGGAACCGTCCATGGTCATGGTCGAGGTGGTCGGGCTGCTGGGCGAGCTCGAGCCGTTCGTGATCGGAATGAACCCGATCTCGTAACCGTGGCCGACCCCCAGCGCCGTCGCGCTGGGATTTCCAGGGACGGCGGCCAGGGTGATGTTTTCTCCGCTCTCGATCTGGTCGCCGACGCCGACGGTCAGGGCCGTGTTGCTGGCGAGGGTGGTGGTCGCCGAGGCGGAGGGGATGGCGACGAAAGAGCGGGCATACGACTGGGCGTTGGAATCGCCGACCATGGGCGTGACGGGGGCGCCGGGAGTGGGGTTGTCTCCGGCGGTGAGGTTGATGTCGAGCGCGGCCATGAGGTTCGTGGCGGGGCCCAGCAGGACGGTCTGGTTCGAGATCACGCTCGTGTCGGCGGAGACGGCGGCCAACGCGGCGACCACGCCCCAGGTGTGGGCCTCGCTCGTAGTGGCGGCGTTCACCGTGGTGTACGTGCCGATCCCGATGTTCTGGTTGGTCGTGAAGGAGTCGGGGCTCGTGGACGTCGACTCGGTCGTCACGTTGTTATTCAGCGTGGCCGTGAGGGATGAATTGGCACCGGCGCCCTCGATCGCGCCGCCCGTCGACAGCGCGACCTGGTCGGTCGTGTCGAGCACGCTCGAAGCGATCAGGAAGATGCCGGGGGTTCCGGTGGAGGTGCTGGTGGGGGTGTTCACGTCGATCAAGACCGAGCCGCCGATCGTGACGTTGGCGTTGCCGGTGATCGTCGAGTCGCTCTCGGCGGCCGTGCCGTTGAAGAAGCCGCCCGCCCCGGCGGAAACGGTGTTTCCGTTCGTCGGCGGATTCTCCGTGAACGTGTTCTGCGCCGTGACGTTCACGGCGAAGCCAGCGTCGATCGCGGTGTCGTTCGCGACCGTCGCGTTGGCCCTGGTGGTCTCGGTGTCGGTCGCGAGTGCGCCGCTGGCGCCCGCCAAGGCGGCATTGATGGAACTGACCTGGGGCGTGTAGACGCTGTTGTTGACGGCGGCGACATCGACGATGTTGGCCGTAAGAAGACCCCCGGAAAGGCCCGCCGCGACCGTCGAGCCGTCGCTGGTCTTTCCGACCGAGGCGTCGCCCGCGATCGCGCCTCCGCTGCCGGCGATGGACGTGGCGTTGTTCTGGTCCTGCCCCGTCGCCAACACGTCGATCGTCCCCATGAGGGGCGCCGAGATGATTCCCGTTCCCAGAGTGGCCGAGGTCGAGACATTGGACGTCGCCTGGGCCATATCGACGCCGAGCGCGAAGAAGCCCCCCACGGCCACGCCGGTGGCGCTGGCGGCCTGCAAGCTCTGGTTGTTGGCCAGGATGGAAATGTTCCCGGCGGTGAGGATCGACGAGTCGCCGGTACCGGCCTCGACCGCGCCGGTGCTCGTGGCCGTGCTGACCGTGGCGCTCGCGCCCGCCAGGATTCCGCCCGCGCCCGCGGTCGCCGAGGACTGAGCGGTCGGGGCCGCGCTCGCGTTCGAGAAACGTCCGGCCTCGACCAGGAGCGAGGCGGCCGAGACCACGTCGCTACCGCCGAGGGTGCTCGACGTCGTTCCGCCGGCGTTCGCGAGGCTGACGGCCGCGCCGACGCCGATGCTCCCGCTGATCGCGGCCCCGATCGATTGCGCGTCGACCGCCGGCGCGTCCTGGGCGGTGACCTGGAAAGCGCCCGCGGTGGTAATCGCGGCGTTCGAACCGACGGAGGCCTGCACGGTGGGGCTGGACGTGGCGTCGCTATAGACCGCCGTGAGGCCGATGTAACCGGCCGCGACGCCGTACGACTTGGTCGTGACCGTATCGGCGGCGGAGGCCGCGACGTCGACGCCGCCGACGCTCCCGGTCTTGCCGATCTGGACGCCCGACCCGATGCCGGCCGCCGGCCCGCCGGCGGCGCTCGCGATCGCGACTCCAACGCCGGCCGCGACGCCTCCAAAATCGCCGCCCAGGGCCTGGGCCAAGAGCGTGCGATTCGACGACGACGTCACCTGCACTTGCCCAGCCCGCGGGATCGTCACGCCGTTATTCAATGTGGCCGATTCGGTGCTGCCGTCCTGGATATCGACCACCTGGGCGCCGATGCCGATAATCCCCGCCGTGCCGGCGAAGGCCGTGCCGCTGGCGTTGTCGCTGGCGAGCGCCGCGTCGACCACCACGTTGCCGCCAGCGCTCACCTTCGTGTTGGCGTCAATGTACGCCTGGGTGTTGCCCGCGATGTTTGCGATCTCGATCGAGCCGCCGATGCCGACCACGCCGGCCGCCAGGCCGCCAACCACTCCGCTGTAGCTGACCTCGCTCTGGGCGCGGACGTTGACGTTGCCCCCCGCGCTCACGCTCACGCCCGAACCGATGAACGCCACGGCGCCGGTCGGAACCGTGGTGCTGGCGATCGCGCTCGCGACCGGATCGCCGCTGATGGATCCGTCGACCCCGGATTGGTTCGAGCCGACGACGCCGCTGGTGTATTGCGTGTTGCCGGCCGCCCCGTTGTTGCTGGGATTGGTCAGACCGCCGACCATCGACGAGGCGCCCCCGGTCTGGCCCTCGGCGCTCGAGCTCGAGCCGGTGATTCCGCTGCTCGGCACGCCCTGAACCGTGCCGTCGCTGGCGTTTCCGTCGGTGTAACCCGCACTGTAGGGGACGCCGATCGACCAGACCGAGACCGACCCGACCAGCCCGACGACGCCCACGGCGGCGCCCAGGGCGTAGGTTTGCACGCTGTCGTTGGAAAGTGCGTAGACGTCGACGTCTTGCTGGGCCTGGACGACGGCGCCGTTGGCGATAAAGGCCTGCGTCGAGTTTTGCATGAGGCCGACATCGACGCCGCCGGCGATGCCGGCGATGCCCCCGCCCAACCCGCCGGCGAACGAGAAGTTGGACGCCTGGTTGACCGCCGCGACGTCGACCGCCTGCGCCGGGCTCGCGCCGGCCGAGCTGGTGTTGATCTGGGCGCCGCCGCCGACATACGCCTGGGTGTTCGAATGGAACAGCTCGATCGAGACGCCGCCGGCCAGGCCGGCATAAAACCCGGCCGCGCCGGCCGCCGCGACGTTGGTGACGTTCTCGCTGGTCGCCGCCTGGACGGCCACGCCGCTAAAGATCGCAAGGGTTTCAAAACCGCCCGAATTGGTATAGTTGCCGTCAAAGACGCCCGCGAGGCCTGGCGCGTTCCCCAGGGCGTCGACCGTGGCGTCATCGCCGATGAAGGCAGTGGTGTTCTTGGTCAGGTTGACGATGCCGACCGCGCCGCCGACGCCCGCGCCGGCGACCCCGATCGCGAGGGCGCCCGTGACCTGGTAGGCGAGTGTGGCATCGGTGGCGTCGACCAGCACGTTGCCGCCGGCATGGACCTGGGCGCCGGCCCCGGCGCTGGTGGCGGAGTCGCCGATATTGGCCTGGGTCGTGTCGGTGATGCCGACGTACGAGACCGACCCGCCCCCGGCGGCGGTGCCGGAGACGGCGGCCGCGGCGGCGATCGTGAGGACGTCGCCGCTCGAGTGGGCGACGACGGCGACATCGCCCAGGGCGCTCACCGAGGCGCCGTCGTCGATCGAGGCGGTGGTCGTGTTATTGACCACCATCACGACCACCCCCGGCGCGACGCTGACGTCGCCCGAGATCGCCAGCGAGCCGGCGATGCCCAGGAACGAGGTGTCGTTGCCGGCGGCCACGAGCACCGACTGGTTGCTCGCCGCGCCGGTGTTGATCGCGTTGATCGCGGCGCCAGATCCGATCGAGGCGCTGGTGGTGTTGGTCAGCACGGCGACCGCGCCGCTCAGATTGACGGCGACCGAGCCCGATGCGCCGCCGGTGACGCCGACCCCCTGGAGCGAATCGGCATTGACCGCCGTGACCGCGAGCCCATGGATCGCCCGCGTCTCGGGGGTCGCGATGCGCTCCTGGCCCAGCCGTGGGCTGGTGAGGCTGTTGCCGTTACCCGTCAGGTTGGCGTTCTCGGATGGCGGCTGGGCCACGCCGGGGCTCGTGCCATAGGGCTGGTACGAGATCGCGAACGAACCGGTCTCGGCGGTGATCGGGGCGCCCAGGCCCAGTGCGCCCATGTTGGCGCCCGCGCCGACGAACGCCTCGGTCGTCTTGGTGATCACCGGCACGCTCGCGGCGACGCCGATACTGGCCGTGCCTGAGCCCGAGAGATTGCCCGAGAGGATGTCGAGCACGGTCGACTCCGACGCCGCGACCAAGATGCTGCCGGCGGCCTGGACGCTGGTCGAGCCGGCGGTCGGGTTCAACGGGTCGTCGCCGATGAAGGCCCGGGTCGTGACGTTCAGCACGTAGACCCCGGCCGAGCCGACGACCGCCGCGCTGCCGCTGGCGCCGACCGCCGCGGTGATCGAGGTGAGGTTTTCCGACGACGTGGCCTGGACCAGCACGTTGCCATCGGCGGCGACGGTCGCGGTCGCGATGTAGGCCTGGGTGTTCTTGGTGATCGAATCGATGTCGACGCCCGCGCCCAGGCCGGCGTCGCCGCCAGCGGCCAGAGCGCCCGCCGTGCTGAAGAGGGTCAAGGGATCGGCGGCCGTGACCATCACACCCGGTCCGCTCCCAGGCGTTCCGGCGGTCGCGGTCACCGTCGCCCCGGCGGCGATATCAGCCAACGTCGTGTCGTCGAGCACGTTGATCGCCATCGAGCCGGCGACCCCGGCCGAGCTCGAGACCGAGCCGCCGACCACGATCGCTTGCACGTTCTCGAACGTCGCGGCGACGACGGCCACTCCCGAAAAGGACGTGGTGGCGCCCGGGGCAAGGCCGGTAAGGACGGGGATCGCGCCCGACTGGCCGCGGGCCGTGACGCGATCACCCGAACCGATGGAAGCGGCGGTGTTGACCGTGTCCACGATCGTCGAGACCGAGGCGCCCACGCTGGCGTCGCCGCTCGCGCCGAGCTGGCCGGCGATGGTGTTGATGCTCGCCTGGCGGCTCGCCTGGACCAGAAGGTTCCCCTGGGCGCTAACCGTCGCTCCCGCGTCGATCGAGGCGCTCGTCGCCGGCGAAAGCACCTCGATCGAGGCCGCGCCGGCGATCGCCGCTGACTCGCTGAGCGCCACCGCCCCCGTGACCGACTGGTAGGATCCGTTCGTGCTCGCGGTCACCTCGACGTTCTGGGCCGCGTCGACGGTCGCGCCGGTGGCGATGGAAGCCTGGTCGTCCTCGGCGACGATGCTGACGTCGAGGGCCGCGCCAGCGCCCAGGTCGCTCCCCGCGCCAATCGCCCCCGCCCAGTCCACGACGTTCATCGTCTCGGTCGCCGAGACCGTCACGCCCTCGTCGGCATTCGCCGTCGGATACCCGGCCGTGCCGACCAGGGTGTTGATCGAGTCGCCGCTACCGATATAAGCATCCGTTGTCTGATTGACGACGTTGACGATGAACGAGCCGGCGACGCCCGCGCCGCCGGAGGACGCCCCTGCGCCCACGGTGAAGCTGGTGGGGTGGGGATCGGCCGCGGGGATCGACGAGACGGCCAGGGCCAGGGCGTCGATGGGAGCGCCGGGAATGGTTCCGGCGAGGGTCACGGGCCCCGTGGTGGGCAGTGGACTCGTGGGGTTGAAAAGCAGAAGCCGGTCCGCGGCGAGGGCCTCTGAACCATTGGCGATCGCGGGCAACGAGAGGGTGATCGTGGTGCCGTTCAGCGAGTTGACGATGTTCGTGATCGTGGTCCCAGGCAGGATGCCGGGGCCGGAGAGCGTGTCGCCCACCTGGGGCGTCGTCAACGGGTTCAGAAAAGCGGTGTCGTCCGAAGCGACCACGTTCGAGCCGAACGTCAGCACGCCGGTGAAGGGCAACGTCTTGTTTTCGAAGACCACCGTCCCGACCGGGATGCCGGGGCCCGAGACGAGCTCCTGGGCGGTCGGGGGGGGCGTCGTGGTGCCGATGACCGGGGCGTTGAGGCCGTTCATTTCGTAATAGGCGATGCCGGCGATCTGTTTCTCGGTCAGCGAGTTCCCGGCGGCCACGGTCGTGTCGGCCGTCGAGTTGGGGATCGGGTCTTGCGAGGGATTGAGCGACGACTCGGCCGTGATCTGGGTGAGGTCGGCGACGTTGGCCTGGACGTTTGAGTCGAGGAACGCGTTGGTGGTGTTGTTCAAGACGTTCACGCTGACGGCCGCGCCGGCCCCCGCGTCGGAGCCGACGGCCTCGGTGAAGGCGATATTCTGGAGCGTCTCATCGTTGGCGGCCTGGACGCTCAGGCCGGCCGACGAGACGACGATCGAGCCCGAGCCGATCGAGGCCAGTGTGGTGACGGTGACGACGTTGATCCCGGCCGAGCCCGCGACGCCGGCCTGCGTGCCGATCGCGACGCCCAGCCCCTGCGTCGAAAAGTCGTTGGCCGCGTTCTGGATCATGAGCGCCGTCACGCTGACTCCGGCGGCCGAGACGACGTCGGACGAACCGATGGTGGCCGAGTTGGTCACGCTCGCGACGTTGAGCGACACGGCGGCGCCGATCGAATTCTGGTTGACGTTCGCCCGCCCATCGGCCAGGGCCGCCGCGCTACTCTGGTTGGCCGTGCCGACCGAGAGCGCGCCTCCCGATGTGACGGTGAGTCCGTTGTCGATCATCGCGACCGTGCTGGTCGAGAGGACGTTGACCGCGACGGCGGCCGCGACGCCCACCTTGGTCGCGCCGCTGCTTCCACCCGATTTGCCGCTGGCCGAGCTCGAGGGAGAGCCGAGCTCGCTGTTCGAGGTCGGGGGCGCCGCGACACCGGGTGAGCTTGAACCCCCCTCGGCGTGCGCGAAGCTGGACTGGTTCTGGGTCGTCTGGTCGGCGGTCCCGCCGCTGCCCGAGCTCGAGCCCGTGCCAGAGCTGGGGCTGGAAGCGGGCGCGCCGCTCTCGCTGGCGATGGCGGCGGCCTGGCTGGACGAGACCGCCGGGTCGGCCGTGACGCTGACCGCACCGCCGGCGACTGAGTCGCGGCCGAGCTCGGCCTGGAACGAGTCCTGGGCCACGTTGACGACCACCGAGGCCCCCAGCCCGAAGGTCTGGCCGGGCGCGGACGAGGCGGCGGCGACCGAGTTCACCGCGAACGACCCGCTCGCCCCGATCGTGAGACCGCCCGAGGCGTTCATGGTCTGGGCGTCGGCGCCGATGTCGGCCGTCGTCTGATCGCTGGCGATCACGATGGCGATGCCGCCGCCGAGCGCCACCGCGCCCGCCGCCCCGTTCTGCGCCCAGGTGAGAATCGATTGCGCCGAGCCGGCGGTCACCGTCACGTTGCCGGCGTTCGAAAGCGATGCGCCGTCCTGCACCTCGGACTGGGTCGCGTCGGAGATGACGTTCAGCGCCAGCGAGGCGCCGACGCCCAGGCTTCCCCCCGTGGCGGGCGACCCGGGCACCGCGAACGTGAGGTCGGTCGCGTTGTTCAGGGAGGTCACCGAAACGTCGCCGCCGTGGGCGTCGACCGCGGCGCCGGTCTCGATCAGGGCCTGGCTCGTATTGGTCACGATGTTGATCGCCACCGCGCCGGCCACGCCGATGTCGCCCGCCCCCGCGCCGGAGGTCGCGTCGGCGCCGAACTGGTTCAGCGGGGCCGCGCCCATCATTCCCGCATTGACGACCACGCCGGCGGCGTTGATCGTCGCGGCCTGGATCGTCGCCGCGGCCGAGGCGTTCACCAGGTTCAAGGCGACCGCCGCGCCGATCCCGACCTGGGCGGTGCCCGCGTCGGTTCCCCAGGCATTCGCGGTGTCGCCGATGACCGGGTTGGCGGGGTAGATCGGGTTCGTGGGATCGCCCGTGTCGTTGGTGGCGGTGACGGTCAAGGGGCCGGTCGCCGTGATCGTGAGGCCGGCGGGGACCGTCGCGTCGGCCTGACTGTTGACGATGTTGACGGCCACCGCGGCGGCCACCGTGACCGAACCGTCGGACGTCTTGGCCGCCGGGGTCGCGGCGTCGCCCTTGGTATTGCCAGCGCTGACCTTGTTTCCCTTGGAGTCGGTGAGCGTGCCCGACTCGCCGTCGGCGTAGGAGCGCTGCGCGGCGTTCTGGCCGTCGACCGAGCCCGAGTCGGCCGTATCGGAGCCGGGCCCCTCCTCGCTGGTGTCTTGCGTGGGCGGATTGTTCGCGTTTTTCTCTTGCGTGGCGGTCGGCCCGCCCGAGGCGCTGGCGCTCGACGAGACCAGGCTGGCCGCCGAGGAGTCGGCCTCGAGCGTCACCCCGCCGGCCGTCGCGTCGATCGAGCGGTTGGTCGTCGCCGTGGTCTGGTCGGTGACAAAGGCCAGGGCGATCGAGACGCCGACCGAGGCCGCGGTCCCCGTGCCGGCCGCGGCCCCGGTCGCCGTCGACGTGAGCGCGGCGTGGGTCGCGACGGCCGAGAACGCGCCGCCCACCACGAGCGTGCCATTCGCGGCGTCTGGCGCGCCCACCTGGGCCGTGGTCGTATTGGTCGCCACGGTGATCCCCACCGAGGGACTGATCGAAACCGCGCCCCCCCCCGCGCCCGAGGCCGCGTTGGTGGCGACCGCGTCGCTCGAGCCGGCGGTGAATGTCAGGTTCTGGACCCCGGTCAGCCGCGCCGCGTCGCCGAGCTCGGCCACCGTGGTGTTGTCGACGATGTTGACAGCGACCGACGCGCCGACGCCCAGGGAGCCGCCGACTCCCCCGGGAGACTGGAACGGCGGCTGGGCCGTCGCCGTTTCGGCGACCGCGTTCTCCGCGTTGAACGTCACGTCGCCCACCATGGAAACGGTCGAGCCCGCCGGGATCGACGCCTCGCTGGTGTTGGACGCGATGTTCAGGGCCAGCGCGCCGGCGACCCCGACGTCCAGGCCCGAAACCCCCGAGATGGCCGTCGCCGAAACATTGTGGAGATCCGTGGGGGACGCCGCCGGCGTCGTCGCCTGGACCATGATGGTCGGGGCCGTCAGGCTGGCCGCGCCGGTGGTGCTCTCGACCGCGGCCGTGTTGCCCATGACGGTGTCGCCGACCGCGACGGCGACCCCCACGCTGGCCAGCGCGTTGCTGGTGGTCGCCTCGCCGTCGGCCGTCGTGGTCGAGTTGTTGTCGGACGACGCGCCGATGTTGATGGCGCTCGCGGCCGTGACCGTGGACGAGTCGACGTAAGCCTGGGTCGTGGGCGTGAACCGGCTCACGGCCACGGCGCCCGCGACTGAAAGCGGCAGACCGCCCGACGAGGCCGTCTCGGCCGGGGACGTCGAGTTGGAGTCGGGAGGAGGATCGACCTTCGAAAGATAGGCGGGATCCACTTTCCCGGCGAGGAGGTTCTGGATCGCGCTGTTCGAGCCCGCGCCCGTGGCCGTCGACTTGGCCGAGGTCGTCGCCGTGTTGATCGTCGTCGCCAAGATGTCGACCGTACCCCCCGCGGCCGTGGAACCGCCGGCCACGAAGGCCTGGCTCGTGCTGTTGTCGAGCGTCACGGCCGCCGTCGCCCCGCCGACGGCGCCCGAGCCGTCGACCACCGTGGTCACCGTGGTCGTATTGGTCGAGGTGATGCTCAAAACACCAGCGCCGCCGGCGCTCAACGTCGACCCGCCGCCGACCTGGGCGACGGCCGAGGAATTGACGACCGAGACCGCGATCGCCGCGTCGGCAGGGTTGAGAGCGGTCCCGCCGACGGTGGTCCCCACCGTGGTGCTCGAATCGAGCTGAACGCTGGCGTCGGCCCCGATCGCGACATTCCCGGCGGCCCCATTGACCGCGATCCTCGAGGATCCCCCAACCGCGACCGTCGCGCTCGGCTCGAGGTCGGCGACCGCCGCGGCCACCCCCAGCGCGCTCAAGACTCCCCCGAGAGGGGCGGTATTCGTATACGTCGACGAAGCGTTCGCGTCGATCGTGATGTTGTCGGCCTGGATCGTCGCCCCCGCGAGGGTGACCGAGGCGTTCGGTGCGGTCGTCGCCAGCACCCCCGCCGCCCTTGTCGCCTCGGCGGCCGTGACGCTCAAGTCACCCGACGTCGCATCGATCGTGATATCGGTAAATGTCACAGAGGTGACGCCAGAGACGTTGAGCGCATCAGTGCCAACCGGCGCGTCGAGCAAGAGCGCGGCCGCGCCTCCGAAGGCGACGCTCTGGTTGGGCGCGTCCTGGCTCGACGTGTTGGCCCCCAGCACGATCAACTGGGTGACGCCCGAGAACGACGCCGCGCCGGTATAGCCGGTGCCAGCCACGGCGATGCCCGACGTCGTCGACGTGATCGTGGCCTGGTCGTTCGCCGCGGACAGGTTGATGTCAAGCACGCCTGAGTTCAAGAGCGCGCTGACGGAAAGCAGCGTGCGGTTCTCGAGCGTGTCCAGTTCGAGGGGCCGACCGCGACGCCTGCGCCGATCCACGGGGGCCGGCTCACCTTTGAAAGACGACGATTGGCGAGCAAACGACCGATTCCAGGGCGAGCGACTCATGATGAATTCACCAGATGGAAGAGGCACGGGCAGATGCCGGACGACCAGGGGTCCGGGGAGTCCGTGGAGAAAACACGAAGGCACGGCGGCACGGCGATCCCGCGGCGCGGCCGCATCGACGGTTCCGGCCATCGCCGCGAACGAAGACGCGATCGGTCCCGTCCTCGGCGACGACCCACTTACAGAGGAACGCGGGATGAAGTACGATTGGCGCGCGTCGGGCTTCGTCCCACCGCCGTGGCGCGGGAAACCTGGCTGCTGCTGGGTTCACGGTTGTCGCGGCTGTCGCCCCGGAAGCTTCTCCGCGGGGCGGCGAACAAGAGATTCCGGCTCTCGGCTATGAAACCATCTGACGAAGACGCCTACGAAGGGTCAAAAGACTTGAATTTTTTTCCCAATGACGCCGCAAGATGAACCCGAATCACCTGAGCCGGAACCGGGCCAAGAAAAGCAGCCGGCGGCCGAATTGTTGCCGATTCTCTATGTCGAGCTGCGTCGCCTGGCCGCGACGATGACGGCCCGGCTCCCTTCCGGCCAGACCCTTCAGCCGACGGCCCTGGTCCACGAGGCGTATCTTCGCCTGGTGCGGGACCAGGATCCCGGCTGGGAAGGCCGGCGGCATTTCTTCGGCGCGGCCGCGCGGGCGATGCGTGAAATCTTGATCGAACAGGCGCGTCATAAGGGAAGGCTCAAGCACGGCGGGCAGGCGCGGCGCGTCGAGCTCGTCGAGGGCCTGGCCTGGATCGAACCGCCGGCCGAGGATTTGCTCGCCCTCGACGAGGCCATCCATCAGCTCCAGGCGGAAGACGCGCGGCTGGCCGAGATCGTGGCGCTTCGCTATTATGTCGGGTTGAGCGTGGAGGAGACGGCCAGCGTGGTCGGCGTTTCGATCAGCACCCTGAAACGCGACTGGCGCTATGCGCGGGCCTGGTTGGGGCGGCGGCTCGGCGAGGGCTCGCCCTGAGCTCGACGACGTCGTCATCCCGCGATCGATCGGGGGATTGATGACCGAGCCGGATCGCGCGCGCGTGAGAGCCCTGTTCGCCCAGGCGGCCGACCTGCCCGCTCTCGAACGCGGCGCCTTCCTCGCCGCCGCTTGTCACGGTCAGCCCCAGACCCGCGCCGAGGTCGAAAGCCTGCTGGCTTACGACTCCGACCAGGGGATCGGCGACGACGACCAAGGCTTCCTGAAAAGCCCCATCGTCCGCGCGCCCGAGAACACCCGGCTCGAATCCGCGGCATCGCCGCTCGGCGAGGAAGCGGGGCCGCCGCCTAACATCGGCCGCTATCGCATCCTCCGGCTGCACGGCGCGGGGGGCATGGGCGCCATCTACGAGGCCCAGCAAGACAACCCCCGTCGCACCGTCGCGCTCAAGGTGATCCGACCCGGCGTCCTCTCACCCGAGCTCGTCAAGCGCTTCGACCACGAAGCCCGGATCCTGGGCCGGCTCCAGCACCCGGGCATCGCCCAGATCCATGAAGCCGGAATGAGCGCCGAGGGGCGGCCGTTCCTCGCCATGGAGTTCATCCACGGCATGCCCCTCGACGAATTCGCCCGCGCCCGCGCTCTCGGCGCCTCGGCGCGGCTCGAGCTGATCGCCATGGTCTGCGACGCCGTGCAACACGCCCACGACAAGGGCGTCATCCATCGCGATCTCAAGCCCGAAAACATCCTCGTCGAGGAATCCGGCCAGCCCAAGGTGCTCGACTTCGGCGTCG
Source organism: Planctomycetales bacterium (assembly GCA_027459775.1). Lineage (GTDB taxonomy): Bacteria > Planctomycetota > Planctomycetia > Isosphaerales > Isosphaeraceae > JAKBAP01. The sequence goes on along the minus strand of DAIDHE010000407.1, from coordinate 9,626 downwards.
CCCACGTCACCACCGCCGGCCTGCTCACAACCGTCGGGCAAACCCAGGCCGGTCAACTGCTCGGCACCCTGAGCTACATGAGCCCCGAACAGATCACCGCCGACCCGGCCGGGCTCGACGGCCGCTCGGACGTCTACACCCTGGGCGTCTTGCTCTTCGAGGTGCTGGCGAACCGAGCGCCGTACCACCTCGATCAACTGCCGATGCCCGAGGTCGCCCGCGTGATCCAGCAAGAGGAGCCGCCGCGGCTGGGCTCGGTCGACGCGACCCTCCGCGGCGACATCGAGATCATCGTGGCCAAGGCGCTCGAGAAAGACAGGGTGCGGCGCTACGCAACGGCGGGAGACATGGCGTCGGACATCCGGCGCTTTCTGCGGGGGGAAGCGATCCGGGCGCGCCCCCCCTCGGCGCTGTATCAGCTCGGCAAATTCGCCCGGCGGCACAAGGCGCTCGTGATCGGAACGACGAGCGTTTTCCTGGCGCTCCTCGCGGGAACCGTGGTCTCGATCCTGTTCGCCCTGCGCGCCGCCGCGAACGCTCGGGCCGCGGACGAATATGCTCACATGGCGAACGAGCGCGAGCGCGTCGCCACGTATCAGAGCTACCGCGCCCGTGTCGCGGCCGCGGTCGCGGCACTTTGGCATCACGACGTCGTCGACGCCGCCCGCCAGCTCGACGCAGCCCCAGAGGCCCTGCGCGACTGGGAATGGCGGCACCTGCGCATCCGGCTCGACGACAGCATGGCCGCGTTCCCAGCCGCCGCCGGTGAAATCCAGTCCCTGATCCATCATCCCAATGGCATCCATATCGCCGCATGGACGAGCACGGGGCTTCGCCTCACCGACCTGGAAGGCGCCGTTCTCTTGTCTCGCTCCTACAGTGATTTAAGTCCCCATCCCCCGATCTCGACGCGGCGCGGGCTGAGGCTCGTGGCCAGCGCCGGCGAGACCGCGGACCACGACCCCGACGGCGCACTACCCTCCGGCCGAACGACAAACCACCTGTGTCTTCTGGATGTCAATGGACGCGTTCAAACCCACCTGATGGGACCTCCGGGCGGGCAGGCCCACCGCCTCGCCGTCAGCCCGGACGGTACGCGGATGGCCGTGGTCTGGCTCGGGCCCAAGGGGTGGGAGTACACGCTGTACGATCCCGATTCGGGCAAACCCGGCGCGACCATCGCCCAGAACCTCGGCGACATCTGGGATCTGGTTTTCAGCCCCGACGGCAAGCTCATCGCCACCGCGGGCGAGGACGGACTGACACGGCTGTGGGACGCGTCCACCGGCCTCATGACCGCCCAGTGTCGCGGACACGCCCGCAAGGTGCTCAGCGTGGCATTCCGCCCCGACGGCCGGCGGATCGTGACGACCTCGGCGGACGGAACCGTCCGCCAGTGGGATTACACGACGGGCCGTGAGATCGAGCCGTCTTACCAACGGCACGCGGGCGAGGTCGTCACCGCGACCTATAGCCCCGACGGGCTGTGGATCGCCTCCGGCGGCACCGATCGGACCATCCGGGTGTGGGAAGCGACCGGCCGCCGCGATCTCGCGGTCCTGCACGGCCACACCGGGGTCGTCAGCCAACTGGCATTCAGCGCCGACGGCCGCCGTCTGGCTTCGGCGAGTCAGGCGACAAGGACCAAACATGTGAATGATGGCACGGCGCGGATCTGGGAACTCGGCCGCCAGGCGGGCACCACTGTCTTGCTCGGCCACACCAGCTACGTCTATCCCGTGGCGTTCAGCGCCGACGGCCAATGGATCGCCTCCGGGAGCTGGGATAAGACCGTACGACTCTGGGACGCGGTGAACGGGGAATGTTGCGCGATCCTCCCCCATCCCGAGGGCGTGCGCGCCCTGGCCTTCAGCCCGGATGGTTCGCGGTTGTTCACCGGATGCGGCACCGGTCTCTCGTTGAACTTCTGGAACCTCGCGACCGCCCGGCTCGAGAGATCGATCCCAGGCTCCGAGACCGACGCGATCCTGGCCCTCGCGGCGAGCCCGGACGGAACCCGGATCGCGGCCGCGTCCGCGGAGACGGGCGTGAGGATCCTGGAAGCCGCGACCGGAGCGGAACTCCACTCCCTGGGGGCGTCTGAACTCTTCGGCGTCAAGAAAGCACTGGCCTACAGCCCGGATGGAAAACTCGTGGCGGGCACGGTTGAAGACCAAACGCAAGTCGACCTCTGGGACACGCGAACGAACCACCGATCGGCCCGGCTGGTCGGTCATACGGGCTTTGTTTACTCGGTTGCGTTCAGCGGCGATGGGCGTCGGCTCGCCTCCGCCGGCAACGATCGCACCGTCCGGGTCTGGGATGTGGCCGCGGCGAACTGCATCGCCGTCTTGACCGGCCACACCGACGAGGTGTTCGCGGTGGCCTTTCATCCGGACGGCAAGCGGCTGGCGTCGGCCGGTCGTGACCGGGCCGTCTGGCTGTGGGATCTGGCGACGGGACAGGAGGTGGCCCGGCTCGAGGGCCACACGAATTACGTCTTTTCGTTGGCTTTCAGCCCCGACGGCAAGAGCCTGGTATCGGGTTCCGGCGACGGTACGGTCCAGATCTGGGACACCGAGCCGCCCGCGCTGCGCAATCAGGCCCGCCGCGAGGCCGAGGCCCCGCGGCCCGCGGCCGAGCGCCTGGTCGCGCGCCTGTTCGCCGACACGCCCGAGCCAGTCGACGTCGTCGCCCGCCTGCGGGCCGACCAGACCCTGAGCGAGCCGCTGCGCCGCGCCGCCCTGCGAGCGGTGATGCGCCGGCGGCGAGAACAACCACCCGGCGAATAGGGTCCGGGAACCTTGCCCCATCCTCTCGTACACCACCTCCCGCGAACCTCACGGAACGTCGCCTCGGCCTTGGCCGAAGCCGGGGATCACAACACCCTGTGGATGACGGCTTTCCGGAGCCCGCCACGGCACAAATCCCTTCCTCCTGCATGTAGTGTCTGCTCGTCGTCGTCCCACTTTCAAGCGTTCCGCCTTGATGTTAGAGTCTATGTGTCGTGGAGCTTCGGGTTGTGGGCGGCTGGGAACCATTGGAAGCGACGTGTCATACCGTGCGTGCTCCCCGGCGAAAGAGACCGCTGTCACGAGTCGTTCAACCGCCGCCGGTTGGCGTTGATGGGGAGGGGTTGGCGTCGCGGGTCACTTACGTCGGGGTCCGGAACACAAGACAGGACCGTCGTTTGCTGGCTCGCCGCGACCTCGCGCGGATGCGACGAAGTGCGACCCGGCGCTGAACGATCTCTTGCCCGAAATCCAACGATGGCTGCGACGTGCGTTTGAGCTTCAGTGTTTCGGCGGTCCCTGGGAAGGCGGCTTGCCGCGCTATGCGCGGTGCAAGGTCGGTGACGTCGTCTACGAAGCGCGGCTCGTGAATCGCGACCTCGGGCAAGACAAGGGGTGGCAGTTGGAGCCCGAGGAATGGCCGGTCGAACTCGACGACTTCGACTGGCGCCCCTGAAGTGAACGATTCCATGAGCAACCTCCGCTTGGATTTCGATTGGCAAGATCCGGCGTCAGCCCGTGGAGAAGAACTGCGCGCGACATGGGGGTCGTTGTCGATCCTGATCGACGACGATCCCGTGACCGAATTGCTGGACCGCCAAACAAAATCGGTTCGAACCCGCGTTTTCCTCCCGCTGTTCACGCTCGCCGAGTGGCTGGCCGACAACTGGTGGTTTCTGAAATCCGAAGTCGAGCGCCCGGTCGCTGGGAAGGATCGGCTGTTCGAACGGAGACACAATCTTCGATGGGCGCGCGAGGGCTTTGTCCTGCCGTCGCTCCGTCTCGTCACGCTCGGGGAAAACGTCGAGGCCCAGTGGATGCCGCTGGACATCCCCGCCGCGGGGATCAGGTTTTCAACGAGCGGACAAGCCCTGCTGTCCGCTCGCGCCCTGGAAGCAACCCTGGGCGACTTCGTGAACGCGGTCGTCACGCGGCTCGACGACATGGGACTGCCGCGAACGACGCTGCACGATCAATGGGCGGCGATTCAGCAAGCCGACGACGACGAGCGGGCATACTGCCAAGCCGCGGCCCGGCTCGGCAGCAACCCCTACGAGGATGACGATTCACTGGAAGCGGAAATCCTCGACGCGTCCCGGAGAATTCGCCCTGAACTCCTCGACGACTTCTTGTCCCTGGCGACCCCCGATCGATTGGCCGCTCAAACGTCCGAGCTGGCGGCGGCCTCCGAATCCATCGCTTCCAATGACGACGAAATCGACGCCCTGAAGGGAGTCCGAAACCAGTCGCCAACACCGCCGAAGGGGGCTAGCCCGTGGGAGACCGGCTACACGTTCGCCGCGAGACTCCGGGCGAAATTCAACGGCGGCGGTTGGAAATCCCACTCGCTCGACGAGCTCGCTGGATTCCTGAACATCGATCAACTCGACCAATGCGTGATTCGAGAAACGAGCACCTGCTCATTTCTGGATGCACTTTCCGGGTCGAACCAGCGCGGCAATCCCAGGTTTCTCATCGAGAAGAAGCGGCAAGACTCACGCCAGTTCGCATTCTGCCGAGCACTTTTCGAGCATTTGACCACGCTCGATCATCGCTTCGCGGCGGTGTCCGGACTGAGAACCGACCGGCAGCGGATGAATCGCGCCTTCGCCGCCGAGTTTCTCGCGCCCCATCACATGCTGCGAAAAGATCTGTCCGGGGCGACGGTCGGGGAGGATGAGATCGACGATCTAGCACACGATTATGGCGTGTCGGCGTTCGTCGTCAGACATCAAATCGAGAACCACCGCCTCGCCCGCGTCTCGTCTTGAAGTCAAGGGCCCGGCCCAGGCCTTCCCCACGCGAACGATTGATCGCTGGCGCGGAATACCTCGAACACGATCGCGCTCTACCTCCGCGCCCCCGTCACGTTGACCCCGCCGCCGATAATCAAGTTATGATGATGTGCCCAGTCATAAACACTGCCGCTTTTTTCGGGGGCGAGCTCCTCGATATCGGCGAACCCTTCCTCGTGAAACCAGCTCTTGAGCTCGTCGACCGTGTGATGCGATTGAAACGGAGGGGCGTACCAGTCGAAATTGTCGCAGACGCGGAGGGTCCAATCGGGGTGGTTCGAGAAGTTGACGATCTTGTTGAGCGTCTTGTTGAGGACGGGGACGCCGCCCAGCACGGCCAGGCCCGCGCACAGGTTTTCCAGGACGCGCGGGGGCAGGCGGCCGGCGAGGTGGCGGAGGGCCGAATTGATCCACTCCTGGGGCGGCGTGTTCTTGCGATAGAGCCAGACCGAAAGCCGGCCGCCAGGCTTCACGCACCGCGCGATCTGGGCAAAGGCGACCCGCGGCGCCGGCGTGTGATGCAACACCCCGATCGAATAAACCAGATCAAACGCCCCCTGCGCGACCGGCAAATTCAAAAGATCGGCCTGCACGATCAAGGCTTGGGGATAGGGAGCGCAGAGCTCGGCCGCCTTGTCGACGGCCCGGCTCAAATCAATGCCAATCACATGAGCACCCGACTCGGCGGCCAACCGGGCGTAGCGGCCGCCGCCGCAGCCGGCGTCGAGCACGCGCTGGCCCGCGAGCGCGAGCGCCGAGACCCCGGTCTTCACCCGGAAAACCGCCGCGTCCTCGGCCGGCCGCGCGACGTCGTAGCGATTCCACTGGCGGCCGAAGCTCTCGGTGTAATCGCCCGCGCTGCCCGCCAGCCGAAGCGCTCGCCGCTCGATGCGATACTCCTTGCCGCAACACGAGCAACTGACCCCCTCGAGCGGAGCCCCAGCCCCCTCGAGCGCGCCTCGACACCGCGGACATCGTAAAAGCCCAATCTGCTCCAGATTCATACGTTGTCTCGAGAATCGCGATCGACGCCCCGTGAGAAGCCCAGCCAAATCGGGTATTCTAACCATTCGTACCAGGAGGGTCGAATGACGTCGCTGATCGAATCGGTCGATGGCCGAGTAAGGCGCTGGCTCACACGGGGCCTGGGCAGATCCTGGGTGGTCGCGGTCTCGGGCGGCGGCGATTCGGTCGCCCTGGCGCGGATCCTGGCCCAGGCCCAGCCGCGCCTGGGGCTTACGCTGGCGATCGCGCATCTGAACCATCAGGCCCGCGGCGCCGAGAGCGATGCCGACGAGGCGTTTGTCCGCGATCTGGCCGGGCAGCTTGGCATTCCTTGCGACGTCGGCCGCTGGCGGGCGGAGGGTGAAGGGGGCTTCGAGGCCGAGGCCCGACGCGCCCGGTATCAGTGGCTGGTCGAACGCGCGATCGCGCGAGGGGCGACCGTGATCGCGGCCGCTCACACGCTCGACGACCAGGCCGAGACCATTCTGCACAGGATCGTCCGCGGCACGGGCGTGCATGGGCTGCGGGGCATGAGACCCCTGCGCGTGCTCAACCCGTCGCCCAAGATCGTGCTGGCGCGGCCGCTGTTGGCCATCGGTCGCGACGAGCTGCGCGCCTTTCTCGAGGAGCGCGGCCAGCACTACCGCGAGGATTCGTCGAACACCGACATGCGCCGAACCCGCGCCCGGATCCGACACCAGCTCTTGCCCACCGTGGCCGCGCTTTACAATCCCCAGATCGCCCCTGCGCTCGCACGGCTGGGGAAGTCGGCGGCGGCCCATGCCCGGGTGGTCGATGAGATGGCCCGAGCGCTCGAGCCCGCGCTCCGCGTGAGCGACCCCTCGGGTGCAATCGTCTTTCGTCGCGTCGATCTGGCGGCGGTCCCTCGGTTCATGCGCACCGAGCTCTTGCGCAAGGCCTGGCGCGACCAGGGCTGGCCCGAGCAGGCGATGTCGGCCGAGCGCTGGCGCAGACTCGCTGCGCTGGCCCCCCACGCGAGCGCCCCCCCCTGCAACCTGGGGGGCGGGGTCGAAGCCGTCGTCTCCCAGGATCTGCTCATCCTCCGCCGCCGGCTCGAGCCGATCAACCAACCCGCGGACGAAACCGCCGACTCGATCCCCCTCGAAATCCCAGGGACCGCCGAGGTCGCCTGGGCGTTCGGCTCGATCGTCGCCCGCCTGGACCCCATGCTGCCAGCCGACGAAACGCTCGACCTCGATCAGCTCGCGCCTCCGCTCGTCATCGACATCGCCCGCCCCGGCGATCGTTTCGACCCCCTGGGCATGAACGGTCAAACCACCCCCCTGGCCGACTTCCTACGCGGTCGCAGAATCCCCCGGCCCAGGCGCTCGACCATCCCCATCGTGCGCGACCAGCGCGGCATCGTCTGGGTCGTCGGCCACCGCATCAGCCACCACGCCCGCATCACCCCCGAAACTCGCCACACCCTCTCTCTCCGCTTCCAGCAACACCCCCCGCGGCTCTACACCGACTGACGACCGCACGTTTTTTTTCCGCCCTCGACCCGCGCGAAGACGGTGAGAGGGAGGGTCCGGCAAAGACCGCCGGCCCCGAAAAGTCGGATTGCGCCGAACCTGCCGACATCCCCTTCTACGCATATTATCCATTTTTCCCGACCGTGACGACCGTCAATTTGATCGACGTAAGGTCTTGGTACAAAACGTGAAACGAGTTCAAGGGTGATTCGCGGCGATGACGATATACCCGATGGCTCGCCAGGTTTATGCCCCGGCGAGGAGACGGGAGTGCCGAAAACTGGTGGCGTGGTTTGGGGGAAGAGCTGGAAGGCTCTTGGTCCCGGGAAGACCAGACCTCTGGGTCGCGCCATGGACGATCGTTACGAATCAGGGTCGAGCGAGACGGCCGGCCGGACTTGCCGCCCTAGATCCTTGTTAGCCTTAGGAGAGTATTCTCCCATGTTGAAGCCCTTGACGATGAGCCTCGGCCTCGCCTTCGCGATCGGTCTTTGCGGCGTGAGCAAGGCGGGCGGTTACGATTCGGGTTGTTCCACCTGTGGGCTGGCCTCGCCCCAGGGGGGCGTGATGCCCAGCGGTCAGGGTGGCGCTGCCCCGTGCGAGACGGGCAAGAAGTGCCACTTCACGATCAAGCTTCCCAAGCTGAGCTGCCATCTCCCCAAGCTCTGCCACACGACGTCCTATGAGTGGGTTCTCAAGAAGAAGCACAACTTCTCCTTCGCCCACCAGCCCAAGCCCTGCTCGACGTGCGGTCCCTACGCCAGTGGCCAAGGCGCCGCCCCGTCGGCCCAGGCCGCGGCTTCGCCCCAGGTCTTCGGCGCTGGCCAGCACGTGTACACCGGCAAGCCGGCGCCCACGATCGCGGCCATGCCCGCCGAGATGACCCCGGCGATTGGCAGCGAGGAAGTTCCTCCCGCCCCCGAAGTCCGCGAGACCTCGGCGAGCGGACTCCTGCTCCCGACCCCCTCGGGGAACTGAGCGAGGCCCGGGCCGCGGCCCGCGCCTGGTCTCAAGCTGATCGAACCCGGCCGATCGCGAGTCTCTCGCGGTCGGCCGGCGAAAATCGGCGAAGCATGACGGCCCTCGATTCATCCCCTGGGATGGCTCGCGGGCCGTTCGTGTTTTGGTGGTAAGGGTGAGGCAGGGGTCCGGGGGCGATTCCGACCTACGATCCTGGTAACCGACCCGCGCCCCAGCCGACGTATTGATCCAGGACGTTCCCGCCATCGTCGTAGGTCAGGCTCACTCGGAATTCGTCATTGAGACGAGGTCTGGGCCCGACGAGCTTGAGATTCCTGAGCTCGGGGCAGAGCAACTGGATCAGCTCGGGATGCTTCTGGCAGGCGTGGTGCCACCTTGGTGGAATAGAAATGGTTCCGGCGACGTAGGGGTGCGTAACCTGCTGATCCGCCAGCAACGAGAGCCGCCGACTGTCGTCGCGGCAATCGACGGCCCACTCAAGTGGAAGGGCTGGCGAGGGAGTGGCCCCCGGCGTCATGAATTGCCAGGCCAGCCCTGAGGCCTTGCGGGCTTCGACGCAATTCGTGCAGTACAGTTCCTTGACATAGGGCCTGACCAGATCGACGCCCAAGCCCGTGGGAAGAGGACGCCGATGGCGGTTGAAGGGCGTCATCACCACGACTGTGTTCTTGTCGGCCGCCCAATCGTAAATCATTGCGTTGAACCCGTTCGCCGACCCGTGGTGCGACGCCTTGATGAAATTCGCCTTGGGAAGCACGGGGGCGCTTTGCTCTTCGATCAAATCGCGCCATGAGAGATCCTCGGCATCCGCCATGAACAGAAGCCGAGTTTGTCCGTATTCGAGAAGGATGACGCCGCTCGCTTGATTATGCGGCAGGCCGCCAGGATCCCAGTCCGGGTCAAGCGTCGGCCCGTCACCCTCCAGCGAAGTCACCGCGTTGGCCAGTATTTCCCCGTACCGCCAAACGCCCTGGTCGTTCGGGGTCAGGAATCGCGCTTTCACCCGGCCTGCGACAAGGCCGACCTCTTGATCCGCTCGCAGGAAGCGTTTTCTGATCGCGCCGTCTTGCTCCTTGATCGCCTTCCGCAATTTCAAGGCGTCGAGCCATACGGACCCCGCCGGCAGTTCCAGTGCCGCCTCGACGGCATCCTTGGATTTCTTGTCGTGCATTGCCTTGAAGAATCCCAGGCACGCCTGCTCCAAGAAGGAATGAAAAAGCCAGACCTCTTGCACGCGATAGGATTCAAGGTATGCGTGCGCGCCCATGCAGTGATCGGCGTGAGGATGAGTCAGGGCGACGAATCTGAGTGAGGCCAGTTCCGGTCGGAGGGCGCGC
>DAIDHE010000399.1 GCA_027459775.1 Planctomycetales bacterium | reverse complement strand
CTGGCTCGGCAGGTCGCGACGCTTGAGCAAGGATTATGAGGGAACGACGTCATCGAGCGAGGCCTTTATCGAATTATCGATGATTTCTCTGATGGTCCGTAGACTCGTGACAAAACTGGCTTTCTAGACGACCTCTCAGTGCGGCGGCGCGACGCTGCTGGGCGCGGGCTTGGCGGTCGAGAGCCGTTCGAAATAGCGCCTGTTGAGCTCGTCCCAGCCTTCGGGGGAAGCCTCCTTCATGGTGCCCAAGATCTCTTTCTGGATCGCGGCCGGCAGGTTGGCGGTCTGGTCCTGGCGGATGATCGACTCGCCGCGGACGGCCATCTTGGCCTGGCCCAGGCCGTCAAGCAACACTTCGCGCCTGCGCAGGGCGTTGCGATAGCGGCCCGACCGGAGGTCGTCCTCGACGGCGGCCATCTGGCCGATCAACTTCTTGAGGTCGGTGTGGTGGTATTTCAGCACCTGGAACTTGAGGTCGACGGCTTCCGCCTTGTTCCGGAGCGACGCCTGTTTGGCGGCGAGCCGGGCAAGCGGGCGCTGGGGACGGTTGGGGACGGGTCCGCGGAGCCCCTCGCCGCCCTGGCCTGATTCCTTGCCGCCGCCGGTCGCGCCCCCGACGGGATCCTTGCTCAGATCCTTCACCTGACCCTTGACGTTGGGGTCGTTCGTCAGCCGGCTGGGCGTCTTTCGACCCCCCTTGCCCGTTGCCGTGTCGGCGACGAACTCGCCGGTCGCCTTGCCCGACCGGCCCTCGCCGCTCCGGCCCGAAATCTCGCTCGTGTTCGGCAGCCGGTTGCCCGTCACGCCGCGGGCGCTCATGTTCGAGATCGGACCGTCCATCGCGTCCCAGCCCGAGCCCTTGTCGAGCGAGTCGGTCCCACTGCTCGAGACGTCCTCCATCTCGTCAAAGAGATCCTCTTCCTCTTCCATGAGCTTGCCGACGATGTCCTCGAGCTCCTTGGGGAGCTCGGCCATCGGGGCTTCCTTCATCGCGTCGGTGAGCGGTTCTTCCTGTTTCCAGCGCTCGCGGTCGGGGGTATCGGGCAGCCATTTTTCGATGTTCGTCGTGATTTCCTTGGCCATCTCGGCGCCGAGCTGTTCGAGCGGGACGGCGATCTCGGCCGTCTTCTTGGTCAAGGCGTCCTTGGCCATCTTGAGCTCGGTCTGGACGTCGAGCAGCTCCTTGAGCGCGCTCGGGTTCGAGAAATCTTGCTCGGGAAGCTTGCTCAGGTCTGAATGCTTGTCGGCCATGAATCTGGCCCAATCGTCCTCGGCGGCGGCCAGATCCTTGAGGATCTGTTTTTCCTTTTCGGTGAAGTCGTCGACCGGGGTCTTGGCGAGGTTTTCGGTGGCCTCGATCACTTTCTTTTGCTGTTTGAGGAACTCGTCCAGTTTTGCCTTGAGCTGGCGGAGCTTGTCCTTGACGTCCTGGGGCAGCTCGGTGCTCGGCTTTTTCTTGAGGTCGGCGAGCAGGTCGGCGGTTTCCTTGCCGAGCGCGCCCAGCAGCCTGCGGAGGACGTCGATGACGCGGTTCTGGGTGAGCGCCAGCTCGGCCGCCGGCTTGTCGAGCGGGGCCGAGGTCTCGACGCGGGCGAGGGTCTCGGCCTGTTTGACGGCGGTGAGCATGTCTTCATAGGCCAGTTTGTTGACGACGCGCTTGACGGTTCGGGCTTCCTCGAGGGCGTCTGGTCCGATCGACTCGACGAGGGCGACGGCGCTTTTCTGGACGTCGGTCTGGCCGCGGAGGGATTGGGCGGCGAGCCTGGTGGCGTCGTCGCGGACGGGGGCCTTGGCCGCCTGGGCGGCCGCGACCCGCGCGCGGACCTGTTGCTCGAGCAGGCGGAGCACGCCCGCGCGGAGCGCGTCGAGCCGGGCGAGGTCGGCGGCGGATTGGGCCTCGGTCGCGATCACGCGGATGCGATGCCAGGGCGTGGCGGTTTCTTGCGGCGTCAGGGTCAGGCCGGCGATCTGGAGCGCCCGGCCGTCGCGCGCGACCGCGCGGACGAGCACCGCTTGGCCCGGCTTGAATTTGGCCGGATCGAGCGCGAGCTCGCGAACGAGGGTCGCGGAGGAGGGATCGGCGAAGGTCGTCCAGCGCGCGAGGGTCGTCGCCGCGGCCGATGCCGAGGTCTCATGGCCGCCTTTGGTCGCTCGATCGGCGTTTTCGTCGCCGCCGGTTTGGATTTCGAAGCGGACCTCGCTCAGGCCATGGTCGTCGCCGGCGCGCGCGACGATCGCGACCTTCGCGCCGGCGGCGGAGCTTGCGTCGCGGCCGGGCTCGGCGAGCTGGATGGTCGGCGGGGCGTCCTTGACGACCGTCACGCGGTTGAGCCGGGGTTGGGCGTCGACGTGGCCCGACGGGGTGACCAGGTGGATCGTGTAGGTCGTCGATTCCTTGAGCAAGAGTTCCGCGAAGAGCGCGCGGCCGCCCTCGCCGACGCGTGCTGGGATCATCTTTCCGCCGATCTCGAGCCGGCCCGAGGCGATCGGCGTCGACGGGGTGATCTTGAGCGCGGCTCGGGTGTATTCGGGCGCTTCCAGATCGGCGTGGGTCTGGGTGAGCGTCTGATTGGGCCGGCCGATGTAGGCGGGGAATTCATAGGTCGCTTCCACGGCCGAGACCGTGGGCCGCTCGTAGACGCCGACGGCGTAGCGCCGGGTTTGCGAGTCGCCCACCTGGAGCCGGTACTCCATCGGGCCGACGACCTGCGCAAGCGCTGCGATGAACGTGCGACGGCTGGCGTCGGGGAGCATTCGCACGGCCGATTCGGGCGCGGTCGAGCCCTTGGGGCGGACGAAGAGGGTCGCGGTGGGATTCTTGTGCGCGGCCATGTCGACCTGGGCCGAGACTTCCAGGCCCGAGCCCACGAGCACCTCGGTGTCGCCCGGGTCGACCTTGAGGATCTTGACCGAGCCGGTGGTGGGGATGAAGGCCCAGGGGTGCGCGAGCCGGCGAGTGGCCGAGGCCCAGGTGGGTACGGCGGCGGCGAGCACGGCGGTGACGAGGGCGACCGCCGCGAGGATCGCCAGGGCCTCGAGCGCGTCGCGGGGGGTTTGCAAGCCGAGCGCGAAACGACGGCGCCGCGAGCGGGGCGTGGCGGCCCGTTCAAAGGGTGCGTCGGTCATCGCCGACGCGGCCGCGTGGATCGCGGCCTGGCGAAACGGGTCGCCGACAGCGCCATTCGGGCTCGGGGAGGTCGCGCTCGAGGAGAACTGGACGAGGTTGATCAGATGGCTTTCGAGCTCGGGCATCTCGAGCTCGACCCGGCGGGCCGTCGCGGAGAGGTTTCGCCGGCAGCGGCGCATCCGCCCGATCAGCATGAGCAGGGCCGCGGCGGTGAGCAGCGCCCAGCCGACCAGGAGCACGAGCAGCCCGCGCTGGGATAGGCCGAACAGGGCGTCGATCAAGGCGAGCGCCGCGAAGGCCGCCAGGGCGAAGGCGCTGGCCAGCACCAGGCCCGAAACCATGGAATAACGCCACCAGCCCTGGCGCGCCCGTTCGAGTCGTGCGATCACTTCGTCGGCTTGCGAGGTCATGGGTCCGCCTCGTGTTTCTTCAGTGCGTGACCGCCGTGACGATCACGTTGGCGCCGATGGCGAGGGCGTCTTTCTCGCTGTAGCCATAGGCGTAGGGGTGGGGAAATTGTTCCCAGCCGTTGCCCAGGTCAAAGCGGCTGTAGACGACGGCCAGGCGGCCGTCGAGCGTGATACCCTTGAGGCTGGGGGCGGAGAGCGCGCCAAAGTCCTCGGCGACCCGCGGGGTGTACGAGACCCGGCCGATGTCGTGGTGGGCGTGATAGAGCGGGTGGTCGAGCGGGATGTCCTCGAGGCGGCTTTCGGGAAGAACCTGGGCGATTTCGCGCTCGAAGGCCAGATGGAACGCGGCTCGGCCGCAGCAGGCGTCGGCGAGCAGCATGCCGCCGGCGGTCAGGTAGCGCCTGAGCCACTCGGCCTCGGCCTTCGACCAGCGAAAGTCGTGATGGCCGGTGATGTAAAGCAGGGGATAGTTCATGGCCCCGGGGTCGGTGAGCTTCACATCCACGCGCTTGAATTTGATGGTCAAGGTCGAGTTGTCGCGGACGTACTTGAGCAGGTTGTGCACGGCCGAGGGGTCGGGATCCCAGTCTCCCTCGTGGATGATCTGGGCGAAGATGAAGTCGTCGCGGGCGGGCGCGGAGGCTTCGTGGTAGACCTTGGTCGTGCTCAGGAACCGGCCGAGCTGATAGCTGCCTAGCACGTACGTCACGTAGTTCGCGCCGATCTGGCGGGCCTGATCGATGACGACGCGAAGGCCGCGGGGGTGGTCGTGTCCGTCCCAGCCGCAGGTCAGGTCGGCGGGGGAATAGATCACGCCGGTGCGGCAACCGAAGCCGATGCCTTCGAGACAGGGCTCGGCCTGGTATTTCGAGCCGTCGGCCTTCTGGTAGGTGAAGTCGCCCAGCTTGTAATAGGCTGACAGCAGGGGCTCGTCCGGGGTGAGCTTGCGGAGCGGGCGGTTGGGGAAGATCGCCGCGATTTCGCGGCGGAAAGCGTTGTTGAAATCCTTCCAGCCGCAGCAGGCGTCGCCGATGATCGTGCCGCCGTCGAGCACGTAGCGGGCGAGCTGCCCGCGCACGCGATCGTCGAGGGTGAAGGCGTTGTGCCCGGCGAAGAGCAAGGCGGGCACCTCGCGGGGGTCGAACGAGAAGTGGTCGAAATCGACCTCGGCCTTGCCGTAATGGATGCCCAGCTTGGTGTTGGTCCAGTTGAGCAGGCTGTCGACGTCGGCGGGGTCGGTCATCCAGTCGCGGTACTGGACGCGTTCGTTGCCCTTGCGAATGAACCGCACGCGGCCCAAGGCCATCTTGCCGATCAACGGGGGCGGGGCGGGCGGCCGTTTCTTTTCGGTCCGCCGCAGGGGCGTGGCCGGGAGGGGCAGCGGTGGAAACGACTCGCCGCCGGTCCGGCTCTGGGGTTTCGCCTGGGGCGGCGGCCCGCAGTCCACCGGGCCGGAAGCGGCATCGTCGGCTCGCGCCCGCGCAATCTCGGGGAGCAAGACGCTCCCGGCCGCGCCCGCCGCCGACCAGTAGGCCCAGGCCGACCCCTCCAGAAAACCCCGGCGCGACAACCCGCCGCCCGACCCCTCGTCTGTTCCCGACATGGGCCACCCCCTCGTTCGCCTTCGAACAGGACGCCCGTTCTCTTTGCCTTCCGTCACCACAAATAGTATATTACAGATAGAGATTTCCATCAACCATAGGTGCAACCAAGTTTTTCTGGATCGATGAGGGAATCTCGGCGAAAGACGAGCCATCCTTTTCCGGGTCGCGCGAGGGTCCGATGATGGACGAGCCAGTTGGGTCGACGTGGAAGCGGTGGGCCGTGAGCTTGGCCGCGGGTCTGATCTTCGCCTCGCTGGGGGCGGGGCTGTCGATCGCGGGTCAAGATCCGGCGGAATTGAACCCGTTCGAGCCGGCGGCGAAGGCCCAGGCGCGCGACGATTCGCTGCCGGGCTACGTCGAGCTTTCCGACGGCGCGATCCGGCTGGGGCGGGTTTACCTGACCCGGGACGCCCGGCTCAAGATTTACGATGCGAAGACCGAGCGGCAGCGCGAGGTTCCGCTCGCGGCGATTCGCAAGGTGGAAGGGACGGTCGAGCGCGAATGGCTCGAGCCCGAATGGCGGTTCAAGGAAAACGCCAATGATGAAAAGGTTTTCACCGGGCGTTCGTATCCCTCGCGTGAATACATTCATACGATCACGCTGCGTGACGGGCGGACGCTGCGGGGGCCGATGTCGGCGCTGGTGTACGTGGCGCCCGAGGGGGGAGGCGAGGCCGAGAAGTACGTGCTTCACAAGCGCGACAAGGGGCCGGCGGGGATGGCGCTCAAGGCGCTCGTGTATGTCCGCGCGATCGGGGTGGGCGAGCAGGCGGTGAGTGAGGCCAGGCGGAAGCAGAAGGCCCGGACGGAGAAGTCGAAGGGCCGGCGAGGATGACCTTTCCCGGGGCCGGGGGGTGGGGTTGTGATTCATTTGAGCCTCGAGCCGGGGTACAGCGTCGGGACCATGTTCGCGGTCCTGGCGGGCTCGCTCGCGCTGGCGTGGGCGTTTTACCGTGGGGCGTTTCGCCGGCTCACGGCGGGCCGCTGGCGGACCTTGTTCGGGCTGCGGGCCCTGGCGATCGTCGTGGTCGTGCTGCTGATCTTCAGGCCGGTGCTCTCGATGGAGAAGGAAGAGACCCGGCGGCGAAGCGTGATCATGCTGGTGGACGCCTCGGCGTCGATGGCGACGGCCGACCAGGCGACCGGGATGTCGCGGTTTGATCAAGAGCGGGTGCGGGTGCTCGAGTGGTCGGGCAAGCTGGCGCGGGATTTCGACGTGCGACTCATGAGCTTCGACGAGGGGGCGACGCCGCTCGAGCGCGCGGGCGACCTGGCCCGGATCAAGCCCGACGGGCGGGCGACGTCGCTTTCGCGTGCGCTGGCGGCCGCGGCGGGGGCGGTCCCGGCCCGCGACGTCGCGGCGATCTTCCTGTTTTCGGACGGCGTCCACAACGCGGCCGGCAACCCCGTCGCGCTGGCGGCCACGCTGGGCCGGGTGGTGCACACGATCGGGGTCGGCGACAGCCTCCGCGACGGACCCGGATTCCGCGACGTCCGCCTGGCCGGCCTCGAATGCCCCGAGCAGCTCCCCGTCGACAACCGCGCCCACATCACGGCCCACATCGGCCAGTCGGGGCTCGCCGGCCAGATCGTCACGGTCGCGCTCGAAGAGAACGACAAGCCGATCAAGCAGGCCCAGGTCGAGCTGCGTGGCGACGGGGTGGTCCAGGACGTGGCGTTCGAGATCGTGCCCACGGTCAAGGGGCGGCACACCTACACCGTTCGCGTGCCGGCGGTCCCTGGCGAACGCATCACCGAGAACAACCACCGCGCGGCCGTCACGCAGGTGGTCGATTCGCATATCCGCGTGCTTTATCTCGAGGGAACCCTGCGGGCCGAATATGGCGCGATCGTGCAGCGGTTTCTCTCGAAGGATCCCGACCTCGAGTTTTGCGCGCTCGTGCAAACGCGACCTGGCGTCTTTCTCGAGCGCACGAATATCGAGGGGCTGAAACTCGCCGGGATCCCGTCCGACCCGGCGGTGCTCGACCGGTTCGACGTGATCGTGCTGGGCGACCTGGACAGCTCGTACTGGAAGCCCGGCTCGATGGCGGCGCTCGTGAAGCGGGTGCGGGAGGGCGCTGGGCTGCTCATGATGGGGGGCTATCACAGCCTCGGCCCGGGCGGCTATGGCGGCACGCCTCTTGAAGAGGCGTTGCCGGTCTTCGTCGGCAAGCGCGAGTCGGCCCAGGCGACCGAGCCGTTCGTGCCGACGCTCACGCCGGACGGACGTTCGCACCCGATCATGGCGAACATCGCCAAGTTCTTTCCGACGACCGCCGGCCCCGCGCAGGCGCCTGGCCTGCCGCCGCTCGAGGGCTGCGTGCGGGTGACGGGGGCGAAGCCGGGGGCGACGGTCCTGGCGGTGAACGCGGCCGAGCGCGCGGGGAGCGCGCCCATGCCGGTGGTGGCCGTGCAGCCGTTTGGCAAGGGGCGCGCGATGGTCTTCACCGGCGACACGACCCGGAACTGGCAGCAAGCGCCCAAGGCGCTCGACCAGGAGTCGCCGTTTTCGCGGTTCTGGGGCCAAACGGTGCGCTGGCTGGCCAATCGGACCGAGGCCGTGAAGGCCGAGGCCGGCGTGCTGGCGCACACCGACAAGGCGTATTACGAGCCCAACGCCCCGGCGGTGATCGTGGCCGTGGTCCGCGATCAGGAGGGCGAAGGGACCGCGAATGCCGAGGTGGCCGCGCGGGTTCAAGGGTCCGCGGGCGCTCCCGAGACGGTCACGCTCACGCCCGATCCCGCCGCGGCCGGGCGCTATTCGGGGACCTTTGCGCCCAAGCGGTCGGGCACGTACAAGGTCTTCGTCGACGCGACCCTGGGCAAGACCGTGCTCCATGCGGTCACGACCCCGTTCGACGTCGGCCGCCCGAATCTCGAGTACGACCGGCTCGACCTGGACGACGCGACCCTGACCCAGATCGCGTCGGCCGCGGGGGGGCGGTATCGTCATCTCAGCACGGCCGACAGTCTGATCGACGAGCTCGACCGCCGCGAGCGGCGATCACGGGTCGCGCTCGAGCAGCCGCTCTCGTGGCCCGTCCCCTACTGGGGGCTGTTCGCGGCCGCCCTCACCGCCGAGTGGACCCTGCGCAAGAGGTATCAACTGCGATGAAAGGGCGTGGTTATCGGTATCTGGAGCCGGCCGCCCTCGCGCGGGTTCGCAACCTGGGCCTCGCCTCGCGCGGGGTCGTCGAGGGCTTCATCGCCGGCCTGCACTCGAGCCCCTACAAGGGCTTCAGCGTCGAATTCGCCGAGCATCGCAAATACGTCGCCGGCGACAATCTTCGCTACCTCGATTGGCGCGTCCTGGGCCGCACCGACCGGCTCTATCTCAAACAGTACGAGGAAGAGACCAATCTTCGCGCCCAGATCGTGCTCGACGCGAGCGCGTCGATGGCGTTCGCGGGCGCGCCGGGCGGGCGGACCAAGCTCGAATACGCGTCGTTCCTCGCGGCGGTTCTTGCCTATCTGATGATGAAACAGCAAGACGCCGTGGGGCTGACGACCTTTGACGACAAGATCCGGCTCGACCTGCCCGCCGGCGGTTCGCCGCGGCATTTTGACGAGATGATGAAGCAGCTCGAGGCGGTCCGGCCGGGCAAGACGACCGCCCTCTCCGCGACCTTGCACCGGCTCGCCGACCGGTTCAAGCGGCGGAGCTTGATCGTCCTCTTGAGCGATCTCTACGACGATCCCGACGCCCTCGCGTCGGCCTTTCATCACCTCCGCCACAAGCGCCACGAGCTGATCGTGTTTCAGGTGCTCGACCGCGCCGAGATCGAGTTCCCCTACCGCGAGACGGCCACGTTTCACGACGTCGAGACGGGCGAAACGATCCAGGTCGATCCGAGCTACGTCCGCGACGACTACCGCGCGCGGTTCGCCGAGTTCCTCGACCGCTGCCGCGGCGTGTGCGCACAATGTCGGATCGACCATGTCCTGATGGAAACCACCGAGCCTTATGACAGGGCCCTGGCGCGCTATCTGGAGAAACGGGCCGGCCCATGACCTTCGGTGCTCCCTTATTCTTGTTGGCCGCGCTCGCCGGGCTGGCGCCCGTGGTGATCCATTTGATCCACCGGCAAAAGGCCAAGGAGATCCGGTTCAGCACGCTGCGATTCCTGCGGCTCTCGGTGCGGAAGACGCGGCGGCGCAAATACGTCGACGACGCGCTGTTGCTGGCGGCGCGGGTGGCCGCGCTGGTGTTGGTCGCGCTGGGGCTGGCGCGGCCGGCGGTGTCGGGGCTGCGTGCGCTTGCCGGCGGCGGCAAGGGTGTGGCGCTCGCGATCGTGGTCGACAATTCGGCGAGCATGGGCCAGACCGACCAGGACCATCCGCGGTTCGAGACGGCCCGCCGGGCGGCCGAGCAGATCCTGGCCACGCACGCCGAGGGCGATCCGGTCGCGCTGCTCTTTACGGGCGGTCCGCCCGACCGCGCGCTGGGGCGGCTCCAGCATTCGCACGAGGCCGTCCGCCAGGCGCTCGAGCAGGCCAAGCCCAGTTACGAGCGGGCCGATCTTGCCGCCCGGCTGCTCGAGGCCCGCAAGCTTCTGGACCAGGCGGACTCGGCCGTGAAGGAGATCTACGTGGTCACCGAGAACCAGGCGGTCGGCTGGGAAGGGCTCAAGGCGAAAGCGGACGACGACGGGGCGACCGGTCCGAGAAAGGGAGAAGCGCCCGTGGTCGTGGTCAATGTCCGCGGCGATCCCATGCTCAATGCGGCGCTCCAGGAGATCCGCCTGCAAAGCCCGGCCCCGGCGACGGGCGTGCCGGTGCGGGTCTCGGTCGAGGTTCGGAGTGCATCGCCGGCGCCCCAGCAAAAGCACGTCGAGCTCGACCTCGACGGCGTCAAGCAAGCGGTGAGCCCGACGCTGAGCGTGCCGGCCGGGGGCACGGTCCGCCATGAGTTTCGCCTGGTTCCGGACCGGGGAGGCGTGCACAAGGGCGAGGTCCGGCTGACGGAGGACGACGCCTCGCCGCTCGACAACCGGCTGTTTTTCGCCCTCTCGGTCGACCAGCAAATCCCGGTGGCCGTGATCAAGCCCCGGCGCGAGGAGATCCCCTACGCCGAGGATTCGTTCTATCTCGAGCGCGCACTCGCGCCCGATTCGCCAGGGGCGGGCGCGGTCCGGGTGGTTTCGATGACGCCCGACGAAGCCGCGGGCAACGGCCCGCGGGGCGCCCGGTCGCTCGGCGAATTTGCGGTCGTCTACGCCGTCAATCTTCCCGCCCCCGCCGCCGAGCTGGCGGCCCGGCTGCGCTCGTACGTCCACGGCGGCGGCCGGCTGGTCTGGATCTGCGGCGACAATGTCGAGCCCGACGCCTACAACGCCATGAACCTGCTCGAACAAGGCGAGCTCCTCCCCGCCCCGCTCGAACCCGCCCAGAAAACCGCCAACGCCCAGGGCGACGGAACGCCGATCGGATTCCTCGACAAGGACTACCCCCCGTTCGCCCCGCTCACCGAGCCGGCGTCGCTCTATCGTTCCGTGCAAATCTATCAATATGTGCCGCTGAAGTGGGGTCCGCGGTCGGCGGGCCGGGTGCTCGCCCGGCTCGATCAGGGGCAGCCGCTCATGGTCGAGCTCAAGGTCGGGGAGGGGTCGGTGTTGCTCCTGGGAACCGGCGTCGCGTCGCCGTGGACCAATCTTCCCTTGAAGCCGCTCTTCCTGCCGCTGTTCGCGCGGCTGACGTTCCACCTGGCGGGCGCTGAGGCCGACCGGCCGCCGGTCCTGGCCGGCAGCCCGGCCGTGATCCCGCTCGGCGCGGGGCCAGCGCGGGCCAAGGAGGTCGAGATCGTCCGCCCCTCGGGCGAGCAGATCCGCATCCGCCCGCAAGAAGCCGACGGCGGGGCGCTGCGCTATGCCGACACCCACGACGCCGGTGTCTATGTCTTTCACCTTCGCGGCGGCGCCGGGCCGCGGGCCGAGCGGAACGTGGCCCTCGCGGTGAACGTCGACCCCAGCGAATCCGATCCCGCCACCCTGAGCCGAGACGAGCTCGAGGCCCGGTTCAAACCCCATGCGCTGGTCTACTGCGAGCGGCCCGAGGATCTCGCCCGCGCGATCCACCAGCTTCGCGAGGGGACGAATCTCTGGGAGGGCCTGCTCGCGGCCGTGCTCGTCCTGCTGGTGTTCGAGGCGTTTCTCGCCAATCGCAAGGCCGCCCGAACGGCCGATGCGGCGGTCGACGCTTCCGCGCAAGCCCCCCAGGCCGCGACCCCAGCGCCCACGACCCGGGCCGCGGCCGCCGCGCCGCCCGTCGACGACGTCATGGAGTATTTGTCCAAGCTCTGATCGATCACAACACCCGCCCGCGAGCCGGGCCGGAGCCAGCCGATGAACGCAACGCCCCACGCCGCCGAGAAAGAACGGGAAAAGGAACGCATGAGCCCCGAGGACGCCATCCAGTGGGTGCGCAAGGCCGACGAGCTGCTCAGGCGCGAGATCCACAAGGTCATCATCGGCCAGGATGAAATGATCGAGCAAATGCTCATCTGTCTGTTTGCGCGCGGCCATTGCCTGACCATCGGCGTGCCGGGGCTGGCCAAGACGCTCACGATTTCGACGCTCGCGAAGGCGCTCCATCTCAAGTTCAGTCGCGTCCAGTTCACGCCCGACCTGATGCCCAGCGACATCACCGGCACCGAGATCATCGAGGAGGACGCGGCCACCGGCAAGCGGACGTTCCGGTTCTTGCAAGGGCCGATCTTCGCCAACATCGTCCTGGCCGACGAGATCAATCGCACCCCGCCCAAGACCCAGGCGGCCCTGTTGCAGGCGATGCAGGAATTCCAGGTCAGCGCGGGGACCAAGACCTACGAGCTCGAGCAGCCCTTTTTCGTGATGGCGACGCAGAACCCGATCGAGCAAGAGGGGACGTACCCGCTCCCCGAGGCCCAGCTCGACCGGTTCATGCTCTCGATCCACATCGGCTACCCGACCCGCGACGAAGAGCGCAGAATCGTGATCGCCACGACCCAGGCGAAGCCCGAGGAAATCCACCCGGTGCTCAAGGGGCGGGATCTGCTGGCGATCCAGCACCTGGTGCGCGAGATCCCGGCGAGCGACCACATGGTCGACTACGCCGTCGACCTGGCGCGCGCGACCCGGCCCGCCGAGCCCGAGTCGCCGCCGTTCATCAAGGAGTGGCTGGCATGGGGGGCTGGCCCGCGGGCCGCGCAGTATCTGATCCTCGCCGCCAAGGCCCGCGCGGTCTTGCACGGCCGCCTGGCCGTCGCCGCGTCCGACATCCGCGCCGTCGCTCGACCCGTCTTGCGACACCGCGTCTTCACCAATTTCAACGCCGACGCCGAAGGGGTCGACGCCGACAAGATCATCGAGAAACTGCTCAAGACCGTCCCCGAGCCCGCCTACGGCGAACACCACCCCGCACCCGAGAAACCCAAACACAAATCGCCGGGTTGAGCTCGTTTGCTTTTTTCATGGGATGAACATCCATGTGGAATCCACGCTCAAGAATCGCTCTCCTCGGCCGGCTCTCGGATCGCGGATCGGCCGCCGTGATCGTTCTGGCCCTGGCCGCCGGGGCGCACGCGCAAGAGACCGGCGCGGAACCGCCCGACCAGGCCGCGGCCGCCCGCTTCGGCTATCACCGGAGCGTTCGGTTGCCGGCCGCGGCCGCGGAACCGGCCGTCGTCGTCACCCAGTTCTTCACCCACGGCGAGCTCGATCCGGGCGGGCTCAACCTGGCGGTGTTCGACGGCCGGCACAAGCCGGTTCCCTGGCGGATGCTGCAGGTCGGGCCGGGCGATTTCTGCCGCGTCGCGTTCCAGCCGGCCCCGCGGCAGTCCGATTACACGATCTACTACGGCGGCAAGAACACGAACGAGTCGCCGCCGTGGACCGCGACGGCCGGTCTGATGCTCGAGACCCGCCGCTGGAGGGCCTGCGACTTGAACCAGGCCGGCTCGGTGCGCGCGGCCTTTGACGCGGCCAAGCCGATCGGCCGCCTTTACGTGCCCAACGTCTTCGATCGCTACAATCCGCTCGAGCCGGGCCCGGAGCCGTTCCTGAGCCTTTATTCCGGCGTGTTGCGGATCCGGCGGGCCGGCGACTATCAGTTCTTCACGACGAGCCAGGATTGCAGCTTTCTGTCCATCGACGGCCGCCCGGTCGCGGCCGCCCCCGGAGCGCACGGCGCGACCGGAGACGCCCGGCACAAGGGGACGATCGCACTGAGCGCTGGCACGCACACGTTTGAATATCGACATGCCGCGGCGGGACCAGACGCCTGCATGGTGGCGGCCTGGCAGCCGCCGGGCGTCACGAAGCCCGAACTGATCCCGCCCGCGGCGTTCGGCTCGGATCAAGTCGCGTTCTTGCCCGCCGCCGGGCCCTGGCGAGGCGCGCACCCGATCCACGACATGGAAGCCCAGGCGCTCGGCGAGGTGGTGCTGTCCAGTTTCGAGGATGCGCCCGCGCTCGTGCGGGTCGCTTTCCGCGCGCTCAATCTTCGCGGCCGGCCGCACTGGGATTTCGGCGACGGCCAGGTCTCGAAAGCCGCAACGCCACAGCATATCTACCTTCATCCCGGGATCTACACGGTGCGGCTTTCGAACGCGGGCGAACTGGCCGCGCAGGTGGTTTCGAACCGGATCGAGATCGGCCGGCCCGCCGTCTTGGCCGATCCGAGCCATCCGCCGGACAGCCTGGCCGCGTACCTGGTCGCGATTCGGGGCGACGAGCCGTCGAAGCTCGATCCGCTGGGTCTGGTGCAGTTCGTCCGCGCCGAGATCGAGGGGGGCCATCCGGCCGAGGCGGCCGCCATGGGCAAGGCCGGTCTCGTCTCCGGCCAGGCCGGCGCCCTTCCGCCCACGCTCGATGCGCTCGTGAACCTGGTCGGGCCGCTGTTGCGCGACACGCTCGACGACCCTGCGAGCGCGCTCGCCGCGTGGAAGGCCGCCGCGACGACCCGGGGCGAGATCGCGCCCGCGAAGCGGGCGGCCTACGCGCTCGAGGCGGCCGATATCGCGCTTGGCGACCTGCTCCAGGCCGGCGATGCCAGGCCGCTGCTCGATTCCGCCGCCACCCATTTGAAGAGCGCAGGCGAGCCCGCGCTCGTCGCGCGGCTCCATCGCGCCTGGGGCGATTACTTCGCCCGCAAGGGAGACCGCGCGGGGGCGCTCGCCTCGTACCAGCAAGCCATGGCGTCCGCGCCCGGCTCGCGGCGGACGGCCGTCGAGCAGTCGTCGTGGCGGGGGGCCTTGAGCCGCTCGACCGAGGCGTTCCTGCGCGACAAGCAGCTCGACCGGGCGCTCGTCGAGCTCAGACGCTGGCAAGACGAATACCCGGCCGACAAGGTCGAGGGATCGCTTCCCCTCTTCCAGGCGCGCTACTGGGCGGCCCGCGGCAAGCTCGACCGCGCCATCGCCGTCGCCGGCGACGCCCTCGCCGTGAACCCCGATTCCTCCGACGCCGACCGCCTCGCCTACCTCGCCGCCCTGTGCGAGGACGGCCTCGGCCACGCCGATCGCGCCACCGCCGGATATCGCGCGTTCCTGAACGACTATCCCGGCAGCCCGCTCGTCCCCGAGGTCAAGCAAAAGCTCGCCAAACCCTCGCCCAGGCCCAAGAAAACGACTAACGGGTGAACACTCACTTTTAAGAGCATCTGCATGAATCCGAATCCATTCCGCCGGTCGATTCTCAAGCTATTCGCCCTATCTTGCGTCTTGACGACGAGCGCGCGGGCGGGCGATCTGGTGCTCACGCTCGGCGGCTCGGACGCGGTCGCGATGGTGGGCGCTCTCAGGCGCTGGGACGACGACGGCAACCCCCGCGTCCCGGTCGACGCCAAGGCCAGGATCGACCAGCCCCGCGTCGACGCCAAGGCGGTCCGCGACGCGGACGGCCGGTGGGTCTTTCGCGGGCTTCCGCCGGGTCGGTACGACCTGGTCGTGATCACGTCGACCAAGGTCCGGGTCGAGGGGTTTCATTACCCTCCGATCAAGGAGTTCGACCCGTTCTGGCCCGCGGACGCACCCGAGCCCGAGGCCGACACGCGCGCCTGGATCGTGGGCGACATCGCGAAGTCGCGGCACTATGAGAACAAGGTGAGCCCGCTCTTTCTCGCCGGCGACGAAAAGGGAAAGGAGGTCCGCGTCTTCGTGCAGCTCGTGCGAGACGAGCCCACGAGTTTCGACGGCGAGTTTGGGGCGCGGGCGGCCACGATCCGGCACGAGGTCTGGCAGTATACGAACCGCTACGGCGGCTGGGTCAAGGACCGCTCGACCCGCGTTTTCGACCGCGTCCTCATGGCCGGGCCCGAGCTGGCGAAATGGACCTGGGCGTGGGAGCCGAAGCTCGGCGGGATTGTCGTGGCCGACGCGCCCGTGGCCGTCGCGTTCACCCTCCCCGCCCGCTTCGACGCCAGGACGACGAGGGGGTGGGTTCCCAAGTGATGACCGCCAGGCCCGCCGCCGAGGGTGACCGACGACATGACAATGAAACCTCGCGGGCAACGGGAGGACGTTCTGTGAGCCTCGCCAGTTTCGGAATACTCGCCGAGTAGCGGTGTTGTCCTGGGCGCGAGCCTTACGCATTGCCGTTCGACGCAGCATTGGACGTCGCACGCAGCAAGGCTACGGGGCCGAGTATGCGGAGGTCGGGAAACCGATGGCGAAAACCCTCGTCGTCCGCGAGGTCCAGGAGATCGGTGTCACGACTCACAAGGTAGCGGGCCTGGGCGGCGAGCGCGAGGTTGACGTAACATTCGTCCTTCGGGTCGCGCTCGTACTGAAACCGTCGCGGGACTTCCGAGACAAAGGTCGAAAAAGAGGCGATGTCGCTCAAAAACGCCATGGTCCGTTCCGCCGTCAGACCTGGAAGTTTTTTCTGGAGTTTCGAGCGGGTCATGACGCCCCGTACCTCGTTCAACACTTCGAGACTCACGCAGAGATCGAGGATCCCGTTTCGGGCCAGTTCGAAGCAGGCGAACGACGGGCTCTTGTCGCTGGCCAGCGCCTGGACGAAGATCATACAATCAAAGACCGCGCGAGGGGTCACGATGCCGTGGGACGGGGCGGGTTCTTCTCTCGCCACATCTCGTCGCGCGTTTCCTCGACGAGAGCGTCGAGTTCCTCTTCGCTCATCCCGCTCGCCGCGAACTGATCTCGCACCGGCGCCAGGATCGCCTCCAGGACGGCCGGGGCCTTGATATGCCGCTCGATGATGCGGTGGATGTATTCCGCGACTTCCTCGCCCGACAGGGACGCTCTCTCCGTGAGCTGCCTTTCCTGCTCGGGCGAGAGTTGGATCATGACGTTCATGATTCGATAGTCTCCAGGGTTTCGCGCCGAGAGCGATTCGATCACATCGCGACCCAATCCGAGTCTCGGGCCCCGAGCTTGGAAACCGTGTCCGACGCTATTTCTGATTCTAACGGCCCGCCCCCGATAAAATCACCGACATGCCGCCCGGAATCGGCGGTTGGCGTGGGACGTCTCGTTTCAACGAACCGAATCAGGCTGCGCCGGGGCATGAAAGGGATCATTCGGGAACCCGGCGTCGAGGAGCAGCGACTCGGCCTCGCTCTGGAGGAGGGCGAGCTCCTGGAGATCCCAGAAGGTCGTCCGCGGATCAGGATGCGACGTGAAACCGCGAAGGCGATCGAGCCACCGGCGCGCGTCCTTGAGGTTCCCCTTGCGCGCGTGGGCCAGGGCCACGTAGGCCCAATCGCCAGGCCCTTCGGCCTCCTTCCCGACGGCCATTCCCGCGTGCATTCGAAGGATTGCCTCGTCGATCCGGCCAGCGCGAAGCAGGATCCCGCCCAGAGCGACCGAGTGCAGATGCCGGTACACCGGTGATGGCGCGGGAGTGGCGGAGAGCCGGCTCTCGAACCAATGCATCGTGATGTGGTAATCATCGAGGCTCTGGGGGCCCAGGGAGAGAAGCGAGGCGGCGCTGAAGGCGTTCCAGACGACCGTCGGGTCCGGTCCCTGGCAGGCCAAGAACGCCGCGCAGGCCTCGCGATAGCCGGCGTGGTCGCCCGCCTTCAGGCAGGCGACGCCCCAGGCCTGGGCCAGCTCTCGGCTGAGCGGGTCAGTCCGGCCGCAGCGTGCGAGCAGGCCCGCGGCCTCGGCCCAGCGGCCGGCCTTGCCAAGCTCTTCGGCCCGTGGCATGACGAGTCCCTTGTCGGCGCCTAGCTCGAAGACGCGGGCGAGCTCGGCCTGGCGGTCGGCCTCGCGGCCGAGCTTGCCGTGGACGGCGGCGCGTTCCTCGTGAAGCAGCCGGTCGTCGGGCCGGGCGGCGAGCAGGCGGTCGAGATACCAGAGAGCCTCGGCCCAGCGATCGGCCCTGGTGCTGTCGGTGACGCAGTGCGTCTGGAAGTCGAGGATCCGCTCCCGCGAGCCGAGCCGCTCGGCCTGTTGGTAATCGGCCGCGGCCTTGTCGAACTGGTCCGACAGGGACCACGCGCGGGCACGGCGGGCGCGCAGGTGCCAGTCGTCGGGCCGGGCGGCGATCAGGCGGTCGAGATGCCAGATCGCCGCGAATGCGTTGCCCTTCCGCTCGGCCTCGAGGACCATCGGCTCGTGCCAGGTGGGATCGTCGTCCAGACTCAAGGCGGAGGGATCGAGACGGGAGAGCTGCTCGAGCCGATCGCGCCAGGCAGGGCTGCTCAGCCGCGAGATCGCGAGGTTCCTGCTCATACGGAGGCCGGTTCGTGCCTCGACGCGGAGCGTCAAGTCGTCGATGCTCGATTCGGCCAGCGGCTCGGGAACGAGCCAGGCGCGGGTTTCGCCCTCGTCGTCGATGGCGACGACCGTCCGGCCGTCGGACGTGAATGCGACTTGATGAACGCCGTGCCTCATAAATCGCGGTGGGCCGACCGGCTGCGCGGCGGCCAGGTCGCAGAGCCGGACCGAGCCATCCTCGAATCCCGCGGCGACCAGGCCGCCATCGCCGCGAAAGGCCGCGCACGTCGCCCGTGACAACGAAGACACGAGGCTGGTGAGAACCTCTCCGTTGGTTGCATCGCGGAGCTTGACCGTGCCGTCCCTTCCCAGCGTGAGAAAGGCGCGACCGTCGGGACGGAATCCGGCGGGCGCTTCGTGAACAATCGGCTCGCAGAGGGCCTGACAACGGGTCGTGTCCCAGAGCCTGCTGAACCCCTCGGACCCACGACTTCCCGTGAGAAGGGCTCGACCATCCGGGCGGAACTCGATCCGGTCGATCGGGATCGAACTGGGCATCAAGCCCCCCATCGATTGCCGCGTCGTGGCATCCCAGAGGCGGACCCCAGGCTTGCCGGTATGGTCGTCCGACAGACCCGCGGCGAGCATCGTGCCGTCCGGGCTGTAGGCGAGACCGAGCACGATCTCGCCCTGAGCGAGCGGGCGGCCGATTTCCTTGCCGGTGGAAGTATCCCAGAGCCGCACAAGGCCGTTGAAATCGCCGGCGGCCAGGATCTTGCCGCCGGGGTGAAACGCGAGCGCGGACACAAAGTTGGTGTGCGGGATCGGCGGAAAAAGCAACCGCCCCGTGGTCGCGTCGCAAAGCCGTACCTCGCTGGCGAGACTACCGAGGGGCGGATTGCTCCCGGTCGCGAACCAGCGGCCGTCCGGACTGAAGGCGAATGCTCTCACGATCCAACCAGGGTAGTGCGCCACGGGCCTTCCCCAGGGGCGGCCGGTCGCGGGATCAGATAATCGGATCCGTTCTCGTCCTCCTGCATCCTCGGCCAGCGACACGGCGATCCGCCCATCGGCCCGCAGCCCCGCCCAGATCGCGAAGGAGCCCCGAAACTTATTGTTGGATTTGATTCCAGGCACCGGCTCGTACTTGGCGGGTCCGCCGTCGGAAACCGGCTCCGCATCCGCCGAGACCTGTAACAACCGGACGGTGTTGTTAGAGACGGACAGCACGAGACGACCCTCCGAATGGAAGGGGCCGCCCATGAACTCCTCATGAAAGCCTGAGCCCAAGACCCGGCCGTTAGCCGCGTCACGAAGCTGCCTCAGGCCGTCATTCACCGTCAAAACACGATCGCCCGCGGGGTTATAACAGGCGGAAGTCACTCCGGTCATGAGCGAACCGGTCGGTCTTCCCAGATCGATGTCCAGGATCCGACCCGATCCGCGGAGACCGCGGACGTTGGCACGGTCGACGAAAGTACTGCCTTCGAACAGCGACTTCCCATCGGGGCTCAAGCTCAACATGAAGATGCCTTGACCGCCGGCGCGCCATGACGCCCTGCGCCGGCCCGAGGGCAGGTCGAGCAGATCAATGAACAGCTCCTCGTTCTCGAATCGGCCGGTGGCGGCGGTTCCGCCGTCGGGAGCGACAGCCATGCCTGCCCGGCCTCGCACGGGCTCTCCACGCGGGCGGCCAGTGGCGAGGTCCAGTCGAAACAGCCACCAGTTGTGTTGGTCGTCACCGCGTGGCGCAAGAACCGTGGAACCGTCGGGACTGAATGCGAAGCCTCCGGACCAATCTCCGGGTAACTCCGAGCTCGTCCAACGCACGCGACCCGTGGCCAGGTCGACGGCCACGAGGCGCCCGCGGTTGCCCGCATTGGCGACCAGGATCTTTCCGTCCGGTCCGAAGGCGAACGGGGCAAAAGCAGCGGGAAACGAGGCGAGCCTTCGCCCCGAGGCGGTTTCCCAGAGCTCGATTGGCGTCGCGATCGACTGATCAAGAGCATTGCTAGCCGTCGCGAACGATTTTCCGTCGGGGCTGAAGTCGAGGTACGCGGACTTGGGACGGCCACTGAGATCGAGGATTCTGACCGTCTTGTGAACCTGCCCCAGCCACGCCCCCAGGTTCCAGCGCGCCACCTTCCGGAAACCCTCGGCGCTCTCGGGAGCGGACTTGAGGGCTTCGAGCATCCACATCAAGCCCCGGTCGGCGTGGCCCTCCTCGGCCAGGGCGATTCCCTTCTCGAGCGCCAGGCCCGCCGAGAGCCGACCCGACCTGTCGCGCTCGCGGATGGCCTGTTTCTGGGCGTCGATCGCGGTCTTATTATCGAACTGTGATCGCAGCTTCGCGAGTCGCTCGCTTTCCGCAAGACCGCGAAAATAGGTCGCCGCGGACAATGAGCCAATGCTGACGGCGACCAGCACCGCCGTGAGCACCCCGCCCAGAACCGCGATCGCCGGATTGCGCCGCGCCCACCGCCAGTACCGCTCCGTGGTACTCACCTGGCGCGCCTTGATCGGCTCGTCGGCCAGGAACCGCCGCAGATCCTCGGCCAGCGCATCGGCCGACGCGTACCGCGCCCCGGGCTCTTTCTCGATCGCCTTCAGCACGATCGTTTCCAGGTCGCGGGGGATGCGGCTGTCGATCGATCGGGGCCGGACCGGTTCTTCGTTCTTGACCTTCTCGATCAGCTTCAGCCGGTCGGTCGATTCGTAGGCCGGGCGCAGGGTGAGCAGCTCGTAGAGGGTGAGACCCAGGGCGTAAACGTCGGCGCGGGCGTCTCCCACGCCCCGGAACCGCTCGGGCGCCATGTAGCGGAGAGTGCCCAGGAGGTCGCCGCTGGCCGTCAGGCCGTCCTCGTCGGCCTTGGCGAGACCGAAGTCGGTGATCCAGACGACCCCGTCGGTGTCCAAGAGCAGGTTCGACGGCTTGATGTCGCGGTGAATGATCCCCCGAGAATGGGCGTGCGCCAGCCCTTGCGCCGCCTGGCGGCCGATCTGGGCGACGCTCCGGAAGAACGGCTGGCGACGGCCGGTCGTGTCGACCTCCGACACATGCTTACCCCCGGGCAACACCGCCGAGCTGATCGACGCGGATCCGGGCGCAGACGGAGGATGATCGCCCACCGTCAACCCCGGCTCTTGACTGGAGGCCGCCTCAAGGTCAAATCGTTCCGTGGCGACAAACCCTCTCTC
This sequence comes from Planctomycetales bacterium, assembly GCA_027459775.1. Classification (GTDB taxonomy): domain Bacteria; phylum Planctomycetota; class Planctomycetia; order Isosphaerales; family Isosphaeraceae; genus JAKBAP01. Next base: position 14,620 of record DAIDHE010000399.1, on the reverse strand, counting down.
CGCCGGCAGGTCGATCGCGAGCGACCCGGTCGCCGGCGATCCCAGCCCATCGGCCGGCATCCGGCCGCCCAGGAGGGATTCGGCCATCCGGGTGAGGTCACGCTTTTTCAGGATCGCGGAGGCGGCCCGCCGAGCGTGAGATCCAGTCTCGGGCGGATCGAGACTCTCAGGGCTGGTCGCGGCATTTGCGTTCGCGATGCGGCCTGGATCACGGAGCCGCTGCAGTTCGTCGATCACCTGGTCGAGTCCCTGGCCCTGGATCAACTGCATGGCGTAGAAGCTGACGTCTCGATCCCGCCCAACCTCGAACACCGGCACGATGTTGGTGTGGTGCAGCCGCGCAGCCGCCTTCGCCTCGCGGTGGAATCGCTCCAGGGCCCTGCGATCGCCCGTGACGTGGGCGGGCAGGATCTTGAGCGCGACCCGCCGCCCGAGCGAGATCTGCTCGGCCTCGTAGACCACCCCCATCCCGCCGCGGCCAACCTCGCGCAAGATCTGGTAGTCGCCGATCTGGCTGAGATGCGGCGCCAGCGGCGGGGGTGAAACCCAGTCGCCCCGCGCGTCGCCGTCGGCGCGCTCGACCTCGACCATGGCCGGGAACATCTCGCGAATCTCGTCGGCCATCTCCGGCAGGCGATCGACGTACTCCTGCAAGCTCGGCCGTTCCCCGCGGCGAAAACGTTCGGCGAATTCCTGGGCCAGCTCGTCGAACCGGCCGTAATCGCGGGAACTCGAGAACATGGACATCGTCAGAGACCCTCCCAGCCGCCAGGTAGACTCGCCAGTGCGTCCTTGAGCCGCTTCAAGGCGCGGAAGTACCGCTTCGACCCGGCTTCTTGCGTGATTCCCAGCACCTGGGCCGCCTCGGCCCGGCCCAGATGCTCGAAGTGCCGCAGCGCGAGCATCTCCCGGTCGATCGGGTCCAGGCTGTTGAGAGCCTCCTGGACCCGCAGCAGCCGCTCGGCGCGCTCGGCCGCCTGGGTCGGGGACGTGTGCCGCCCCAGAAGCATCGAGGCCAGCGCGGCCGAGCTGGCCTCGGGCAATGCGCCCTGATAGAGCGCGATCTCCAGCCCGGCGTCGCGCATTTTCGTGCCCAGGTGATGGCGATGCAGCGTCGTCAGACGCCGGCCGACGTGCAGCCGCAACCAGAGCAGCGGCGGGAGCTTGGGGTCGGCCAAATAGGCGGCGAGGTCGCGCGCGACATCAAGATACGCCTCCTGGAGGACGTCCGACGCATCGAGTCGCGACCGCAGCCGGGCGTCGATGCGCAGCTCCACCATCCGCCTGAGCCGGTCTCGGTGCTCGGCGAAGAGCTTCGCGAGCGCCTCGCCGCCTCCGCCCCGAAGGCTCTCGATTGGGTCGGTGCCGTCGCCGGGCATCTTGTCCATGTGGGTTCCCATACAGGTTATCCGCGCGCCCGCCGGAAATCAGGACCGAGAATCGGAGAAGAACTCGCCGGAGGCCCACTCCCAGGCCCACGACCACACCCAGGACGGCTCCAATCGATCGTGGATCAACCGGACGAACATCCGCGATGGGTTCCGTAACGGCTCATCTCGTGCGCAGGATCTGGCCGGCCGTTCGCGCTCGAGGATACGAGCACCCGGCCCCGAAGCCCATGGAAAAATCCGCCGGCATCCTCCCCGCGGTCCGCGGTTGGTGTAGGATGTGTCGTTTCCATGAACCGCATCCAGCGTCGTCTTCCGCTTCGCGAACGGGCTCGCTCCCCGCGACGACGCCCGGCGTTTGCTCGAGGAGTCTCGCGCGCATGGTCACCGAGTCCCAGCACCCGCTCGTGAAACAGGCGCTCGCCGCGCTGCGAGACGTGGGGACGCGGCCGGCGAACTTTCGCCGGCTGGTACGCGTTCTGGCCGGGCTGCTCGCCTACGAGGCGACCGCCGACCTGGCCACCGAAGAGCTGGAGGTCACGACCCCCATGGGCGTCGCCGAGGGCGCCCGGCTCATCGATCGCGTGGGCGTGGTGCCAATCCTGCGGGCCGGGCTGGGGATGGCCGAGGGCATCCTCGATCTCTTGCCCGAGGCCGAGGTCTGGCACGTCGGGCTCTATCGCGACGAAAAAACGCTCATGCCCCGTGAATACTACAACAAGATCCCGCCCCGGCCGCGCATGAATCTGGCGCTTCTGCTCGACCCCATGCTGGCGACGGGGGGCTCGGCGATCCGCGCCTGCGAGGTCGTCAAGGCCGCCGGCGTGCCCAGGCTCAAGCTCATCGCGCTCATCGCCGCCCCCGAGGGCGTCGCCGCCATGCGCGCGAAAATGCCCGACGTGTCGATCCACGTCGCCGCGATCGACGATTGCTTGAATGAGATTGGCTTCATCTACCCCGGGCTCGGCGACGCCGGCGACCGCCAGTTCAACACCGAGAGCACCGGCGACTGATTCCCAGATCGCCCCCACGCGAGTCGGACCGCGAGAGACGCCATGAGAGCCCCCGACATCATCCGGAAAAAACGGGACGGCGAACCGCTCGAGCCGGCCGAGATCGCCTGGATGGTGCGCGGCATCGCCACCCGCGAAGTGCTCGATTACCAGTGGTCGGCGCTCCTCATGGCGATCTACTGGCGGGGCATGAGCCCGGCCGAGACGGTCGCGCTCACCGAGGCGATGCTCCATTCCGGGACCGTGGTCGATCTCGCGCGGATCGCCGGACCCAAGATCGACAAGCACAGCACCGGCGGCGTCGGCGACAAGACGTCGCTCATCCTGGCGCCGATCGCGGCGGCGGCCGGAGTGATGGTGCCCATGGTCTCCGGGCGCGGGCTCGGCCACACCGGCGGAACCCTCGACAAGCTCGAATCGATCCCCGGCTTCCGCGTCGACCTCGACCTCGATCAATACGCCCGCGTGCTCGAGCAATGCGGGCTGGTCCTGGTCGGGCAGACGGCCGAGATCGCCCCCGCCGATAAAAAGCTCTACGCCCTCCGCGACGCCACGTCGACCGTCGAATCGATCCCACTGATCGCGGCCTCGATCATGTCGAAAAAGCTCGCCGAGGGGATCGACGGCCTCGTGCTCGACGTCAAGACCGGCGACGGCGCATTTATGAACACGCTTGAGCGTTCTCAAGAGCTCGCGCGAACGATGTGTGAAATCGGCGCGCGCATGGGCAAACGGATGACGGCCCTGGTCACGCGGATGGACGAGCCCTTGGGCCTGGCGGTGGGCAACGCGCTCGAGGTGATCGAGTGCGCGGCGTGCCTGAAGGGCGAGGGGCCGGCCGATCTCATGACGCTCTCGCTCGAGCTGGCGGCCGAGATGGTGCTCATGGCGGGGCTCGAACCCTCGATCGAGGCCGCCCGCGCGGTCTGCCAGCGCACGCTTGACGACGGCGCCGCCCTCGAGCGCTTTCGCCGGGTGATCGCCGCCCAGGGGGGCGACCCGCGGGTGGTCGACGACCCCGGGCTGTTGCCGCGGGCGCGGCATCAGACCCCCCTGCTCGCTCCGCGCTCCGGCTGTGTCGTCCGCGCCCGCGCCAAACCCATCGGACACGCGACCGTGCTTCTTGGCGCTGGCCGGTCGCGCATGGAAGACGGCGTCGATCACTCGGTCGGCGTGATGCTCCACAAGAAAGTCGGCGACCGCGTGGCCGCCGGCGAGCCCCTGTGCACGCTGCACCATGACGGCGAATCGCGGCTCGATGAGGCTCGGGTGCTGATCCAAGAGGCGTTCGAGATCGCCGATCACGCGGTCGAGCCCGCGCCCCTCATGGTCGAACGAATCGCGATCTCTCCCGCGAAAACCTCCGGTCCCTGAACCCACGTGGAAAGCCAGGCTCGATGCGAATTCCGCCCGCCCTCTTGTTTTTCCTGATCCTGGCCGCGCAGTCGGCCCGCGCGCAAGATCGCGAAGATCGCCCGCCGCCCCCCCCCGCGCCGCCGGCCAAGATCACGGTCCAGCCGGTCGAGGTCCGGCGGTTCTATCAGATCTCGATCGGCCGCTGGACGAAGGAGTTTTCGCTGCCTGAATCGATCGACCCCGTCGATCTCGCCGACCGCCTGCGCGGGCTTTTTGGAATGACCGCCATCCTGGGCGTGGCGGTGTTTCTCTCGGACGACCGCCGCGCGATCTCGCGCAGGGTCGTCTTCTGGGGCCTCGTGCTTCAGTGGGCGTTCGCGCTCGCGGTCTTGCGCTTGCCGGCGGGGATCATGGCGCTGCGGTCGGCGGGCAAGGCGGTGGAATCGATCCTGGGGTGCGCGCTCGTGGGGGCGGAGTTCGTCTTTGGCAGGCCGCTGGTCGACCCCGAAGGGCCAGCCGCGTTCGTGTTCGCGTTTCGCGTGCTGCCGACGGTGATCTTCGTGGCGGCCCTGTTCGCGGTGCTCTATCACCTGGGCGTGATGCAGTGGGTGGTGCGCGGGTTCGCATTCGTGATGGCCAGGTTCCTGGGCACGAGCGGGGCCGAATCGCTCAACGTGGCGGCCTCGCTGTTCCTGGGCCAGACCGAGGCCCCGCTCACGATCCGCCCCTATCTGCCGCGGCTGACCCGGTCCGAGCTCTTGACCGTCATGACGTCCGGGATGGCGCACGTCTCGGGGGGCGTGATGGCGGCCTATTTCGCCGCCGGCGTCCAGGCCCACCACATCTTGACGGCCGTCATCATGACGGCGCCGGGCGCGATCCTGATGTCCAAGATGCTCGTGCCCGAGACCGGCTCGCCCGAGACCCTGGGATCCCTCCACGCGGCCGAGATCTCGAGCGACGCCAACGTGCTCGACGCCGCCGCCCGCGGCACCCGCGACGGCCTTCAGCTCGCGCTCAACATCGCCGCCATCCTGATCTCGTTCCTGGCCCTGATCGCGCTCGTCAACCTGGGGCTCGCGCGGCTGGGCACGTCGCTCCAGGGCATCCTGGGCTGGGCGATGGCCCCGGTGGCCTACATGCTCGGCGTCCCCTGGGAAGACTGCCGGGCCGTCGGAACCCTGCTCGGCACCCGAACCGTCGTCAACGAGCTCGTCGCCTTCAACGACCTGGGCAAGATGAAGGACACGCTGATCGACCGCTCGTTCGTGATCTCGAGCTACGCCCTGTGCGGGTTCGCCAACATCAGCTCGATCGGCATCCAGCTGGGCGGCATCGGTGCGCTCGCCCCCGAACGGCGGCATGACCTGGCCCGGCTGGGCCTGCGCGCGCTCCTGGCCGGAACCCTCGCCAATTATCTCTCGGCGTGTATTGCAGGGATCTTGATATGATCTTATCCGAGCACAACCTGGGGCTCTTCGATCGCGCCGAGGAGGCGGCCGCGTTATTGCGATCGAACGCCGCTGGGCCTCACGACCTGGCCGTGGTGCTGGGCTCGGGGCTCGCCGTGGTCGCCGATCGCCTGACCGATCCGCTCGCGGTTCCCTACGCCGCGATCCCGCATTTCCCCCGGACCACCGTGGCCGGTCACGAGGGCAAGGTGCTCATGGGCGGCCTGGGGGGCGCGCGCGCGATCGTCTTTCAGGGCCGGTTTCACCATTACGAGGGGCACGACCTCGAGGCCGTCACGTTCCCCGTCCGGGTGATCGAGCGGCTGGGCGTGAAGACGCTCATCCTCACCGCGGCGACCGGCGGCATCCGGGTCGACCTGCGCGCGGGAATGCTGGTCGTGATTTCCGATCATCTGAACCTGCTGGGTGCGAACCCGCTCCGCGGCCCCAACGACGATCGGCTCGGGACGCGGTTTCCCGACATGACCGAGGTCTATTCCAGACGGCTGCGGGCCACGGTCAAGGAAGAGGGCAAGCGGATCGGGCTCGACCTGGCCTCGGCCGTTTACGCGTGTCTTCCGGGCCCGAGCTACGAGACCCCCGCCGAGATCCGCATGCTGCGCGGCCTGGGGGCCGACGTCGTGGGGATGTCGACGGTTCCCGAGGCGATCACGGCCCGCCACGCGGGCATCGAGGTTCTGGCGCTGGCGCTCGTGGCAAACTCGGCCGCGGGCGTCACCGCCGCGGCCATCACCCACGACGAAGTCCTCGACGCCGGCCGCAAGGCCGCCCCCATCCTGGCCAGGCTCATCGAACGGGTCGCCGCCCGCATCGCCGCCGGACTAGGATGATCACATGCGAACGTCTCAACCCCGTCGATGATCGTGATGCACGGAGGCAAGCGCGAGGTCGATCCGCGGCGACAGCCGGCGCGCGACCCGCTCGCCCCCGGTGATCGCGGCGTCGTGCGCCGCATGGGCGACTTCGCGCGGGGATGGGATCTTGTTCCTGGCCGGCTTGACGACCCTCGGCGGCCGCACGACTCCGTGGGGCGTGTTCTTGGTCAAAACCTCGACCACCGAGCCGCCTGTCGCCCCTTTCGAGGCGCCCGCAATGAGAAGCTGAACCGGCTTGGCAAGCGTGAACGGATTCTTGGGATCAAGCGCCACCACGTTTGCTCCGTTGTAAAGAGCGCTCCCCAGCCGGATGACCCCCGCGCTCTTGGCCGTGAATGCGCCATTCTTTCCGGGAGTGGAGAGCGCATAGGAGGCGACCTGGTCGGCCGTGGCAGGATCAAGTGGGCCGCTGAAAGTAAGCAGGATCTCGGTCACTTTCTGGGCTTTGTTCTCGATGAGCCGCACCGAGTCCAGAGCGACCGGCGGCGGCGGGGGCAAGAGGATGGTCCCGCCGTACGTCGCGGTGAAACTCGCGACAGTTCCGGGAGGGGTGGTCAGGCTCGAGAGGTTGATCTCGCTTCCCGCGGCGACCGCGCTGAAATGGGCCCCCGACTGGTTCTCGGCCGTGGTCGTCACGCTGGAGAGCGACGGGAGAAGGATCTGCCCGCCCCAGATGGCGTTCACGTCCCACGGTGTGCCTTGGGGGCTGAGATCGACGGTCGTCAGATAGGGCATGCTCAGTGTGCCGCCCAAGCCCTGGACCGTGAAACTGCTCGGGCCGATCTCGCTGGAATAACGGGTGACGCCTGGCATCGAGAGCACGGCGTCGTTGACGACGAAGCTCGTTCCGTTCACGTTCGTCAGCCCCGCGAGTTCCAACCACCCGCCCGTGACCGTCAGGCTCCCGTTCGTGAACGACGACCAGAGACTGGCGTCGATGGCAGCCGTGCTGTCAATCGTGACGCTCAGGCCCGCCAGCTCGGTCAAGGCCGGGTCGAGGATCGTACCCGATGACGTGACCGAAAGCGTCGATCCGGGTCCGCCGATGAAAGTCGTGAGCGCCGACAGGTCGACCTCGCTGCCCGTGTCGTTGACCGTGATCTGAACGGAATCGGGAGCGGTGTTGATGGCGGTCAAGGCGGGAAGCAGCGTTCGGCCGCCGTTCAAGGCCTCGATCACCAGATCGCCCTCGAGCGAGGCCAGGGACGTGAGGCTCGGAAAACTCAGAACCGCTCCGAAGCCATTCGCTTGAAAAGTGGAACCTTGCGAGCCCGTGGGATTGATCGAGCTCGATGGCGGCGACGGCGCGACGCCGTACGAATCGACCACGAAGCTCGAGCTCGTGAACGTCTTGAGCCTGGACAACGAATACACTTCCCCGTACGCCTGAAATTCACCGTTCGTGAACGACGTCCACGGGGCGATGGCCATGGTCGCCGTCTGGTCCAGCGTCACATCGACATTGTTCAACGTTTGGAGAGCGCCATCCAGAATCGTCCCGGAATTCGTGGCCGAGAGTGCGCCCACAATGGTTCCGGCCCCGGAAATGCTGGGAAGACCGGCGTCGTTGAAGATCGTCAGCGCCGAGACGTCGACGACGCTGCCCGCGCCGCTGGCGGAAATCTGAACGGTCCACGGAGCGATCCGGGTGCTCTCGATGGCCGCCAGGGCGGGAAACAGAGTTTGGCCGCCGTTATCGGCCTGAATCGATAGATCGCCAGTGAACGAACCCAGCGACGTCAGATTCGGCAGGCTCAGCACCGCACCCGCGCCATACGCCTGAAAAGAGAACTCACCCGTCCCCGCCGCGCTCGTAAACGTCGTCACCGCCGGCAGCGTAAGGCTCGCGTTCGCGTTCGGGCGCCCATACCCGTCCACCTCAAAGCTCGATCCCGTGATCGTCGTGAGCCCCGAGAGAACGGTCGCGCCGCCAGACACCAGAAAACCGCCATGCGTGAACGACGTCCACTGAGCGACGGCCATGATCCCAGTACCGTCCAGGGTCACATCGACATAGCGTAACGTCTGGAGCGAAGCGTCCAGGATCGTGCCTGCCCTCTGGACCGAGATCTCGCCCCCCTGGATTGAAAACCCTTCGGGAAGCGATTCCGGCGTTTCGACGAAAGTCGTCAGCGAGGAGAGGTCAACCACGCTGTTCGCGCCATCCGCCAGAACCTGGACATTCTCGGGGCTGACCACGGTGCCGTCGATCGCCGTCAAGGCGGGGAGCAGCGTATGGCCCCCCAGGCTGGCGAAGATATCCAGGCCGTACGCGACAGCGCCCAGGGAACTCAGGTATGGCATGCTCAAGACCGCGCCCGGGCCGTTTGCCTCAAACATTCCCTGGATCGAATTGTTGTTCGGGGAACGGCCGTTATCCTGGGAATAGCTCGTCGCCCAAACCGTCAGGCTGCCGGAGTTCACGAAAAAGCTCGAGCCCGTGATCGTCGTCAGTTCCGAGAGCCAATAAACGCCCGCGTCCACCGTGAGGGTACCGTTTGTGAACGACGTCCACTGGGCCACGGCCATGGTCGGGGCGCCGTCAAGGGTGACGTCGACCCCGTTCAAGGTCTGGAGTGATCCATCCAGGATCGCCCCTGAATTGCCCGTGAAAAACCCGTCCAGGCTCGAGGATCCCGCGCCCGCGGAAGGGCCGACGAAAACCGTCAGGCCCGAGAGGTCGACCTCGCTGTTCGCGCCATCCGACGTGACCTGAACGCTCCCCTGGCCGCCGAGAGTGGTGTTGATCGCGGTCAAGGCGGGAAGCCGGGTCTGGCCCCCCTGCAATGCCTGGATCGAGAACGCGCTGTTGAGTGATCCCAGGGTCGTCAGCAACGGAAAACTCAAGACAGCGCCCGAGCCGATCGTCTGAAAGTCTGTCGAGGCCGAGCCCGTGGGATCGGAATAGGACGTCGCCCAGATCGTCAGGCTGCCGGCCGGATTCACATCAAAGCTCGAACCCGTGATCGTCGTGAGCTCCGACAGCCAATAAACCCCGGCGTTCACCGTCATGCTGCCGTTGGTGAACGACGTCCACTGGGCGACAGCCATGGTCGGGGCGCCGTCAAGGGTGACATTGACGCCGTTCAGAGCCTGAAGCGAGGCGTCCAGGATGGTCCCTGAACCGATCGCCGAAAGTTCGTCCGAGTTGTAGGGGTTGAACGTCATGGAGGGGCTGACGAATTCCTTGAGCGCCGAGAGGTCGACGACGCTATTCACGCCATTCGCGGTGATTTGCACCGTATCCTGGCTGCTGACCGCGCTGCCAATCGCCGTCAATGCGGGAAGCAGCGTCTGGCCTCCCCGTTCGGCCTGGATCACCAGACTGTTGGCGATCGAACCCAGGGACGTGAGGGCCGGCAGGCTCAGGACCGACCCCGAGCCGCTTGCCAGAAAGGAGCTCGCGTTGACGTTCCAGGAATTGGAATAAGTCGTCACCGCCGGCAGAATCAGGCTCGCACTCCCATTCCCACCACCGTACACGTCAAAGCTCGAACCCCCGATCGCGGCGAGACTGGTAAGCGTCTCATCGCCCCCGTAGACCGTCATGTCGCCATTCGTGAACGACGTCCACTGGGCCACGGCCATGGCCCCGCTACCGTCCAAGGTCACTTCGATATTGTTCAGGGTTTGGAGCGAACCATCCAGGATCGCCCCTGACTCCGTGGCCGAGAGCAAGCCCGTGTTCGCCGGATCGTTGTAGGAATTGGGCTGCGCCGTAAGGTCGAAGGTCTCGAGCGCCGAGAGATCGATCTCGCTCCCCACGCCGCTGGCGGCGATCTGAACAATCTCTGGGATGTCGATCGCGGTCAAGTCGGGAAGCAGCGTACGCCCGCCTTGCGAGGCATCGATCACCAGCTTGCCGCCGATCGAGCCCAGGGAAGTCAGATTCGGAAAACTCAAGACCGACCCCGAGCCGGTCGCCTGAAACGTGGTGCTGGGGAAATACACCGGGTTGGAATAACTCGTCGCGGCGGAGAGCACGAGCTCGCCGCCATCCACGGTGAAGCTCGAACCCGTGATCGTCGCGAGCTCCGAAAGCGAATAGATGCCCGCGTTCACCGTCATGCTGCCGTTGGTGAACGACGTCCACTGCGCGACGGCCATGGTCGGTTCGCCGTCAAGGGTGACGTTGACACCACTCAAGGTCTGGAGCGACCCATCCAGAATCGTCCCGGAATTCGTTGCAAAAATCTCGTCCGAGCCGCTCCCAAAGGGATTGACGAAATACCTGAGCCCCGAGAGGTCGACCACGCTGGTCGCGCCATCCGCCGTGATCTGAACGGTATCAATAATATCGGCGTACGTGTCGATCGATTCCAACGCGGGAAGCAGCGTCCGCCCCCCCTGATCGGCCTGAATCTGGAGCGTACCCGACATCTGGCCGAGGGATACGAGATTCGGCAGGCTCAAGACCGCGCCTGGGCCGTTGGCCTGAAAAGTCGTCTCGACGTTGACGTCGAGGTAGGCCGGGTAGGGAAGTCCGACATCCGCGTAGGTCGTCACCGCCGGGAGCGTCAGGCTGCCCGCGCTCACGACGACGCTCGAGCCCGTGATGTTCGCGAGCGCTGAGAGGTTGTACGCGCCCCCGTTCAACGTGATGCTGCCATTGGTGAACGAGGTCCACTGCCCCGCCGCAAGCGTCGACGCACCGTCGACCGTGACATTGACCCCGTTCAGAGTCTGAAGAGATCCGTCCAGGATGGTTCCAGAGTCGAGGGTCGAGAGTGAGTCGTCAAAATACCATGAGTCGACGGACGGCGAGGTCAGGCCGTCGTCAAGAGTCTTCAGTCCGGAAACATCGACCACACTGTTCGCGCCGCTCGACGTGATCTGAGCGACGGCCGAGGAGCTGATGATCGCGCTCAAGGCGGGAACCAGAACCTGGCCCCCTTGCTGAGCCTGAATCGAGAGCTTCGCGCTGAGCGCGCCCATCGCGGTCAGACCCGGAAGCGCGAGGACCGAGCCCGTGCCGGAAGCCATGAATGTCGTGGGACCAGGATACGCGGGGTAAGCCGGCTCGGGATTCGAATAGCGACTCAAGCCGGGCAAACCGAGAGTCGCGCCATCTTGGGCGTAAAGACTGGCCGACGTGACGCTGGTGGTTCCGCTCACGGTCAGCGAGACCCCCGATCCATCGGCCGTCAATGAACCGCCCGTCATCGTCAGACCGCCCGTGAACGTCGATGCGCCCGAGCTCACCGTGAGCGACCCCGCGCTGATCACGAGGGGATCGCTGCTGGTGATCGATCCGACGGTCTCCGTCCCCGACGAGACGGTCACCGTCACGCCCGGGACGTCGATCGCCACGTTGTCGCCCGGCCCCGGCGTCTGGCCGGTGCTCCAGTCGGCGGGCGTGTTCCAGTCGCCGGAGGTCGGCGCGATCCACCGCACGTCGCTGAGCAATCGTCGCGACTCGAGAATCTCAAGCGCCGGCCTGCGAAGCCGAATTGGGGGCTTGACGCGCGGGAATAACAATGCGGCGTATCCGTGCCTGACCATGGGTTCCACCTCATGGGATGCCGATCCTGGCGGTCTCGAACGCGGGCTGGCTCAAACGCAAAAGGCGCGGTTTCGTGGCGTGGCGCGGGGGTCGCGGCCGTGGTCTGGAAAAGTCCGCTCAATCAGCGACGATTCGTCTCTTGTGTGTGAGTTCAGCGTTCTCGCGGATGGGTGCGCAAGTGAGCGACTCGCCAGCGAGTGGGCTGTAATTACGCCACGAGGCGAAATGCGTCAAGGCGAAATGGCCGCCACGCCCTCATCGATTCGCAAAACCTGGCCTTTGCCACTTTGCCGCGAAGGAATAGATTCCGTTCGGTTCGTTTTCGTGGACATGCCTTCCCGTGGGCGCGCCGCCCCTCCTCGGATTCCTTGAAGGGAGTCGATCGATGATCCCCAGGCCGCTCCCGAGTTTGATCCTGATCTTGGTTCTTGTGATCGCCTCGATGGCGCGCGCGGGCGACGAGACGTCCGCCGTGGTCGAAGCGACGAAACTGCTCGAGGAAATCGCCTCCAAGCCCGATTCCGGCATTCCGGCGCGGTTCCTGCGCGAGGCGAAGGGCGTTCTGATCATGCCCCACATGGTCGAGAGCATGACCGGCCTGGGCCGGAAGCAAGGCCGGGGAGTCTTCCTGAGCCGAGGGGAAAACGGGGGGTGGGATGATCCCGAACTGGTCAGGTCGTGGGGGGTCGGACTAGGTCTGCAAGCGGGGCTCTTGGTCACCGACTCGATCGTCATTTACCGCACTCTCGAAGCCGCCGACGCACATGGCCGGTTCCTGATTGGCGCCGATGTCCGGTGGACGATCATCAAACACCGCGATCGATTCCGGGGCCCGAACGTCAGCGCTTCCGACCACGAGAGCGTTCTGGTCTACACCCGAAAGCAGGGCGTTCTTCTCGCCGCCCGCGTGGGCGTCGAGATCACGACGGATACTTCTACACCGCCTGTGAGCATACAACTAATCTCTGACGCCAACAAAACGCGGGCCGGTTCCGACGGGCCGGCGAAAGGCGCCAAGCTCGACCCCGCGGTCTCCCAGGCCAAGGCCAAACCTGTCTCGGTCTCCCCTGAAGTCGCTCGCCTCAAGAGCACGCTGACGGCCATGACAAAGCCGTCGCCGGCCAAGGTCGCGGAAACCCCCACGAAGGATCCCAAGGTCCGTCTTCCCAGTGGGCCAAGGCCTCGAACCGACACGGCGTCCGCGTCTGGCTCGATCGATCCTGGGACAGTCAGGAATCCGTGATTCCCCGGGGTGCGACGGAGTTGTGGGTTTCCGATATGCACTTGCTTACGCTTCGGGCTTGGATTTCGAGCCGTCGCGGTCGTCAGAATACATCCCCCACGCGCCAGCGCGTTCGTTCCTGATAGCACATCTGCTTCTGATACTCACTCGCTTGCGCGTCGGTCTTGTAAAGGCCGCGACAACCACAGACAAGCTGGACGCGCAAGCGAGTGCATTCCCGAAGAGCCCCTGGCGATTAAGAGGATCTCAGCGCCGGGGGTTCAAGCGCTCGATTTGATAGAGCGACCCTCGGATGCGCAGGGCTTCGCGCTTGGATTGTTTGATGAGAGGAGTCGCGAGCTGCTCGAATTGATCGATCTCGGCGCTCGTGAGCTTGCCCTTGGCCGAGGCATTGAGCAAGCCCCGCAGCACATCGAGCGAAGGGGACCACTCGCGCCCCAGCGCCCCCTCCTGGCGGTCGAGCACGGCGGCCAGGCTGCTCGCGTCCGAGCCTTGCTTGAGAAACACCCCGGCGACCGCGAGCGACCGCGCCAGCCGCTCGTGCTCGATCAGCTTGCGCGCCAGCCGCTGCTGTTCCCGGAGCGGGCGCTCGCGGATGTCGCTGGCAAGTTGAATCACGCCGCAAGACACGAACACGATCGTCGCGAGCACCCCCGAGCCCCAGGCCCTGGGACGAGCATAACGCGCAAGCCACAGCCAATGCATCCGCCCCAGCATGGCCCCCACGATCGCACCCCCCAGATGACCCCAGTTGTCGATCGAATGCGAAAAGGCCACGCCGAGCAGGAACGTCAGCCCGAGCAAGATCATCATCTGGCGAAAAAGGCCCGCGCCGATGCGCTTGCGCGCGCGCCAGCCCACGACCGCGCACAGACCGACCAGCGCCATCAGGACCACCGAGCCCCCTCCCGAATGAATCCGCGGGTCCTGCGCGAGCCCCCAACGGATCGCCACCCCGATCAGATTCCCCAGGCCGCCCGTCAGCAGATAGCCCGCCAGCAATTGGGCGCTGCCGTACCACGACTCGACCAGCGTACCGAGCTGATACATCGCGATGAGATTCAGGCCGAGATGAAGCACGCTGAAATGCACAAAGTTACATGTGACGAGCCGCCAGACCTGTCCGCGGCCGACGTCGACCAGCGAAAGATCCCCGAATCGCCGGCCTGACCCGATCCCACTGACCAGGAGCCGAGTCCACGAGATCGGGCCCTCGTCCTGGATCGCGGCGCCGACCATCGCGGCGAATACCACCAACCAGACCGCGCACAGCACGAACGTGGCGGGGTAATCCCTGGCCTCGCGAATCAGCACCCGCGGCGTCATGGGGCGCCTCGACGAACGGAGGATGACACAAGCCCAGGCAGGCGAAGTCCGCGACTGTGTACTATTAACATAGATATTATCATTCGTTATCAGAAAGCAGGCGATCGAGATCGAGGGTCGTCCGCGACCAGGCCGGATCGTCGAGAGCTGGCGTGAGATCGGCGGTCGGCAGCGGCTGGTCCAGCGTAATCCAGGTCTTGCAGCCCGCGTCTCGCGGTCGAATCGGGATCGTGAACCCTGGGGCGGCGCGCCACACTCGAGCCATCAGGATCCACAAACCGGGCCTACGATAATGGAAGCGTTTTTTCATCGTCTCGAGCGTGAGCACATGATAGGGTTCTAGCGCCTCAAGCGTTTCCTCGCGTGCGACCCAGGTCGCGGTCGCGATCCGAGCCAGCGCATTCAACAACACCGTCCCGGTGGGCGAATTGTGACGGTCCTCGC
>DAIDHE010000396.1 GCA_027459775.1 Planctomycetales bacterium | reverse complement strand
CTGGCTCGGCAGGTCGCGACGCTTGAGCAAGGATTATGAGGGAACGACGTCATCGAGCGAGGCCTTTATCGAATTATCGATGATTTCTCTGATGGTCCGTAGACTCGTGACAAAACTGGCTTTCTAGACGACCTCTTAGACGCATAAACCATCAGATAAGTTCCCAAATCAGCGAAGCGCTACACTAGCTCCCATGCCACCGCGATCCCGTTTGGGATCGGCCTGACCGATCAGAATGATGAGCCGAAGACTTCTCACAGCAGGTGCGGTGGTTGTCGAGGATCGAGAATCCGCCCACCGAAATCGAGAAGATTCGAGCAAATTCCTCGATCCGTTTTTCGATCCATTGTTTGCAGTCTTTCGGTCCTTCGCCGAGCAGAAACGCTCGACGCACGTAGCGCGTGAGGCAGTGATACCAGCGAGTCACCGAAGGGTCGACCAGGTGCTTGCGAGCCATCGTCATCGGAAGGTCTCCTCAAGAAGTCCACGCAAGCTACCACGTACCGGCCGAGCAGCAAAGACCGACGTGCCTCTCCGCTGAAGACCCTGCGTTCTTCCTACATGGACGCGCCCATTTGTTCCGCTCGTCTTCCGGAATCGACTCGCGGGCGCGTCGTGCTCGATGCTCGGCATCGGGATCCGAGTCCGAAACGTGAGCCGGTGAATCAGGGCATGTCAGTCGGGCTCGTCGTTTGCGCCCCTCGCGGCTCGGGAGCCGAGGCGCTCGGGCCGCCGGGCGCTCACGGCCCCGCGGCATTGGCAGCAAGGGGCTCTGTCCGGTAGGCTAGCGGTCGCGCGCAAGTCGCGAGGCGGTGAGGCTCTCTGTTTCGAGGATGCGATCGGCGATGGTTCAGATCAAGCTGCCCGACGGTTCGGTCAAGGAATATCCGGCGGGGACCAGCCCGCGCGATGTGGCGCTCGGGATCGGCAAGCGGCTGGCCGACGCCGCGATTGCCGCGACGGCCGGCGGCGTGGTCGTCGATCTCGACAGACCGCTCGAGAACGGCCGCGATCCGATCGAGCTGCGGATCCTGACGTCCAGGGACCGGGAGGCGCTCGACGTGCTCAGGCACTCGACGGCCCACGTCATGGCCCGGGCCGTCATGCGGGTCTTTCCCGGCGTCAAGCTCGCGTTCGGACCCACCACGGCGACCGGGTTTTACTATGACGTCGACCTGCCCGGCCGCACCCTCTCGGACCAGGACTTCCCCGCCATCGAGGCCGAGATGGCCCGGATCGTGAAGGACGCCGAGCCGTTCGAACGCTTCACCCTTCCCGTTCCCGAAGCCCGCCAGTTCGTCGCCGACCTCGGCCAGACTTATAAAGTTGAACATATCGACGAAGAACTTTATAAATACGGCGTCCTTTCGTTTTACCGCCAGGGCGAGTTCGTCGACCTTTGCCGCGGCCCGCACATCCCCCACGCGGGCAAGGTGGGGGCGTTCAAGCTGTTGTCGCTCGCCGGCTCGTACTGGAAAGGCCACACCGACCGCCCCATGCTTCAGCGGCTGCACGGGACGGCGTTCTTCGAGAAGAAAGACCTCGAGGAGTACCTGGCCCTGATCGAGGAGGCCAAGAAACGCGACCATCGCAAGCTGGGCCGCGAGCTCAACCTGTTCACCATCTCGCAACTGGTCGGGCCGGGGCTGATCCTCTGGACGCCCAAGGGGGCCATCGTCCGCGGCATCCTCGAAAGCTTCATCAAGGACGAGCTCATCGAGCGCGGCTACTTGCCCGTGTATACGCCGCACATCGGCAAGATCGAGCTCTACCAGACCAGCGGCCACTATCCTTATTACAAGGACTCGCAATTCCCCACGCTCAAGATGCCCTCGGACTCGGCCGCCAAGGAATTGCTGGACGGCCTCACGGCCGGCTCGATCGACGACGACCGCCAGCGGATCCTGCTGGCCAAGGCCGGAATCCCCGAGCGCATCCCCGCCGCCCCGGGCCAGACCACGGCATCGTCCTATTTCGACATGAACACGCCAGGACGGATCGGCTATCTCGAGCAGACGTGTGATTACGAGGAGTATCTGCTCAAGCCGATGAACTGCCCGCATCACATCCAGATTTATGCATCGCAGCCGCGGAGCTATCGCGAGCTGCCGCTGCGGCTGGCCGAGTTCGGGACGGTCTATCGTTACGAGCAATCGGGGGAATTGTCGGGGCTCACGCGGGTGCGCGGGTTCACCCAGGACGACGCCCATCTGTTTTGCACCCACGAGCAGGTGCGCGAGGAATTTCGCTCGACGATGGAGATGACGCAGTTTTTCTTGAACTCATGTCTGGGTCTGTCGGATTATCGTGTGCGGCTTTCCAAGTGTGACCCCGCCGATCCCAAATACCAGGGAGCGGCCGGCGACGTCTGGCGGACGGCCGAGGACGACATTCGCTCGGTGCTGGTCGAGATGGGCCTGCCCTTTGAAGAGGCGCCCGGCGAGGCGGCGTTTTACGGTCCCAAGGCCGATTTCATCGTTCGCGACTGCCTGGGCCGGCAATGGCAGCTTGGCACGGTTCAGCTCGACTACGTCTTGCCCGAGCGGTTCGGCCTCGAGTACATCGGCACGGACAATCACCCGCACCGGCCGGTGATGATCCACCGGGCTCCGCTGGGGAGCATGGAGCGGTTCATGGGGATTTTGATCGAGCATTTCGCCGGGGCGTTTCCGCTCTGGCTTGCGCACGAGCAGGTTCGCGTGCTGCCGATCTCGGACAAGGTCGCCGATTACGCGCGGTCGGTGCTGGCGCGGCTGCGGGCGGGTGGGTTTCGGGCGAGCGTCGATCTACGGGCTGAGAAGATCGGGGCCAAGATTCGCGACGCGCAGCTCGAGAAGATCCCGGTCATGCTGGTGGTCGGCGCCAAGGAGGCGGAGACGGGGACCGTTTCGTATCGCGACCGGGTCGAGGGGGACTCGGGCGCGACGCCGCTCGAGGCCGCGCTCGAGCGGCTGGCCGCGGAACGGGCGAGTCGCAAGGTCCACCGGGCCGCGCCTCCGCCGTCCCTGGTCGACGAGTCGGGCGGCCAGGAAGACCATGCTTACTGAGCCTGGGAGTCATCGCCATGTCGGCCGAGGAAAAAGGGGTTGTCGTCGAGGCCGCGATTGGTCCAGTCGAGGTGGAGCGGGCGGCCGAGCGGCTCGCTCCCTGGGCGCGCAAGACGCCGGTCGTCACGTCGGGCACGCTCGACGACCGCTGCGGTTGCTCGGTGTTCATCAAGTGTGAGAACTTTCAAAAAGTCGGTGCGTTCAAGTTCCGCGGCGCGATGAATGCTCTCTTGATGCTTTCGCCTGAGGTGCGGGCGGCTGGCGTGATCACCCATTCGTCGGGCAATCACGGGCAGGCGCTGGCGTGCGCGGGCCAGTTGCTGGATGTGCCGGTGTGCGTGGTCATGCCCCGCACGGCGCCTGCCGTGAAGCGTGAGGCGACCCTGGGCTACGGCGCGCGGGTGGTGCTCTGCGAGCCGAACTTCGCCGCCCGCGACCAGGCCGCCGCCCAGGAAATCGAGCGTTATGGTTATCACATGGTGCACCCTTTCAATGACTGGGGCGTGATCGCCGGCCAGGGGACGGCCGCGCTCGAGCTGATCGCCGAGTCCGGCCCGCTCGACCTGGTGATGTGCCCGGTGGGCGGGGGCGGGCTCCTGGCTGGGACGGCGCTCGCCGCGGCCGGATCGAGCCCCGCGCCCCGGGTCGTGGGGGTCGAGCCAGAGGCCGCCGACGACGCCAGGCGCTCGCTCGAGGCCGGCGTGATCCAGGTCTCGGGCGACCCCGCCACGATCGCCGACGGTCTGCGCTCCACCGCTGTCGGGGTCCGGCCGTTCGCCGTGTTCTCACGCCGGGTCGAACGCATCGTCACCGTCACGGAAGACCAGATCATCACCGCGACCCGCTTCATCTGGGAGCGGCTGAAGCTGGTGGCCGAGCCCTCGTGCGCGGTCCCGATCGCGGCGCTCATGGAAGGGGCGATCGATGCCCGGGGGCTGCGCGTGGGGGTGATTCTCTCCGGGGGGAACGTGGACCTGGAAACGCTCTTGCCGATCCTTGCGCGGCGATCGGTGGACGCTCGATGAGCGAGCCCGCCAGCCCCCCTGATGCCGTTCGCCGCGCGCAGCGGATCGTTTTCGCGATGGTCGTGGTCGCGGTCGTGGCGGCCCTGGTCGTCTTGGGCCGGCGCGAGCGGGCTCGAGCCGGCGCGGGCGGCCCGTCGGGCGGGGCGGTGGTGACGCTCGCGGTGGTGGTTCTGGCCGGGGTCACGGTTGCGGCGTTTCGCGGCGTGGACGTCCGGCTTGCCTTGTTCCTGGGCGCGATCCCGCTGTTCCTGGTCGAGGCCGGGCTGCCGGCGATGCTCAAGCGGACGGTCGCCGAGATGGCGAACGCGGGGACGGTCGTGCCTATCTGCTCGGCCATGGGGTTCGCGCACGTCTTGCGCCTGACCGGCTGCGACCAGCATCTGGTGCGCCTGCTGGTGCGGCCGCTGCGGGGGCTGCGGATGTTGCTCGTGCCAGGGGGCGTCGTCGCGGGCTATCTGATCAACACCACGATTGTCAGCCAGGCCGCCACGGCCGCCGTGCTGGGTCCGATCCTGGTTCCCTTGCTCGCGGCTGGCGGGCTCAGGCCGGCCATGGCCGGGGCGGTGCTGCTTCTGGGCTCGTCGATGGGGGGCGAGCTCTACAACCCTGGCGCTGTCGAGATCCGCAAGCTGGCCGAGCTCACGGGCCAGCCTGGCGCTCAGGTGGTCGCGCGCACGATCCCGCTGAATCTGACCGCGTGCTCGGTTGCGTTACTGGCTTTCTGGGCTCTTTCCACTCGGCGCGCTCATCGGCAAGCGACCGTGCCCTTGCCGCCAGCGGAAGCGCTTGCCGAGCCGTCGATCAACGGTTTCAAGGCCCTGGTGCCGCTGTTGCCGATCGTGCTGCTTCTGGCCGACGGGCTGGTGGGTCCGAATGCGATCACCCGGCCGCTCGAGGGACCGTCCAAGATCCTGGCTGCGATGGTGATCGGGATCGTCGCGGCGGGACTGGCCGACATCAGGAGTGTGGGCCGGCTGGCGGCGTCGTTCTGGGAAGGGGCCGGCCAGGGATATTATCATGTGATTTCGCTGATTGTCGCTGCGTCGACCTTTGCGGAGGGCGTTCAGAGCACCGGGCTGGTCGGGCTTGCCACGCACTCGATCGCGGGCGCGCCCGCGGCGGCGATGGTCGTTGCCATGGTCATTCCCTGGGCGCTTGCGCTGGTCTCGGGCACGGGCATCGCGCCCGCCGTCGCCGTCATGGAGTTTTTCATTCCCGAGGCCGATTCGCTGGGGCTCGATCCCATGACGCTGGGCTCGGTCGCGGCCCTGGGCGCGCACTTCGGCCGAACGATGAGCCCGGCCGCCGCGGTCGTCATGATGTCGGCCCGGATCTCGGGCGGCGGGCCCCGCCAGATCCTCAGGCTGGTCGCGCCCGCGCTTTTGATCGGGGGCGCTGGCTTGCTCTTGCGGGCGCTCATGGGCGCTCGTTGATCGAAGCGGTAAAATCGCTCTTCATCACCACTTTTCACCGGGCCTCAAGCCCGTTCGGAGCCGGATCGCCATGGCCGACAACCATTCGTTCGACGTCGTCAGCGAGATCAATCACGCCGAGTTGCACAACGCCGTCGTTCAGGCGCAGCACGAGATCGCCGTGCGGTTCGACTTCAAGGGAACCCACGCCTCGATCGAGTTCAACAAGAAGGAAGCCTCGTTCACGATCGAGGGCGACCACAAGGGCCAGCTCGAGACGGTGATCCAGATTCTCAAGGAAAAGATGGCCAAGCGGGGCGTGCCGGCGGCGTCGTTGATCCGCGGCAAGATCGAGGACGCGACCCACGACACGGTCCGCGAGACCCTGACGCTGCACACGGGGGTCGACGTCGACGACGCGCGCAGGCTGATCAAGGAGATCAAGCAGCTCAAGCTCAAGGTTCAGGCCCAGATCATGGACGACAAGATCCGGGTGACGGGGAAGAAGAAGGACGAGTTGCAAAGTGTGATGGCCTATATGAAGGCGCACGGACCCGATTACCCTCTCCAGTTCACCAACTTTACCTGACCGGCAAGACATCGCCATGGGGTCAGGTCGGGGTCGAGCGGGGGAGTGCGAGGCTTGAGTGCGGGCCGGTCGTCGCCCGATGTAAGGGTTGCCGAGGCCGTCGTGCTGGACCGCCCCTCGCGGAGAGGGTCGGCCAAGAGCGCCTCGAGGAGACGAGCCATGGGATTCTGGAACGGACGCCTGACCTTTACCCGGTACCGCACCAGTGGCCCCGCCCCGCTGCCGCTCGGCTAAGAGCTGCTCGAGCAGGCCCGGGCCCACCTCATCGGCCTCCACGGGGGCGGCCGGGGCGCTGACGGCGTCGCGACCGGCTGGGCCGGCGGCGATCACGTGCTCGACACCACCATCGATTATGCCAAGAACGTCGTCGACGACGCGCTGCACCTGGCCATCCGGATCGACGCCGACAAGCTTCCGGGCTCGCTGCTGCGCGCGTACACCCAGATCGAGATCGAAGCCCGCGCCCAGATGAACCCCAGCGGGATCGCCACCAAGGCCCAGCGCGCGGAGGCCAAGGAAGCGGCCAAGGCGAGGCTGGAGGGCGAGGCCGCCGACGGCCGGTTCGAGCGCAAAAGCCACACGCCGATCCTGTGGGACGCGCGTGGCGGGGTCGTCTATATCGGCGCGACCACGAATTCGGTCCTCGATCGGGCGGTCGCCCTGTTTCGCGAGACCTTTGACCGGCCGCTCGAGCCGATCACGGCGGGCGAGCTTGCGCGCTCGGCCGCGGCGGCCGCCGGGTTCGACCCCGACCGCGCGATGGCGATGCTCGAGGGCGGCCCACTGCGGCTGGTCGGCTCGGGCGAAGCCTCAAGCGCGGTCGCGTGGAACGAAAACGACCCTTCGAGCCTGGACGCGCTGGGCAATGAATTCCTGGTGTGGCTCTGGCACCGGCTGCAGAACGACGGAGAGACGCTGTTGCTTTCGGACGGCTCGGAAGCCACCCTGATGCTCGCCCGCACCCTCACCCTCGACTGTCCCCGGGGCGAGACCGGGCGCGACCAGCTCACCGACTGTTCGCCCGCGCGGCTGCCCGAGGCGCTTCGGGCGCTGCAATCGGGCAAGCTCCCCCGCAAGGCCGGCCTGATCCTGGTCCGCCAGGGGGCGCAGTTCGAGCTCACGCTCCAGGCGGAGACCCTTGCCGTCTCGAACGCTTCGCTTCCCAAGCCCGAGGGCAAACAGTCGCCGCACGAGGCCCGGATCGCGAGGCTCGAAAGCCTTCGGCATCTCTCGCAGACCCTGGACCTCGTCTTCGAGTCCTATCTCACCCGCCGCCTGAGCACCCACTGGAACGATGAGCTCGGGCGGATCCACCGCTGGCTCCAGGCCGCCTGACGTCCACACTCCGAGAAATGGCCTGACGTCCACACTCCGAAAAATGGCGGATACTGGCGCGGCGGGGATCGGTAAAATCCGTATAATCGAATAATCCGACGTCGCTCGGCGGCCCGTCTGGGTCGGCGAGCGGCGTCGACTTGTTCGCCGGATCTTGTGTCCATTTCGATGGATGCGCCGACTGTCCTCAATGCAACGGAGAATGGAAGATGCCACGGACCGCGAGTCTGTTGCTGTCCGCGCTGTTCGCCCTGCCCGCCGTCCAGGCGGTTGCTCAGACGCAGCAGCCTGCGCAGGCCCCTGCCCCAGCGCCCGTCACCGGGGCGGCCGGCCGGTCGGGGCTCACCGGCCTGACCGATGTGGTCGCCACCGTCACGAGCGGCGGCCAGACGGCCTCGATCACCAAGGGCGAGGTGATCACGTTCTTGAGCCACTATCCCGCGCCCAAGCCCGAGGATCGCGAGGCCGTCTATCGCGAGACGCTTGAGAGCCTGATCAACACCAAGCTCTTGACCCAGTTCCTCATCCGGCAGAAGATCGTCGTGCCGCCCGAGAAGATCGACGCCGAGATCGAGCGGCTCAAGCAGCAGCTCAAGGCCGACAATCAGGATTTGCCGACGGCGCTGCGGCAGAACAACATCTCGATGGAGAGCATTCGCGAGGAATACGAGAACCGCATTCGCTGGGCGCAATACCTGGAAGCGAAGGCCACCGACGCCGCGCTGCGGAAATTCGTCGCCGAGAACCGCGACCTCTTCAACGGCACCCAGGTCCGGGCCAGCCACATCATGCTCAAGGCCGACCCCGACGCGAGCGAGGCCGACAAGGAGAAGATCCGGCAAAAGCTGGTCGCGATCAAGAAGGAGATCGACGACAAGAAGCTGACCTTCGCCCAGGCGGCCAACAAGTATTCCGAAGACCCGGCCAACGAAGGGGGCGCGGGCGGGGATCTCGATTATTTCTCACTCACGACCGGACTGATCGAGGAATTCACCAATGTCGCGTTCAAGATGCGTAAGGGGGCGATCTCGGACCCGGTCGAGACGCCGTACGGCTATCACCTGATCATGGTCACCGACCGCAAGGAAGGGAAACAGATCGACTTCGACCAGAACAAGGCGGTCATCCTTCAGGCATTCGGCGCCGACTTGCAGAAGAACGTGGTGACGGCCGAGCGCAAGACGGCCAAGATCGACATCAAGCCGATCCCCCGCGACCTGTTCCCGGCGGCGGAAACCGTGCCGCCCGCCGAGACCCCGAAGGCCGCCGCGCCGGCCCCGAAAGCCGCGGCGCCGGCCAAGCCCTGATCCGAGAATCCACGGGCGCGGGCGGCACGATGACGCGGGCCGCCCGCGCCCTGAACGCAGAGAATGCCTCTGTGAAAATCGCCTGTTCTTGACGTGTTTTGAGGTGTTCCTGCTCAAGGCAAGCTCAAGGCCGTTTCCTCGGTCGATACGCAGCGTCGCTGGACAGCCGGCGAACCACGACGACTGCCGGCCGTCGAGCGGGACGCGATTCTTGCCGCTGCCGCCGCCCTGGCCGCTGACGAGTACCGCAACCTCGCCGCTGACGAGTACCGCAACCTCGCCGAACTGACATCATTCGAAGCGTTCGGGCGAGGAGATCTCCAAGTCCACGGTTTGGGCCGCGCCAACACCGCCGCGCGGCATCACGAGCATCAACCGTGACACTCGAGAGGCCGGCGTTAAGCCTCGAGCCGTCCCTGCCGCTTGAGTTCCACGAAGCGTTCGAAGGTCTCGCGGATGCCCTCGCGTAGAGGTGTGCGTGGAAGCGGGCCGAAGGCGGCTTCCAGGCGAGAATCGTCGAGGTCCGGGGCGATCGGCAACTGACGGTCGCCATGGGTCACGAGGCCCTTCGCTTCCGGAACCGCGTCCTCGAGCGCTTGCACGAAGGACTCGATCGGCTCGACGGCGCCGTGCATGTTGAACGCCTCGGCGCCGGAAAACGGACCCTCGAGCACCCGCAGAAACGTCGCGGCCACGTCGCGGACGTATTGCAGATCCTGCCGGCCGCCGTAGCTGATGTGATAGGGCTGGCCGAGCGCGACTGCGCGAATCGCCGTGGTCGGCTCGCTCGTCATTCCGAAGTCGCGGCCCACGCCGTAGACCGTCCACGGCCGGAGCCCCACGCTTGTCACCCCGCGCTCGAGCCAGTAAACCCGCGCGTTCATTTCGTTGCACACCTTGTACGCGCCATAGTGCGACAAGGGCGCGAGGCGGACGAGATCCCCGATCGGACCGGGCGAATCCGGGTCGGGCGGGCCGTGCACCGCCGCCGAGCTGGCATAGACCACCCGCTCGACCTGGTCCTTTTTCGCGGCGGCCGCCTCGAAGACCGCCAACGTCCCGATCACGTTCACCCGCGCGCCCAGGATCGGATTTGCCCGGCACGTCGGCGTTTGCAGGCCGGCCAGATGCAAGATCCGGTCGCAACCCGTTAGGTCGACGGCCCGCGCCACCGTCAAAGGGTCGGAAACGTCGCCAGCGACGAACCGGATCCGCTCGATGAGCGCTTGATCCAGAATAAGCTCGAGCCGGTGCCGATCCTCCTTCAGATCCAGGATCGCCAGCTCGCCCCCCGACTCGAGCACCAGCTTGGCCGCCCAGCTCCCAATGCAGCCGTAGCCGCCCGTCATCAGGATTCTCATTGCTTATCCCTTATATTCTGGTTTATTGATTCTCGATTGTTGGAAGCGCATCCTGGATTGGCCGCTCCCCCGCCGGGACGATCCGCGGCGCGCACTCGCACGGGGGGTAGATTACCGGAAAGGACAGCCCCGCGACAGGAATCAGCAAGGCCGCGATCCCGGCCGCCGAGCGAGACGCGGGCGATCAAGACCCTCGACATCCGCCCCGGGGACGATGCCGAGAATCGAAAATCAAGAATCGAAAAAACTCCTGGTCTTGACAATGAGATGAACGAATCGTACTTAGGTTGATTGACATGCCTCGGTTTACCGATGTCGACGTGACGATCGGGAATCTGATAGGATGACATGGCGGTCTCGGCGAATACGTCGAGCGCTTTTGTCGTCGGCGTGACTGACCACACGGATTCGATCCCGGAGGAT
>DAIDHE010000393.1 GCA_027459775.1 Planctomycetales bacterium | reverse complement strand
CTGGCTCGGCAGGTCGCGACGCTTGAGCAAGGATTATGAGGGAACGACGTCATCGAGCGAGGCCTTTATCGAATTATCGATGATTTCTCTGATGGTCCGTAGACTCGTGACAAAACTGGCTTTCTAGACGACCTCTTAGATGCTTGATCGGCGTTTCGTGGCCGCGGGACTGGCCGGGGGTTGAGGCGATGCAAACGGCGCTGATCGTCGAGGATCATCCGGAACAAGCCGACTTGGTCGCTCGCATTCTTCGGCTGCGGGATTACGACGCGATCCTGGCCGGCGACGGCGAGACCGGCCTCAAGCTGGCCCGAGAACAAACTCCGGACGTCGTGCTGCTCGATCTCATGCTCCCTGACATCAACGGATTCGACGTCTGCCGCCGACTGCGAACCGACCGCGTCACCATGCTCCTGCCGGTGGTCATGCTCACGGCCTTGAACGACGTCCAGCATCGCGTCCACGGCTTTCGCGTGGGGGCCAACGCCTACGTCACCAAGCCCTACGGCGTCGACGACCTGTTCGAGGCCATCGAATCGGCCCGCGCCTGGAGACAAAGCATCGAGCACCGCTCGCTGCACGGCGAAATCCACGTCGAGCTCAACAGCGAGATCAATTTTCTCAAGGATCTGAACGATTTCTTCATGCTGGTCTGCCAGGCGACGCCGCTGGCGTCGGATCAGGTGGTCCAGCTCCGCCAGGCGGTGATGGAGATGGCTCAGAACGCCATCGAGTGGGGCAACCTGCACGAATCCGAGCGGCTGGTCAACATCACCTATCGGGTGTATGACGACCGGCTGGAAATCGTGGTGAAGGATCAAGGGGCCGGCTTCGATCGATCGAACTTGCCCCACGCGGCGCTGCCGGGCGACCCCTTCACGCACCTCGACGTGCGTGAGAAACTGGGTCTCCGCGCGGGGGGGTTTGGGCTGCTCATATGTCAGGGGATGGTCGACGAGATGAGCTATAACGACCCTGGCAACGAGGTGACGCTCATCAAGCGGTTCGCCCCGCGGGAGACGGCGGGGCGGAACGACCCTGGAGACCGTCCCGTCTTGCCGGAGGCCGAGTCTTGACCAAGGAGAAAACGGCCAGGAGCGGTCCGGGATCCTGGGTCGGCCCAGCCAGGGATTCGTCCCCGCCCCCGGGCGGATCGTCCCGGAACTCGTCCCAGGAAATCTCAACCGCGGCCCGCCGCATCTCACCCCCGCGGCCGGCGAGCAAGCCCACCGTGCTCGTGGTCGACGACGAGCCCGACTTGCTGCACACGGTCCACGATCTCTTGCGGATGGACTACGAGGTCGTCACCCGCTCGAACGCCGCCTCGGCCCTGGAAGTCCTCAATTCCGATAAGATCATTCATGTGATCATGTCTGATCAGCGCATGCCGGGGATGTCGGGGGTCGAGCTCTTGCGCGAGGCCGAGGCGATCCGCCCCGAGACGACCCGGCTGCTCTTCACGGCCTACGCCGACATCCGGGCGGTGATCGACGCGATCAATCGCGGGCACGTCTTTCGCTACATCGGCAAGCCCTGGGACGCCCAGGAATTCCAGGCCGTCGTGCGGCAGGCGGTCGAGCATCACGACCTGCTCGCGGAGAAGCGCCGGCTCCTGGCCGAGCTGCAGGAAACCAACACGCGGTTGGTCGAGGCCGACCGGCTCAAGGGGGCGTTTCTCGAAGTGGCCAGCCATGAGCTCAATACGCCGGTCGCCGTGGTGCTGGGGATGCTCGAGCTCTGGAAGATCTCGCAGGGCCCGGCCGCGTCGGCCGTCGAGCGGCAGTGGGTCGACCGGCTCACGGGGGCGGCCGGCCGGCTGGCCCGGACCGTCGAACGGATGCTCAAGCTCGTCCGCAACCACGAATTCTCCCAGGCGCTCGAGCTCGAGCCGGTCGATCTTGACGTGCTGGCGCGGGGGGCGGTCGAGCAGATCGCGCCCTATCTCGAGTCAAGGCGGCAACGAGTCGAGATCGTGGTCGACCCCGCCATCGGCCTCATCGAAGCCGAGTCCTCCAAGCTCACCGACGTCCTGGTCAACCTGCTCGCCAACGCCGTCAAGTTCACCCCCGACGGCGGCGTGATCCACGTGACGGCGGCGCTCGAGCCGGGCTCGATCGCGCACGCGCGGGTGAGTATCGCCGACCAAGGGCAGGGGATCGAGCCCAGCGACTTGCCCCATCTCTTCGAGCCCTTTTTCACGGGCTTCGACACCCTCAGGCACTCGTCCGGCGACTATCAGTACGGCAAGCGCGGAATCGGGCTGGGGCTCTCGCTGGTGAAATCGTTCGTCGAGCTCCACGGGGGCCGGGCGCTTTCCTCGAGCGTTCCTGGTGTCGGGTCCACGTTTTCGTTTATCATCCCCCGATCGCAGTCCGCGCCCGGCGGCGCGGTCGATCCTTGATCAGCGGGGAGCACGCCATGGACGGGTTGATGATGGATTATCCGCTCTTGATCTCGACGATCCTGAGGCGGGCCGAGCGCGTTTTTCCCGAGAAGGAGATCGTCTCTCGCCGCGGCGACGGCCGGATCGTGCGCATCACCTACGCCGAGCTCGGCCGCCGGGTGCGCAGGCTCATGAACGTACTCGTCGACCTGGGCGTTCGCCCCGGCGATCGGGTCGCGACCTTCGCCTGGAACAGCCAGCGGCACCTCGAGCTCTATTTCGCCGTCCCCATGGTCGGCGCTGTCTTGCACACGATCAACATCCGGCTGCCGCGGGAACAAATCATCTACATCGTCAATCACGCCGAGGACCGTTTTGTTTTCGTCGATCGGTCGCTCGCCTGTTTGTTCGGCGAGCTTCAGGCGAGCCCGGGCCTCCCTTCGGTCAAGGCGTACGTCATGATCGACGAAGGGGGCGCACCCGAGCCGGCGACGCCCCCAGCGCCCGCGTTCGACTATGACGAGCTGCTCGCCGCCGCGTCCGAACAGGCGGTCGACCCTGTTTTCGACGAGAACACGGCGGCCGGCCTCTGTTACACGTCGGCGACCACGGGCGATCCCAAGGGGGTTCTTTACAGCCACCGCTCGACCGTACTGCACTCGCTCGCCAATTGCATGGTGGATGGCGGCGGCATGGGCGAGCGCGAAACGGCCCTTCCCGTGGTGCCGATGTTTCACGTCAACGCCTGGGGCTTGCCCTATTCCTGCGCCCTCTGCGGCGCAAAGCTCGTGCTGCCCGGCTCGGGGTTCGTCGGCCAGCCCTTGGCCGAGCTCATCGAGGCCGAGCGGGTCACTTGCGCGGCCGGCGTCCCCACCGTCTGGAACCTTCTCTATCAACACTTGCAAGAAAAATCGTATGACTTATCGAGCTTGAAGACGATCCTGGTCGGCGGCTCGGCCGCCCCGCGCTCGATGATCGAGAACTACGCCCACGACTTCGGGATCACGGTGATTCACGCCTGGGGGATGACCGAAACGTCGCCGGTCGGTACGGTCTCGCGCTTGAAATCCACGGCGGCCGGCTGGGATCACGAGCGCCAGCTCGAGTTGCTCCTGACCCAGGGGTTGCCCGTGCCGGGGGTCGAGGTCAAGATCGTCGACGCCGCCGACATCGAGCTCCCCTGGGACGGCGTCCAGGCCGGCGAGCTCCTGGTGCGCGGACCCTGGATCGCGCGGGCCTATTACAACAACCCCGCCGCGGGCGGCTCGTTCACCGCCGACGGCTGGTTTCGCACCGGCGACATCGCCGCCATCGAACCGCTCGGCTATGTGCGCCTGACCGACCGAAAAAAAGACCTGATCAAGCGCAAGGGCGAGTGGATCTCATCGGTCGACATGGAAAACGCGGTCCTGGCCCACAAGGGCGTGCTCGAGGCCGCCGTGGTCGCCCGTCCCGACCCCGTCTGCGTCGAGGTTCCCGTCTGCCTGGTCGTTCGCAAGAATCCGTCCGCCACGATCCCGCCGGAAGAAATCCTCGAAATCCTCGCCCGCAAGTTCGCCAAGTGGCAGCTCCCCAAGCCCGAGGACATCCTGTTCGTGGAATCGCTGCCCAAGACCAGCGTGGGCAAGCTCGACAAGAAGGTCATCCGCCAGACGCTCGCGTCGAGGACCGGCGGCTGAGTCGTTCACTTTCCGGGCGGTTTGGGCTTCACGCGCTCGGCGCTGCCCTCGAGATAAATCTTGAAGCCGTTGGGCTTCCCCGGCGGGGCGATCGCGAAGGCGATCTTCACGAGGTCGTCCGTTTCCTTGTGGTACACCAGGCGAAAGCCGGGGGCCGAGGCGGTCGGCTCGGAAAGAAACGTGATCGAGCGGCCGTCGGGCGAGATCGCCGCGCGATAGTGGATCACGTGCCCCTCGTTGTCGAAATAGACGGCGTGCGCTCGACCGTTATCATGGTAAATGGTCATGATATCTTTGTGCGACGACGCCGGCCGCCCGGCGGTCGCGGGCGAGTCGTTCCAGCCGCGTCTCGACAGCACGCGATGGTCGAGATCCCAGGCGAAGGTGAAACCGCCCGCGGCCTCGCCGGGTTTGCCTTGGGGAACTCCCCGCCATTCGCCGACGAGGAATTGAAAGGGCGCCCATGCGGCGCCGGGTTCTTGGGCCGGTGCGATGCAGGGGAACAACGCGAGTGTGACCAGGGCCAAGACGATCGATCGGAACGTCAACATTGAAGGGTCGCTCTCTGGTTGCTGGGAATCGCTGCCGCGAATGGGGTCCTGAGTCTACGGCCCGACCGAAGCGGCGTGCCAGAGGTTGATCATCCCGTCGGCCGAGGCGGCCGCGAGGCGGCCGCCATCGGGCCCCCAGGCGACCACCTGGATGCGGTGCTTGGGCCCCCTCAGGGTGAAGACCTCGCGCCAGGTGGTGGTCTCCCAGAGTCGGACGGTCTCGTCGGCGCCCGCGGCGGCCAGCCGCGACCCGTCGGAACTGAAGGCGACGCTTCGATCGTTTCCAGCTCGCGGGGGATCGCTGGATCGATCGCGCGGAGCCGCTCGTCCCAATCAAACGCCGTAAATCCTTGAAAATATTCGCTTTGCGCCATGCCATCACGCACCTCAAGGTTCGAGAATCTCAGGTTCTGGGCGCCCCGGAAAACGCGGGACTTCGGGCCCACGGGCGGCGCTCTAACCAAAAGGGCGTGAATTCGAGCGAGGCGCTGCGCGCCGACTTGAGTGATTCCACGATTCTTTCCGCGACACCCTCGCCGTTAAGGATTGTTAAATTAGGGGAAGAGCGCTGCGCGTCCGAAATGGGAATCTCGATATCACCTTTGGAGGCGGGCGGCGACGGCCAGGCTGGAGGCCTGGGGCCTTTGTTCGTCGCCAGACGCCGCACCCTTGAGATCACGCCGTCGCCGCGGCCTCCTTCGTGGATAAAACAGGATGAACCCTTGGGCGTCATGGAGGACGATTCGATGAACAGGATCTTGCAGTGGTTTTCGACCCCCCCCGCCCCCCGGCGGATGCGGGGGGCGCTGAAACGCAAGGCGGCTTGCGAGTTGCTCGAAGGGCGCGCGCTGCTCTCGGGAGGGTTGGGGATGCTGCCCGGGTTAGACATGGGAGGGCACTCGGGTCATGCCGATGTCGGGGGTCTGAACCAGGGAGGGCAATCGGGGCATGCCGACATCGGGGGTCAGGGAGAGGGAGGCCAATCGGGGCATCGCGAGGTCGGGGGTCTGGAAAAGGGAGGGCAATGGGGGCGTCGCGAAGGGATGATGCGGGGTAGGATCGACCAGTTCGCCAGTCGATTCGTCCACTCGTCGCGGCCCGTCGGTCCAGCGTCGCACCCGACCCACTCGTTGGGGTTCCATCTCGCGGGACTGCACGGGCCAAGCGGCATCGGGCGGTTCCACCGCTAAAAGCGGACCGTCCTCGCCGTTCAATTCTTGAGTAAAACCAGAAACGGGCGGTTCGGCGGTGACAATCATGATCCGACGAGACAGTTGGGGATCAGTCGCCGC
>DAIDHE010000392.1 GCA_027459775.1 Planctomycetales bacterium | reverse complement strand
CTGGCTCGGCAGGTCGCGACGCTTGAGCAAGGATTATGAGGGAACGACGTCATCGAGCGAGGCCTTTATCGAATTATCGATGATTTCTCTGATGGTCCGTAGACTCGTGACAAAACTGGCTTTCTAGACGACCTCTTAGGCCAGGCACATCGGTCAGCCTAAACAGGGAATCCGCCTCAGCGAGCAAAGCTATTTTCCAGAAACAGGTTACGGCGGGATTCCTCCGCCTACCGCCCGGAACGCCGGAAGAGCCATTGTGTAAAGGACCACTTAGGTCCGCGGGATTCGAACGGTGTTTCTTTCCCTTGGTGCTCGGCACATTCGGCAATATGCGATGCATGCGACGTGAGACTACACCCATCGTGACCGGTCGGTCTCCGGATGCGTCGACGGGAGCGATCTCGTCCTGTTTTCCGCGGCAAGGGTGCGCTCTGACCGATTCACCGCGGCATCAAGGGCTCGCAAACACGTCGGCCTTTCTCGTCGTCCTGCTATCGTGGTGTTGTGCTGCGTGGGGTGAGCCCTTACGAGGGCCGACTCAGGCCCAGGCGGGAGAGCCCCAGAGGCGAGAGGAGCGGGTCGACCTCCACGGGGATCGACTTCCGGCGGGCGCGGTCGCCAGGTTTGGCACCCTAAGGTTCTGGCTCGGGTATTCGATTGACTCCCTTGCCTTTTCGCCTGATGGCGAAAACCTGGCTGCGGCATCGGCGGGATATAGCCTGACGTTGCGCGTTTGGGAAGCGAACTCGGGCAGAACGGCACACATACTTCCGGCACCAGTCGACGCCTTACCCTCAGGCAATGGCGTTCGTACGTTCGCGTTTTCACCGAGCGGAAACAGCTTGGCGGCGGCTTGCGACGATGGTTGCATTCGGATCTGGGACTGGCCCTCGGGTCGCCTGTCCCGCGTCACCAAGGCGCACGAGGGTTTCGTCTCCTGCATTGCCTTCGCCCCTGACGGAAAGAGCCTGGCCTCTGGAGGAGAAGGAGGGGATGTCAAACTATGGGATTTCGAGACCGGAAAGGAGATTCGCGCATTCCCGCGGTTTCGTGACGGCGTCATCGGGGTTGCATTCTGCCCCGTCGGCCCGACTTTGGCCGCGGCATTCTCGGATCGCACGGTCTGTCTCTGGAACATTACCACGGGCGACGAGCAGCGCCGTTTCACTCCTAAGACGAGAACCCACGGTATCGCCGTCGGGCCGGACGGCAAGAAGCTCGCGTTATTGGCAGAGACCCACATCCAGGTGCAGGAACCACAAACAGGCAAGGAGATCTGGCGGACGCGGGCCGGGGCTGGCGACTCCTTTCGCTCGATAGTCTTCTCGCCGGACGGAAAGACGATCGCGTCGGGAAGTGAGTTGGGTGAACTGGGGCTGTGGGAGGCGGATTCCGGTAGGGAGATTCGGCGGATCGCCGTTCGCCACTCGGTCGATGCCGTTGCTTTTTCGCCCGATGGGGCAAGGATCGCATCGGGGGGCGACATCAGGGCGCGGCTTTGGGACGTCGCCACGGGAAAGGAGATCTTCACGTATACGACCCACGATGGCGCCGTCAGTTCTTTTGCCTTTTCGCCGGATGAAAAAAGGCTGGCGTCGACGAGTGACGACGGCTTCCTCCGGCTGTGGGACGTTGCCACGGGGAAGGAGCTGCAGGAATTCGCTTTAGGCCGCCGTCGTCTGACGGGGCCGGTCGCCTTCACTCACGACGGTCGCGTCCTCACCTGGGCCACGTCGACTTGGGATGGAAAGGAGGGTGCCGTCCAATCCTGGGAAGTCGGCAGCGGCAAGCTAATCCATCGAATTGCCTTGGAGGCGACGAGGGAAACCTCGCGAATGGCCTTCTCGCCGGACGCGACGACGATCGCCGGAGTTGGCGAGGAAGGGGTTCTAGTGCTTTGGGACACGGCTTCGGGGAAGGTCTTGCGCCGGAAAACGATCGGCCGCGATACGAAGGTTTATGTCGTCGAGTTCTCCCGCGACGGTGAACGGGTTGCGACTTCGGGCGATGGGGGCGTCGTCGAGATCTGGGACGCGCGAACGCTCCAGCCCCTCCGCCGATTCACCGCATCCCACGATACCATCTTATCCCTTTCGTTCTCACCCGATGGGAGAGTGATCGGTATCGGCGGCGCTGACGCCGTCCTGAGATTGTGGACGGCCGACGGGGCAAAAGAACTCTGGCACACGCCGGCTCGACCTAATCCTGACGACTGCTACATACGCACTGTGGCATTCAGCGCGGACGGGCGCAAAACCGCCTGGGGAGGCGACGATCAGACCGTGCGGGTCTGGGATGTTCGGGAGGGTCGGGAGCTGCGTCAGCTTCACGGCCATCAGGACGGAATAACCACGGTCGTGTTTTCACCCAGGTCGCGATACCTCGCATCGGGGAGCGGCGATGGAACGATTCTCATCTGGGATGCCGCTCAAGCGAGCAAGTAAGGCTCTCTGAGTTTGTCGATGGGCATGGGACATGTGCGCCGAAGATCTCGTAGAGTCGAGGAGTGGCGCGTGGGGAAGGCGATCAGGGGTCATTGCTATTCTCCCTAGCAGTCTGGGCAATCTCGGCTGTTCGCCCTGCTTCGTCCACACTCGTGTACCCCCGCAGGCCCTCCCCTCCCACCGTGGCAGTTGAGCGCGGATACCCACTCCGATTTCCCAAACACAAGAGGATGCGGATGCCATTGATCGGTGTCCCGTCTCGGAATCGAGAACGGGCCGCGATTCCGTTATTGGCACCCGGTCCGTCGGCGAGACCCCGGAATCCGGTATCAAGACCCCCCTCGTTTCCCTTCACATTCAGGAGCGACCCCGCTTTGCCCTACCCCCACGGACCCCGAGAACGATCGCTCTGGCCCTATTTCGGCCTAGGCTGGCGTCTTGAAACGCCTGGATGAGGTCGTCCTGAAACGGCCTCGCGGCTTCAGACCTCTGAATCCAGGATGGATGTTAATCCGAGTCGGACAGACGGATTCGCCCTTGGCCGCGGCCGGTTTTAATGTATAAATACGTACATGTAAGCCGGTGGATTCAGGCCAGGTGACCCGGCCGCGGGAGCGCAACAATGGAGGCGCCACGAAGAATTCTGGAAGATTTTATCTCGTTCAACCAGAAACACTTGAGCTGAGTCGTCGCGCCAATACAATGGGGTTGCAATATCGGGAGCCAAAACCCGCGTTAGTGATAGTACAGGCGAAAAGCGCGGTCGTGAGAATCACCCTCTCAAGCCTCGCCACCCGATCGCGCTTCGATCGGGTTCGGGAGTTTTTCGGTCCACGCGACGCGGACGCTCCTGGAAGTCAGCTCGCGGTCTTATCTCGCTCGTCTTCGAGCGTGTTCCGTCGTCCCTGTCCAACGGCGAGTGCCTGTGGTCCGTCACCTCAAGCCCCGTATCAGCACCGACCTCGCCCCCAGTCGGATCCCTGTTTCAGAGGCCCTTTGTCATGAATTCGTCCACGAACGACAGCTCGGAGGCCGGCTTCGGGAGGACGGGCCGGCGGGGGGGCGCCCACGGTGGCACTCTCGACAAGCGTGCGTTTCGATCGGCGCTCGCCGCTGTGGACCCGATCATTTCGAAGCCTCGCCCAAAAGCTGCCTTGGAGCGCCATGTCGCCAGACGACCCATGGAATCCGTTTGTCCGAGGTTTCTGGCACTCGCGCCGGCCGATCGCGTCTCGGGGGTGAATGGCACAACTCGACCAAAATCGCGCGGAGTGCCATGCTCAGGGCCGACCTCGGGCAGCCGTGTTTTGGCCGGGGCCGGATGGGGCGACGCATGGCGCAACGGGCAGCCGATGGGCTGGGCGGGCGCTCTGGAGTTGGCATTTCTCGAAGGGAGTGCCATGGCTCAAGGCTTGGCTTGCTCAATTCCCGAAGCGCGCCCATTTCCGATCGGCCTCGAGAGGCTTATAACGGATGGAGTGGAGGGATCGAAGCCCGACACCCTTGAGGTCGCGATGAAGCCGATTCGACTCTCAATTCTGACCTTGGCGAGCCTTGCGATCGGCCTCGTGGTGCGGGGCGTCGTCTCCCGGACCGTCCGCGCGGGCGAGCTGGCGGGGGTGCGAAAGCCCGACCCGACGGCCATCGAGCGAGGGCGGCGGGCGCTCACGCTCGAGGGGTTTCTCAAGGCCGACTGGTCCGAGTCCGTCTATGCGAAAGCGGCTCGTTTCTGGGACCAGCCGGCCCCCGATCCTGAACGCGATCCCACGGGCTACGCGGCCCGCTTTCGCGAGCGCTACGGTCTGCACCCCGCCCCATTTCCCAACGACGGGCTGCCCATGGGCCTGCGCCTGGGCCGTGGTCCGGATGGCGGCAAGAAGGGGCTGCAAATCGACTGCATGGTCTGCCACGGCGGCTCGATCGGCGGCCAGAGCTATGTCGGGCTGGGCAACAGCCAGCTCGACCTGAAAGCGCTTTTGTTTGACCTGACCCATGCGATGGGCCGGCGGCCGCCGTTTTCGACGTTCGTGATCAACAGCGCGCGGGGCACGAACAACGCCGGGCAGATCGCGGCGGCGCTTCTGTCGCTGCGCAACCCCGACCTTTCGGTCCGCAGCTTTCCGCTGCCGCTGGGGGCCAATCTGCCCGAGCTCGACACCCCGGCGTGGTGGCACTTGAAACGCAAGAAGACGATGTATTACGACGGCCGCACCGACGCGCGATCGGTGCGGACCAACATGCAATTCCTGCTGGGCGAAAAGAGCCTCGATCAGCTCAAGGCGCTCGAGCCCGCGTTCCGCGACGTTCAAGCATATATCCTGAGCCTCGAGCCGCCCCGATATCCGTTCCCGATCGACGCGGCCAGGCGCGACCGCGGGCTGGCGGTTTTCACCAAGCACTGCGTTCGCTGCCATGGGACCTATGGGCCCCAGGGCGAATATCCCAACCAGATCATCCCGCTCGACGTGATCGGCACCGATCCCGCCCGGCTGCACGGCCTTTCCGACCGCCTGGTGGCGCACTACAACGCGACGTGGTTTGGCGAAGTGAGTCAGGTCGACTCGGTACCGACCGGCTATCAAGCGCCCCCGCTCGACGGCGTCTGGGCGACGGCGCCGTATCTGCACAATGGCTCGGTGCCGACGCTGCACGCGCTCCTGGACTCGAAGACCCGCCCCGCCCGGTTCACCCGGCCGCCGTCGACGTCATTCGAGCACTACGACGCTCGCCAGGTCGGCTGGAAATACACCGAGCTTTCGCCCGACCAGGTCGCCCAATCGCGGAAACGGTCCCCGTTCCAGGCTGGTTTCATCGTCGACACGGGGCGTCAGGGCATGGCCAATTCCGGCCACAGGTTTGGCGATCGGCTCACCGAGGCCGAGCGGCTCGACCTGATCGAATACCTGAAGTCGCTTTAAGTCAATAGCCGCGGCGTTCGGGCTTGATTGAGTCGACCTCGGGGGGCGTCGAGGCTTGCAGCGCGCGGGCGACCTCGCCCGCCTTGCGAAACGCCCTCAGCACATTTTCACCCATGATCTTGTGAATGTCGGTTTCGCTGTAGCCGCGGGCGAGCATCTCCTCGGTCAGTCGGGGGTAGCACGAGACGTCCTCGAGCCCGACGGGTGAAGTCGAGATGCCGTCGAAGTCGGAGCCCAGCCCAACATGGTCAATGCCGGCGACTTTAACGAGATGGTCGATGTGGTCGACGACGTCGCGGTACGAGCCGCGAGCGAGCTTGCCGCCTTCCGCCTCCATCCATTTCGCCAGGGCTTTCTGGCGTTCGTCGCGGTTGGGGAATTCGGCTCTGAGCTGTTCCATCTTGGCGCGCATTCGCTTGCCGGATTCGGGGACGATGAAGCCGGAGTAGAAATTGGCCATGACGACGCCGCCGTTTTGCTTGACCAGGGCGAGGATGTCGTCGGGGACGTTGCGGGGGGAGG
This sequence comes from Planctomycetales bacterium, assembly GCA_027459775.1. Taxonomy (GTDB): domain Bacteria; phylum Planctomycetota; class Planctomycetia; order Isosphaerales; family Isosphaeraceae; genus JAKBAP01. The sequence continues at coordinate 2,813 of DAIDHE010000392.1, read as the reverse complement.
GGCATCTGGCGTAGGCGCTCGAGTGGCTGGCGATCAAGGGCGCGCGAGAAACCCGCAGGGCGTCGGCCATGGTCGCCGGCGATACGTGCGAGATGTCGACGAGCATGCCCAGCCGGTTCATCTCGCGCACCACTCGCTCGCCGAAGGGGCTCAGGCCGTCGCTCTTGGGGGCGTCGACGGCGGCGTCGGCCCAGTCCAGGGTGGTGTTGTGGGTGAGCGTCATGTAACGAGCGCCGAGGGTGTAGAAGGTGCGCAAGAGCGAGAGCCGGTTCTGGATTGCCACGCCCCCCTCGATGCCGATCAGGGAGGCGATCTTGCCCTCCTTCACGATGCGGTCGACGTCCTCGGCGGAATAGGCCATCTCGAAAGCGGACGGGTAACGCGCGACCATTCGTTTGACCAGGTCGATTTGCTCCATCACGGTGATGGCGGGGTCGGGGTGTTCGCTAGGAATGTAGACCGACCAGAATTGGGCCTTCACGCCCCCCTCACGCAAGCGAGGGATGTCCGTTTGACCGGAAGAGAGGCGCTGGGACAGATCCAATTTTTGGAGGGCGAAATCGCCTTCGGTCCGCAGACGCCATGGCAGGTCGTTATGGCCGTCGAAGACCATCCCCGCGGCGTGGACCCCACGGGCGTGTTCGCTGACCGGCGGCAAGGTCTGGGCCTGGGCCGCGGCCGGAATCAGGCCAGACAGCAGGATCGCCAGCACGAGCCCGCCGGCTCGGCCGGGCCGTTCGTGGGAAACCCGCCGCCGCGTCTCTTGGTTCATCGTTCAGGATCCTCTGGGCGGTTTGAGCCCGGGTCGTCTTCGTTGGTCTGGCGGAAGGATTCCGCCCGGGTTAAGATCGTGGGTCTCGGGCGAGTTCCATCGCTCGCCGTTTCACGAGGAGCGTCGGACGACGAATCCTCGCCGTTGGTTTCACGATTGGTTGGGAATAAGCGAGGTGCCGCGTGTCGTTTCGTCCTCGGAAAAAGAAGTTCGGGCAAACCAAGTATCATCGCTGCACTCGTTGCGGAACCCAGATGCGGCGGCGCCTGGTGCGCTGTAAGCGTTGTTCCGAGCCGCGGAAGTCCAAGTAGCGGCGCGACCGCCCCGGTGGCGGTTCTCCTCGATCTGGCTCAGTCCATGGGCCGGGTTCCGGGCGTGATTCCGGCGGCGCTTGCGCGGCCGATCACCTTGACCGTGAGGTCGCCGGAGACCCGGATCTGGCACGACAGCCGGGTGCCGGGGGGCAGATCGGCTTCGCGCGCCAGCCGTTCGATCTCAAGGGCTTCGGCGGCGGGCGCTTCGCCGGCCAAGATTTCGACGCGGCAAGTCGTGCATCGTGCATTGCCGCCGCAGCGGTGCAGGATGTCGATCCCAGCGTCCTCGATGGCGAGCACGAGCTTCTTGCCGGCTTCGACTTCAAACGACTTTTCACCTTCAACGGTCACCGTGGGCATGGTTCATGGATTCCAGACGAGGGGTGGAACGTGGCGCGGAATGAACAATCAAGCTGATGTTTGCATCCAGGTCAAGAGGCGACGCGGCCGCGGGGCGATTCGCTACGACTCATCGGGGTAGTCTACCGATGGCGCGGCCTTGGGCCAAGCGCTCAAGCCGCGAACCGGGCGATTTTCGCGGTCGCGGGGCGGCCTTTGATCCGTGTCCGGGGATCTTGGGCCAGGGCTCGAGCGCGGCGACCCGACGACTTGCGAAACGTTGCCCGTCTGTGCCATAGTTCAGGAGCTTTCTTGGGCGTCGCGGCGGTTGCGTGGACTCTGGCGCGGGTCGTTCTTGAACGAGTGCGTCGTGGTCTCTGGCGAGTGACGAACATCCCAGATCGCCGGGTCGATCGATGGTTTTTGCTCGGCGATTCTTGCCGCCGAATGTCCAAGGGACGAGGCTGATGAGCTGGCAGGCTGTTCTCTATCTCATCGCGGTGCTGGTCCCGCTGGCCGCCTTCGCGATCGAGCTGGTTTTCATTCGATCGCTCCGGCGGTGGAACGCCTACCTGGCGACGGGGGCGGTCGGCTTTTCCTGCCTGCTGTCGCTGCTGGGGTTCGTCGATTATTTCGCCTTTCAGGCACCCTGGATCGCCTCGCCCCGACGCGCGGCGAGCGACGGCGCGGAAGCCGCGGCGGCTCAAACACCGGTTGTCTGGAAGGCCGACTTTGCGTGGGCAAGGCTCGGGAGCGCCGCGGCTGGCCGACTGACCGGCGGCGCAGAAGCGCCCGGATTGGCGCTGCCTCTCACGCTGGCGGTCGACAACCTGGGCGTGGTGATGTTTCTCATGGTGTCGTTCGTCGCGACTCTGATCCACGTCTACTCGATCGGGTTCATGCGCGACGACCCGCGTTATCCCCGCTATTTCGCCTTTCTTTCGCTCTTTTGCTTCTCGATGCTGGGGTTGGTCGCGGCCGGCGACCTGTTCACGATTTTTCTGTTCTGGGAGCTGGTCGGCGTCTCGTCATATCTCATGATCGGATTCTGGTATGAGGATAAGGTCGCCAGCGACGCGGCCACCAAGGCCTACATCGTGAATCGGCTGGGCGACGTGGGGATGCTGCTGGGGATGGGCCTCGTGTGGACCACGCTGGGGACGTTTTCGTTTGAGGATATCAATAACGGTCTACGCGAGCCGTCGGGCCGGCTCAACGTGACGACCGAGGCCGACGGCGGCCAAGTAGTCGTGATGCGCGAAGCCGGCACGGGGGCGGTCGCGACCGATCCCGTCACCGGCGCGCAGCGGCGAGTTCCGCTCTGGCTGTTGAGCGTGGCGGGGTTGGGGGTGTTCGCGGGCTGCGTGGGCAAGAGCGCCCAGTTTCCC
>DAIDHE010000390.1 GCA_027459775.1 Planctomycetales bacterium | reverse complement strand
CTCGAGTCGTCGGGCGTCGAGGTGCTGCAGATCAACCTGGGCAAGGTTTGCAACCAGGCCTGCCGCCACTGCCACGTCGACGCCGGCCCCGATCGCCGCGAATCGATGTCGAGCGCGACGATCGAGGCCTGTCTGGACGCGGTCAAGATGGCCCGGATCCCGGTCGTGGACGTCACCGGAGGCGCACCCGAGCTTCATCCTGAGTTCCGCCGCCTGGTCGTGGAGGCGCGCGCCGCCGGCGCGCGGGTGATCGACCGCTGCAACCTGACAATCTTGCTCGCGCCCGGCTTTGACGACCTGCCCAAGTTCCTGGCCGAGAACCAGGTCGAGATCGTCGCGTCGTTGCCCTGTTATCGCGCCGAAAACACCGACCGCCAGCGCGGCTCGGGCGTCTTTGACCAGTCGATCGAGGCCCTGCGGCGGCTGAACGCCCTGGGCTACGGCCGCGAGCTTGATCTGACCCTCGTGTACAACCCCATCGGTCCCAAACCGCCCCCCGATCAGCCCTCGCTCGAGGCGTCGTATCGCCGGGAGCTCAAGACACGATATGATATTGACTTTACACGTCTTTACACGATCACGAACATGCCAATCAGCCGGTTTCTCGAGGACTTGGTCGACTCGGGCGAGCTGAATCAGTACATGACGACATTGGTCGAATCGTTCAATCCGCGGGCGGTCGCGGGGCTGATGTGTCGCACGACGCTCTCGGTCGGCTGGGACGGCGTGCTTTACGACTGTGATTTCAACCAGATGCTCGAGCTCGGCCTGGCGCAGGGCCGGCCGCACACGATCCACGAGTTCGCAATCGATGCTCTCACACGCCGGCCGATCGCGACCGGACCGCACTGTTTCGGCTGCACCGCTGGGGCGGGGTCGGGCTGCCAGGGGGCGACGGCGGTGAGCGACGAACGAGCAGGCCGACCATGAGCAAGAAAAGCCGGCCGGCGTTGAGCTCGAGGAGAGATCTGGCAACATTTTCGCCGTCCCTGGACCTTGAGGACGCCGACGAATTGTGCACGCGGTCGCGATTGGGATTTCACATCCACCAGATTCTCACCGACCAGGATCTCAGGCCGCGCGACATCGCGACCCTGCTCGGCATCAAGAGGCCGGACGTCTCGCATCTGGCGCCGGCACGGGGTGGGCGGCGAGGTCGCGCGGCGCGACGCCGCTGAAGCCGTCGCCGCGGCACGTCGCTCGTTCGAGCGAGAGCCGGATCCGCGACGCCTGGCGCTTCAAGTCGTCGCGGCGGACAAGCAGCTCGGCGATGCGCGGGCTCTTTTGAATGGAAGCGCAGGCATGTGTCTGAGCCCCGCCGCGTGTCAGGCATTGGTACGGGGCCAGGGCGTCGTCATGTATGGCGGTTTTCGCCCGGGCGCGAGGATCGCGTCGATGGTTCGTTGTTCCTCGGGGCCAAGCTTTTGGTCGCGGCACGCCCGGGCGCGGGCGTGGCAGTCCGCGACACGGCGGTCGGTCTGGGCCAAAACGCGAAGGAGCTCGAGACCCCCCAGCCGCGGTTCACGCTCGGGCGCTTTCAGCAGTCGATCGGCGCTTGCCAGGGCCGCGTCGTCGTCTTGGCTCGCCAAAAGGCCGAGCACGCCCAGGCGCAGGTCGCTCGACTTTCGCGTCAAGAGTCGTTCCAGGTGCTCCGCCTCGGCCGGCGTCAAATGATCGCGGATTGGCTCCTTCGCGGTCGCTTTGTGAACCGTGGGGTTCTCATCGTCGGCCAGGGCCGGTGGTCGATCGGCGCTTGCCAGGGCCATGTGGACTTCCGTGTTCTCCGGCATCACGAGCACGGACCACCATACCCAGATCGGCTGCCAAGCCAACGGCCGCTCCGGACGTTTCGCCTCGCCAGGCGTCGCATCAAAGCGGCCCAGCGCCTTCACGGCTTCCCTGCGAACCGCGGGGCTCTTGTCGCCGGCCAGGTTCAGCAGCGCCGCGCGCGTCGCCGCATCCCACTGGGCCTGCGCGCCGAGCAGTCGCGCCACGCCCTGGCGGCAATCGGGGCGCAGGCGCTCGAGGTGGGGAATCAGGGCCGCGGGAGGCCGAGCACCGAGGGCGTGGAGAAGAGCAAGGCCGATCTCGTGCGGATCGATCGTGAGAATCATCCGGGGCCAGACGATCGCCGGGAGCGTCTTGGCCTTCGCGGGGGCGCGAAGCAACAACCGCTCCAACGCCTCGAACACCCCCTCGGGCGGCCGCCAATCGATGTATGCCGAATCGAGCCTGAGCGAGGCCCGAGCCCTCACGGCCACGCGCGGGTCGGGATCGTCGAGCGCTCTCACAAGATGCGACTGGGCCGGAGCGATGCCGAGTCGGCCAAGCAGGTGGACGGCGACGAACCGCCGCTCCACATCGGGGTCCGCCAGTAAACCCGCGGCCGACTCAGCCGCCGCGACGGCGTCTTCAAACCCGGTCGACCACAGAGCCAGATACGCCGACTCGGCCGGGCCGCTCTGGATGGCCGCGGTCCGAGCCCTCTCGTCGTCCAGAAAGAGCAGAACCCGCTCGATCACGGCGTTCACCAATTTGGCGGCCGTGGAGTCCCACCTGTAGCCAAACCAACCATTGGCCGCCTGAATCGTCGAGCTGAAACGGGCAAGGTCGTGATCGCCGATCAGCCGCAGCATTCGCCGAAACGCCTCGGGATGCGCTTCGTCGACCGTTCGCAGGGTCGAGAGCCTGAGCCCCTCCTCGCGCTGGGCGGCCAGCAAGATCGTTGTTTCAATAAACGTCCAACCTTCCGGACGCGACGCGACCAAGAGGGCAAGGATGACATGCCGGCCCATGCCGCCGATCTCATGCGTTCCCCGCGCGGACTCGACGAGGATCTGATAGACCCGTTCCCCTGGCTCGCCCCCTGCGTCGATCGCCGCGGCCAGCACGATTCCAAACTGATCCTGGTGATGGTAACTCAGGTGGGCGGCCCAAGCCGCGAGCCACTCCACGTCTGGGTCGTAGCCCCGAAGCGCGTCCACGACCGATCCGATCCACTCAAATCGGCGCGTGCTCGTGAACTCAGGATGGAGCGGCGAACGAAACGGCCCTCGTTGGGATCCGGAGTGGTAGAGGCGTCGCCAGGCCCGCTCGAGCGTGTGGGCCATTCTTGGGAACAGGGTTCGCCAGAGTGAACGGCGCTCTTCTTCGGAGAGCCGATCGAGAAGAGTGGCGTTTTCCCCACGGAGGCCCCGCCGCGGCAGCCAGCGCGGCTCGGTGTCTGGGATCTTGCGCTCGGGATCCCGCCGAAGCAGGATCCGGCCCAGCTCGCGAACCGGGGCCCCGAGCTTCGCCAGCGCCGCCAGCCGCTGGGTCGTCCACCCTTCCACGTCGCGGAGCTTGGCGAGGGCGGCTCGGGCTTGCTCATCGGTCAACATTCTGGCTCACCCTCTCGCGAGCATAGTCAGACGGTCTGATGCCTCGCGTTACCCTCACGGGGCCGCTCGGAGCTGGGCCAGGACGGCGGGATCGCGGATCTCGGCGTCGCGGGCTAGCATGATCACCTTTGAGATCACTTCCGCCGTCTTGGGATCGTCGTCCGCGAACGGCAGAAACAGGCGGCCGCGGTGCTGGGCATGCACCGGGACCAGGCAAATCGCACCGCCGGGTTGCCGATGCACGATCGCGCTTCCCAGGTGAACCGCGTAGTTCCCAAGCTGACCGTCGACCATGGCGCGCGGGCCGTTCAAGCGGACGTTGTCGAGCCTAAGAGGTCGTCTAGAAAGCCAGTTTTGTCACGAGTCTACGGACCATCAGAGAAATCATCGATAATTCGATAAAGGCCTCGCTCGATGACGTCGTTCCCTCATAATCCTTGCTCAAGCGTCGCGACCTGCCGAGCCAG
>DAIDHE010000370.1 GCA_027459775.1 Planctomycetales bacterium | reverse complement strand
TGCCGCCGGGCTTGGGTGCGGGAATCACCCGCACGAGCTGAGCCCACTCGGCATCGGAAACGTCCGTGTCGTACCTGTTTCTGGCGTCCATGACGCCGCCATAACATCTTTTGCCATGGCTTTCTAGACGACCTCTAAGATGGCATCGGATCGGCGCGGACGCCTCTTGAGGCCGATCCGGTGCGCCGGGTCTGATGCCTTTCACTCGTCAAATCGCGATCTTCACCAAAGAGGGCAAGCGTGTACCACGTGGCGAAAATGCGAATGGCGGCGCCGATCGGGTTGGGAGCGGTCCTGGGGTGGTTGATCGCGGGCGGAGCTTTCCCGCTCAGACCGACGGCGCGGGCCGCCCACGAGGCGGCCGCGCCCAGCCTCGACCGGACAACGCTCCCCATCCCGGAGCCCAAGATCCCCCCCAGCACCGTCTTCGACGTCCGGAATGCAAAGGCGCCCCCGCGCTTTGAAGTGAAAGCGCCGGCGGGCGCTCCCAACGTGCTCGTCGTGCTCATCGACGACATGGGGTTCGGGCAGTCGAGCGCTTTCGGCGGGCCGATCCACATGCCAACCGCCGAAGGGCTGGCCAAGAGTGGGCTCAGGTACAATCATTTTCACACGACTGCGCTTTGCTCGCCAACCCGCGCGGCCCTGCTATCGGGCCGAAACCATCATATGTGCAACATGGGATCGATCACCGAGACCGCGACGGCCTTCCCCGGCCAGACCGGGCAACGGCCCAACAGCGTGGCCCCGCTGGCCGAGATGCTCAGGCTCAACGGTTTCGCGACCGCCGCGTTTGGAAAGTCGCACGAGACCGCGGCCTGGGAGGTCAGTGTTTCCGGCCCCACCAATCGCTGGCCCACCCGATCCGGCTTTGACAAGTTCTATGGATTCATCGGCGGCGAGGCCAATCAATGGGCTCCCACGATTTACGACGGCATGAACCAGATCGAGCCGCCCAAGGTTCCCCAGTACCACTTTCTGACCGACATGACCGACCAGGCGATCAACTGGTCGAAGGCCGTGAAATCGCTCACGCCGGACAAGCCGTTCTTCATCTACTACGCTCCGGGCGCGACCCACGCCCCGCACCACGTCCCCAAGGAATGGATCGCCAAATACAAGGGCAAGTTCGACCAGGGCTGGGACCGGCTGCGCGAAGAGACGCTCGCCCGCCAAAAACAGCTTGGCGTGGTCCCCCAGGATGCCAAGCTCGCCCCCAAGCCCGCCGCGATCAAGGATTGGGACCAACTCACGGCCGACGAACACAAGCTCTTCGCCCGCCAGATGGAGGTTTTCGCCGGATACGGCGAGTTTGCCGACCATGAGGTCGGCCGTCTGGTCCAGGCGATCGGCGACATGGGTCAGCTCGACAACACGCTGGTCTTTTACATCCTCGGCGACAACGGCGCGAGCGCGGAGGGGGGCATGAACGGGCTCTTCAACGAGGGAACCTACTTCAATGGAGTGCATGAGACGGTTGAAGACATCCTCAAGCGCTACGACGATCTGGGCGGCCCTCTGTCGTACGGCCACTACGCCGCGGGATGGGCCGTGGCGGGCGATACGCCCTTCACCTGGACCAAGCAAGTCGCCGCGAATTACGGCGGAACTCGCAACGGGATGGTCGTCCACTGGCCCAAGGGCGTGAAGGCCCAGGGCGAGGTTCGCTCGCAATGGCACCACGTCATCGACGTCGCCCCGACGATCCTGGAAGCCGCCGGCCTGCCCGAGCCCAGGTCGGTCAACGGGACCCCGCAGACCCCGATCCAGGGCGTGAGCATGGTTTACACCTTCGACCAGGCCGAGGCCAAGGGCCGTCACACCACCCAGTACTTCGAGATTTTCTGCAACCGAGCCATCTACCACGACGGTTGGCTGGCCGGTACGGTCCACCGCGCGCCCTGGGAGCCGAAAGCCCGCGCGACGCTCCAGGAGGATAAGTGGGAGTTGTATGACACCCGGACGGACTTCAGCCTGACGAACGACCTGGCCAGCGCGAACCCCGCCCAGCTCAAGGCGATGCAAGCAATCTTCCTGAACGAAGCGGTCAAGAATCACGTGCTGCCGCTCGACGACCGCGGCGTCGAGCGGATCAACGCCGCGCTCGCCGGGCGCCCCGACCTGATGGCGGGCCGCTCGTCGCTTGTGCTTTACGACGGCATGGTCGGGCTGTCCGAGAACGTCTTCATCAACCTCAAGAACCGCTCGCACTCGATCACGGCCGAGATTGAGGTTCCCGCGAGCGCCGCCGATGGCGTGATCCTCTGCCAGGCCGGTCGATTCGGCGGCTGGAGCCTGTACCTGAAGCAAGGAAAGCCGACCTACACCTACAACTGGCTGGGCCTGCGTCAACACACCATCGCGGCCACGGAAGTCGTGCCGGCGGGGAAGGCGACGATCCGATTCGATTTCGCCTACGACGGGGGCAAGCTCGGCGCGGGCGGCGCTGGCACGATCTTCGTGAACGGCAAGAAAGTCGCCGAGGGAAGAATCGAGGAGACGCAGGCGATGGTGTTCTCGGCCGACGAAGGCGCCGACGTAGGCGTCGACCTGGCCACGCCGGTGACCGAGCAATACGCCAAACCCGACGGCCGATTCTCCGGCAAGATCGCCAAGGTCACGGTCGAGCTCAAGTAAACGCCTCCGAGAGCCGCACGGACGCCGACGCCAGATTCCGGACGGTTGTTTCGCTCGGCGGCGTCGCGTAAATTACCGGCGCTCGATTCCTCTTGTGCGTGCGACATTCCGAGCCTCTTTCTCCACCCCGACGTGGAGATAGGGCGCAGCCAGGTCGAGTCAGCGTTTCTGGAGCTGGTCTGTTACATGACGTCGAGTCCTTCTTCCCCGACAACACAGCCCCTTGATTCGCGGGCGCAGCCGGCCTATGCGCCGATACGCGAGCTCGCTCCGTTTCGCGCTGACAGTGCGACCGCCTTGACGACGTGCCGGACCTGAAGGTCCGAAAACGGCACGTTGAGCGAGTCGATTGCATCGTAGCGAAGGTCGGGACAGGGGGTCATCCGTTGGCACTCATCTTCCAGCTCAAGGATGAATCCCATCCACTCCAGACTGTCCCAAAAGGGCAACTCGACGAGGTCGCGGGCGAAGGTGTCGGTCGCCCGGATCGTCTCGGGAGGCACGGTCGCCAGCTTGGCGATTGCCCGGCGCGCGGCGAGCGCCAGCGCGATCCTGAGCGGGTCGTCGGGTATCTCGCAGGCTCTCAAGAACTCCTCGTCGTTCGTGAGATCCCGCTCCCGCCATCGGCAAGCCGCCGACCAGGTCGTCCGCCGTTGCCGGATCCCCAGGAAAATGAAGCCCACGGCAATGACGGCGAGGGCCGCGGCAACCAAGATCCCCTGCTGAGCGTCCGTCAAGCGCGGCTCCCGATGTTCATGCTCGTCCGGCGACGACTTCGGCCTTCTCTTGAATCCTATCAGACCGGAGCGGGACGAGTGGAGCAATAAGGCCGCCGATCCCACGCTTTCCCGCGGCGTCTGGGCGGACGGTTGTGCCGCGCGGCGAAGTCGCGTAAATTACCGGCGCTGGGTTCCTCTTGTGCGTGCGACATTCCGAGCCTCTTTCTCCACCCCGACGTGGAGATAGGGCACAGCCAGGTCGAGTCAGCGTTTCTGGAGCTGGTCCGTTTCATGACGT
>DAIDHE010000347.1 GCA_027459775.1 Planctomycetales bacterium | reverse complement strand
GAGTTGGGATAGCGCCTTTCGAGGTCGTTCAAGTAGCGCCCAATCTGCTGCATGCTCTTCTGGTGGGCGAAGGGATAGCGTCTGGCGAACCACGATTCGACCTTGCCAAACGCGTTGGGCCACAGCGCGATGCCGCCGGCGATGATCGCGGGAGTGCCGGGGCCGGGCAGAATGAAGCCGACGATGCCGGCGGTGAGCAGCATGACGCCCACTTCCCTGGGCAGGTTCTTGATCTCGATCAGAATCTCCGCGTCGAGGGGCGCGACGGCGGATTCGTCCGGGGCGGGCTCGAGCACCAGGGCCTCGTGGATGGCGTCGTTCATGGTTGGGGCTCCGCGGCAAGCGAGGGCGCGGTCGGCTTCGCGACCGAAGGGCGCGGGGCCGCGCCCCGCGCGGGGAACGGGCGATTGTGAACCGAACGGTCAATCTGCCGCTCGAGCCGGCGGATCGACGATTGAGTGCGGTGATAAATGGTGTAAGTGCCCAGATTGGTCAGGACCACCGAGGCCAGCGACGTGAACCCCCAGGCGAACGCGCCCGCCACGCAGATCAGGTTGGGCAGGACGGCCTGGCCGCGCGCGGTTCGAACCCGCCGCTGGTGGATTCGGGCCACGTCCCAGGCTTCCGACAGACCCGCTCCGTACGATCCCAACAGCCAGATCGAGGCCGGATCGTCCTCGAGCGCGAGGTCGTCGCCGACGTAGGAAAACGAAACGTGGGCGAGCTCCACGATCCGGCGATCGATTCGGCCCGCGCCGACGTAGGCGACCTGGCGGCCCTGGTCGCGACAGGCTCGTAAGAGGTCGACCCGATCGCTCGTCGAAAAACCGCCCGCGTGGAAATCCAGATCAAGCGCCGCCGTGAGTCGTGCCGTCTCAATCTGGGGCTGGCTCGACACCAGACCGACGGCGACGCCGCGTTTCGCCCTGAGCCGGCCGATCGTCGCGGCCGCTTCCAGGCGATCGGTGCGCTGAAAGTGGATCAGCCCGGCGATCCGCCCATTCACGCCGACCATCAGGCGATCCTCGCAAGAGCCCAGATCGCCGACCTTGATCCGCTGGCCCTCGTGCTCGAACGCGATGTCTGGGACGTATTCGCAAGGGAGCACGCGCGGAGGCTCGATCCCCCGCGCGCGGCAGGCGCGCCTGAGCGCGGTCGCGCGGTCGCAGCCCAGCTCTTGAAAAGCCGCCAAGGCATACGCGAGCACGGCGTCGTCCGATTGGCCGTCAAAGACGCGCACCAAGCCGACCTCGAGCCGGGCCCGCTCGAGGGCGGGGTGGTGGTCGAGGATCACGAGATCGACGGCGCTCAGTCGCTCGATCGCGGCCGCGTCGCGAATGAGCACGCCGTGCCGCGCGCAGAGGGCCACGGCTTGCAGCGTTTCGAGGGGATGAGCCAGCCCGACGCCGGTGGCGTAATCGGGGCGCAGAATCGCGCCCGCGGCGGCGACGTCGCCCAACAGCAATCCCACCCCGGCCATTGCCAGCGTGGGGGCGACGGTCGGGTGCGCGAACGACTCGCCCTGGGCGGTCGGGGCGTGGGTGCTCGTGGACGGGGTCGTCGCCGCCAGGACGGCCCGGCCCAGAACCGCCGATCGGCTTTCGGCCGCCAGACGACTGACCTCGATCCACGCCTGACCCGCCCGCAGTGTCGAGCCGGCGAAAACCAGGTCGCCGGCCTGCTTTCGCGACAGCCCCTCGCGACCCATCACCATCCGCTCGTCAAACAGACCCCAGCCCTCGATCATCCGGCCGTCGGTGGGGACGGTCTCATCGGGCGCAACCACGACCACGTCGCCAGGCTTGAGATTCTCGATCGCCGTCTCGACCTCGGAATCGGCCGCCGAGGCCAACCGCGCGTGCCGGGGCTGGTCCAGGATCTCGCCCAGGAGCGACGCCTTCGCGGTCGCCAGCGAGTCGCGATAGGCCCTGCGCCAGAAGGCGAGCATCCAGCTCATGGCGGCGGAGGCCACGAACTGGCCGCTCGTGAGAGTGGCGGCGACGATGCCGGTGTAGAGGACCGGCAGGCCGACCTGCCCGCGGCGAAGCTGCCGGCCAGCGGCGCGGAAGGTGTCCAGATTCGAGCCCACCAGCAAGACCGCGCACGCCGGCAAGAGCGCGGGTGCGAGCGTTTGACCGGCCGCCGCCAGCACGAGCGACGCGTTTGCAAGCGCGAAACCCGGCGGCTTCTCTTCGCTGGGCGCGACCTCGAGCCCGACGCGCCGACGCGCACGATCGAGCCGCTCCACGATCCGGCTCACACTCGTCTGGGCCGGGTCGTACTCGATCAAAAGAGATCCCGTCAGTTTCGAAGTCGTGGCCCGAACGACGCCCATCGTGTGGAGCACGGCCAGCCGCGCCCGCTCAAAACTCGACGCGTCGCCCGCGAGCTCGGGATGTCGCAGACGAACCCGGCCGGATCGTTCGTGGACCACGAACCAGGTGGTGAGGGTCGAGCCCAGCCGGCGGACGGTGACGCGCCTTCCCCCGTCCATGAGATCCAGCCCGATCGAGCCGACCGAAACCGGGGTGCACGAGTCTCGAGCCGCGCCGCGAATCGCCTGGGACAGCCGTTCGAGAAACGCGACCGGCAGCACAGTCTCACGCGGTACGACCACCGCTTCGCCGCGATCGCCGTCGATCTCCACCCGCGCCACCTCGGGCAAGGCGCAGACGCGCTCGAGAAACAACAGACCCAGCTCCGCCAGCCGAGATCCAAACACGATCGGATCGCGCACCACGACCCCGCCATCCGGTCGGCCGAGTGCGACCGTCGAAGACGTCCGGGCCGGTTGGGCGCTCGCTGGATCGTTCACGAGACCTCCGTCCAAGGGTTGCGATTCCTGGGAAAAACAGGGGCGCTCACTCGCCGACCGTATAGGGCCGCAGCGAGCCGTTCTCGACCATCGCCTCGAGCATCGTGGCGATCTCGCTCTCCTGGCGGTCGAAGACATTGAAAACCTGGCGCAGCTTGTGCCGCCGGCGCTCGACCTCATAGCCGAAATAAAGGACGCCGACGGCGGCAAGAATGACGGTGGTGATCGGGATTTCCTCGCCGTTCATGGAACCTCCCAGAGGAATGGAGAACACATTTAGATGAGCTCTGTTGTTGCTTCGCGCAAGACCTTGACCATGCCGTCGAGTCCTTCGCGATACAATTCCCGCCGCACCGCCCGGTCCATGGGGACGACAGTGCGGTTGAGCGCGATGAAGCGCAGCAATTCCTGCAACCGGGCGACCGCCTGCTCGGGGCTCTTGATGAGCCCCAGGTTCAGGCGAAATCCGCGATAGCCCCGATCCTTACGGCCGGGGGGCGCGTAGCGGTCGTAGACCAGGATGATCGGGTCGTGGCCGATCAGCTTGGGGGCCCGCTTGATGAGCGCGATCGACTGCTCGGGCGTCAGGATGTAGAACGAATCCTGCTCCTCGAACCGCGCGATCGTCGCCAGGTGGGTGCGGACCAGCTTGGCGACCGCGCTGTTCCAGCCGGTGTCGATCAAGAAGATGTCAAAACGCTTGGCGGACGGATCCAGCGGACCCGCCGCGAGTTCGAAGCTCAGATCAAGGTCGATCTTGGCCTCCGGGTTTTTTTTCTTACTGCCTTTGTCGCTTTTTTCGCTTTTTTCGGCCATGGCGGGCTCTCGGTGACGCGGACGCGGAGCGTTCCGGCTCAGAGGTCAAGGTCGACGGCGACGCTTTCGATGAACTGGACGGCCTGGCGGCGGTTGGCGTCGGTGGCCATCATCTTGGCGGCCAGCGAGAGCTCGGCGTCGACCACCATCCGCTCGTGGGTGAAGCGCACGATGAACGAGATCCATTTCGAGCGAATGACAAGCTCGGGCCGGTCGTCGCGCCAGGCGACCTCGGTGGGCGTGAGGCTCGCGTGCCTTTGGCCCTTGATCGCCTCCTGGATGGCAGCCCGCTTGGGGGCGTCGATCGGCCCCTTGAGCGGCCGTTCATAGAGCGTTTCTTTCCAGGCCATAGGCTTGCCTCAATTCCCGTGAATGACGTTTCTCGGCCTCGATCTGGGCGATCTTGCGCAAGGGTAGCATGCCGTTGCCAAGCGCGGC
>DAIDHE010000334.1 GCA_027459775.1 Planctomycetales bacterium | reverse complement strand
CGAGACCCGGATCGGCATGCGGGCCGAGATGATGCTTTACCAGGCCAGCCGCGCCCAGCTCGTCGAGGAGATCATCGCACCCGTGCTCGCGGCGGGCGGGGTGGTGGTGTCGGACCGATATCTGCTTGCCAACATTGTGTATCAGGGGACGGCCGGCGGACTGCTGGAGGAAGAGATCGGCCTGGTCGGCCTGGTGGCGACCGGCGGCGTGCTCCCCGATTTGACCCTGGTGCTCGACATCCCGGTCGAGCTCGCGCGGGCCCGGGTCGGCCCGGCGCGCGACCGCATCGAGGACCGGCCTGACGACTATCAGTCCAGGGTCCGTTCGGGCTTTCTGGCGGCGCTCGGCGACGGGGCGGCTTGCCCGTATTATCCCGCCCCGCTGGTCAAGATCGACGCGGCGGCACATGCGGATGTGGTCTTTGAATCTATCAAGCGCGAGGTCGAGCATGTCCTGGCTGGGCGTCAAGGGGGCTGATCGGGCGGCCGATGCGCTCCGCGAGAGCTGGCGGTTGGGGCGGTTCCCGCATGCGCTTTTATTCGCCGGGCCGGAAGGGGTCGGCAAGAAGACGCTGGCCCGCGGTCTCGCCCAGGCGATCTTGTGCGAGGCCCGCCCTGCGCTCTCGCTCGTGGCGTGCGGGCTGTGCCCGAGCTGCGTGCAGGTGATTGGCGAATCGCATCCCGACCTGATGGAGGTCAAGCGCCCGGAGGACAAGCAAGAGCTGCCGGTGCAGGTGGTCCGCGAGCTCTGCGATTGGTTTGGGCTCAAGCCCATGCGGGGGCCGGGCAAGGTGGCGATCGTGGACGACGCCGACGACCTCACGACCGAGGCGTCGAACGCCTTTTTGAAGACGCTCGAGGAGCCGCCGCCGGGGGCCGTGCTGGTGCTGATCTCGACATCGATCGAAGTTCTGTTGCCGACGATCCTGTCGCGCTGTCAGGTCGTGCGGTTCGACCCGCTGCCCCTCGCCGTCGTGGCGGAGCTCTTGCTCGAGCGGGGGCTGGCGGGCGGCCTGGGCGAGGCGACCCGGCTGGCCGCGTTGGGCGAAGGGAGCGCATCGCGGTCGATCTTGCTGGCCGACCCCGAGTTCGCCCGCTTTCGCCGGGGGCTCATCGATCAGCTCGGCGGGGAGCACGGCTTCGCGCCGCCGGAGCTGGCGGCGCGGACGCTGGCGTTTCTCAGGCAAGCGGGCAAGGAAGCGGTCGAGCAGCGCAGGCGTGGCGTGCTGGTGGCGGGCGAGCTGGCGCGGTTTTTTCGCGGGGTGCTCGAGACCGGGCTGGGCCTTGAGCCCCCCTGCCCGCTGCCCGAGGACGCGCCGCCACGCGACGCCCTGGCGCTTGAGCTCGAGCCCGAGGACGCGATCGCACTGGTCGAACGATGCCTGAGGGTGGAATACGAGCTCGAGCGCCGGCTCTATTTACCGCTGGTGGTGGAATCGTTCATGCACGATGTCGGCGTCGTGCTCAATCGCGGGCGGGAGATCGTGCTGACCGCAGTGGCCGAGTAGGGGCGGCTCGCGGAATCGACCGGGTTGCCGGTCCGCGACGTAATAGAGTATGGGAGAGAGTCGCGCGTGAGATAAACCGGCGGTTCGTGTTCTCAAACGAGTCGGTCCGGGCGTTTGAGACAGGCCGCTCATTCGAGGAGTCGAACATGGCGAGCGTGATGGTCCCGTTGGCCCCGCGTGAACCGGCGATCGCGATCGGGCCCTCGATCGGCGAATACTTGATCGGGCGATTGTATGCGCTGGGGGTGCGGCACGTGTTTGGCATCCCTGGCGATTACGTGCTGGGGCTTTATAAGCTGCTCGAGGAGAGCCAGATCGAGCTGGTGGGCACGACGCGCGAGGACTGCGCGGGCTTCGCCGCCGACGCCTACGCGCGGGTGCACGGGCTGGGCTGCGTGTGCGTGACGTATTGCGTGGGGGGCTTATCGACGACGAACAGCATCGCGGGGGCCTACGCGGAAAAGTCGCCCGTCATCGTGCTGTCGGGCTCGCCGGGCGTGAGCGAGCGCGACCGAAACCCGCTGTTGCACCATAAGGTCAAAGGCTTCGACACCCAGTTCGAGGTGTTCGAGAAGATCACGGTGGCGTCGGCGGTTCTGGATCGGCCGGAGACGGCGTTTGGCGAGATCGATCGGGTGCTCGAGGCGGCGGTGCGGTACAAGCGGCCGGTGTATCTCGAGCTGCCGCGCGATCTGGTGAACGCGCGGTGGGGCGGCTCGCACCGGCCGCCCGAGGGGCTGCCGCCGAGCGATCCCGACGCACTCCGCGAGGCCGTGGACGAGGCGGCCGCCCTGTTGACCGCGGCCGAGCGGCCAATGATCCTCGCGGATGTCGAGATCCACCGCTTTGGCCTGCAAGAACAGCTCTTGCGGCTCGCCGAATCGACTGGCATGCCGATCGCGACGACGATCCTGGGCAAGAGCGTGATTTCCGAGGCGCACCCGCTTTTCGCCGGGGTCTATGAGGGGGGCATGGGCCGCGCTGAAGTCACCGAGCTCGTCGAATCGGCCGACTGCCTGCTGATGTTCGGCTGCTTCCTCACCGACATCAACCTGGGCATCTGGACCGCCAAGCTCGACCCCTCGCGCTGCATCGACGCGACCAGCGAAGACCTGCGCATTCGCCGCCACCACTACCGCGAGGTGCGGCTCGACGACTTCATCGCCGGCCTGATCGATCGCCGGCTCAAGGTCCAGAAAACCCCGATCCCGCCCCGGTCAAACCCGTTCGAGGGCGCCCCCGCCTTCACGGCCCAGACGCCGATGACCTCGGCGATCCTGTTTGGCCGGCTCAATCGGGTGCTGGCGGAGCATCCCAACCTGACGGTCGTCACCGACGTCGGCGACTGTCTGTTCGGCGCGGCCGACCTGGAAATGCAGCGGCAGACCGAGTTCCTCAGCCCGGCTTATTATACGTCGATGGGTTTCGGGGTGCCGGCTGCGCTGGGGGCGAGCATGGCCAACCCCGGCTCGCGGTGCCTGGTCGTCGTGGGCGACGGCGCGTTTCAGATGACGGGCATGGAGCTGTCGTCGATCGCCAGGCGCGGGCTGTGCCCGATCGTGGTCGTGCTCAACAACCACGGCTACACGACCGAGCGGTTCCTGCTCGAGGGTTCGTTCAACAACACCCACGACTGGGCCTATCACAAGATTTGCGAGGTGCTCGGGACCGGGCTCGGGCTCGAGATCCGCACCGCTGGCGAGTTCGAGTCGGGGATCGAGCAGGCGCTCGCCAATTCGTCGTGCTTCAGCCTCTTGAACGTCCACCTCGACCCCTATGATCGCAGCCCCGCCCTCGAGCGGCTGGCCAAGAAACTGTCGAAGCTGGTGGCGCCCGCCTGATTGGTCGGCGGCGAAAAAACCAGGGGCCTGGCCGCGTCCGCCCTGGCGATGGCGGTTGCGGCCCGGCCCTGGCGTGAATCGTCCCAGTCGGATCGATCAAGTCAACTGGATGTCGTTGTAGGTCTGGGTCGTGGTCTGAATCGGCAACACGCCCGAGAAGACACCGACCCTCGGCGACCTGTGCGTCCAGCGATAGTTGCGCTGGGGATGGAACACCCCGCGATCGAAGACATGGCTCGTCAGCTGGTTGATCCCACGGGCGATCCGGTGGTTCTGCCCCCGGTTGTACTGAACCCCCTTCAGGTGCTTGCCCGGGTGGGTGAAACTGTACATTCGCTCGCGGAACCCGAGCGGGGGCATGAACTGGGCGAGCCCCACCGAGACCGGGATCGGCTGGTAGTTGTAGGCCGAGAGCTGGGCGAGCGAGGGGGTGAACTGGTTGTTGCCATAGACCGAGTTGAACGTCGTCTGGGTGACGGGGCCCGAGGTGACGCCGGCGACGGAGGTGAAGCTCGGGCCGCTCGACCCGCCGCCGGTGACCGTCACGCTGGCCGAGCCCCCCCAGGTCTGGTTGGGCAAGGGCGAGCTCGACAGGGTCTGGCCGCTGATCCTGATGGTTTGAGCGCCCGAGGTGAGCTTGAGATTGGCCCGCGGCGAGATCGTGATGATCGCGTCCGGGATCCCATTCAAGTAGTCGTTCGTGTTGGGGTCTTTCTGGATGGTCGCCGAGGGATAGGCCACGCCATTGACGACGACGGTCGCGGGGTTGATGTCGGTGACGGGCTGGAATGCGGGGTTGGTGGAGGTCGTCCCGAAGACGTAGATCTGCAGGTTGGCCGGGGTTGTCGCGTTGATCGAGAAGGGGGCGAACGGCTTGGCGACGCCGATCTGGGTGGTGATGGAAGTCGAGGCGGGGATCGCGACGGTGAGGTAGCCGCTCTGAACGATCTGGGCGCCGCCGGCCAAGGTGCGGGCGGGGTTCTGTGTGACTTCGTAACCGGGTGCTCCGATGATGAAGCCGGCCTTCAGTGAGCTGTCGAGCGTGAACTGTTGCGAGCCCTGGAAGCGGCTGGAGACCGAGGCGCCGAAAAAGTTGGGCGAACCCGCGGGCGAGCTGGGCGTGGTGAGCAGGAACTGCAGGCCGGAGATCGGCGCCGACTCGGCGTTGCCAAGCGAGAAGGTGCCGTTGAAGCCGGCGCGGCCGGGAACCAGATAGGCGGTTCCGGCGCTGTTGTTAAAGCCAGGCGCCCCGATCAGGACGTTGTTCGGCTGGTTGGCGTTGATGAAGCCGGTGAAGCCGACGGAGTAACCGGCCATGTCGCCGGCGTTCGCGCCGGTGAAGGTGACCGGTGTCACGCCCGCCGGTGGGCTCGCCAGCGAGATGGTTCCCGAGAGCCCGCCCGACTGACCATAGAGCAAGGTCGCCTCGCCCTGGTTGAGCGTCGTCGAGCTGCCGCCGTAGCCCGGTGAGCCGATCAGGATGTCGCCAAACCCGTCGCCGTTGAAATCGCCGGCCGACGAAACCGAAAAACCGGTCAGGCTGTTGTTGCCCGGCCCCTGGATCAAGGCCCCGGGGACGTTGTTGGTCGTCACGCCCACCCGGGACAGGCTGATGTAGTTCACGAAGTTCGTGATCGTGGCGAAGCTCGACAGATTGGCGCCGCCGTTGACGACGTAGACGTTGCCCGCGCTGGAATTCGCCTGCGGAGCACCGATCAAGAGTTCGTCGACATTGGCCCCGCCCCCCGTCGCCCCGGTCATGTCGCCTCCGTCCGCGACCGAGGCGCCGGCCCGATCGCCCGAATTCGCGCCGACCAGAAGCACGCTCTGCGACCCCGCCTGACCCAGGGTCGAGACGTCGATCGTCTGGGACGTGCCGGAAAGCAGGGCGGTCGACATGACGTAGACCGCCCCGGTGTTGGGGGTGACCGCGCCAGGAATGGTCGACGTTCCAATGGTCGCGGCCGGAGCGCCCAGGATGATGTCCGATGCGCCGTCGCCCAGGATGTTCATGCCCGCGGCGAC
Organism: Planctomycetales bacterium; assembly: GCA_027459775.1. GTDB lineage: Bacteria > Planctomycetota > Planctomycetia > Isosphaerales > Isosphaeraceae > JAKBAP01. The sequence goes on along the minus strand of DAIDHE010000334.1, from coordinate 9,858 downwards.
CGAGAACCCGAGCTGGCCCCCCGTGGCCGCGCTGTTCACGAAGGTGACGATGTTCAGCCCGCTATACGCCGTCGGCGTGTCGAGATTGATCGTCTGGCCCATGAAGTTGCCAAACGCGCCCGAGACCAGGTACGCCCGGCCCGTGCCCGCGTTCGCGCCGGTGGAGTCGGTGCCGCCGGGCGCGCCAATCAAGATCGCCGGCTGCCCGTTGGCGAGCGTGAGCCCCGCCACCGACGCCCCCAGCATCCCCACGGTCTGGCTCGAGGCCACGAACGTCAGGCCGGCGAAGGGAAAGCCCAGCGCCGTGTTGGTGATGGGGTTGGTCTGGGTGGTCGCGCCGATCGTCGCCAGGTCGCCGACCCGGTCGCCGGTGGTGTACGGGAGGACGGTGCTGAACCAGTCGGTGGGCGTGGCATTCCCGACGGTCTGCGATGCAAAGACCACGTAGACCGCGCCCGCTCCGTTGCCGATCGCGTTGGGGGTAGTGCCGACCGTGGGAGCGCCGATGACGAAGGAGTCGTAGCCGGTGTTGGTCAGGCTGGGGATGTCGGCGACACTGTAGCCCGCCCCCTGCGAGGGAGTGGCCGCGCCGAAATCCATTCCATAAGGGGCGGTGGCGATATGGGGCGAGATCGAGGCGCCTGTGCCGCCCAGGTCGATCGACATCAGGATCTTGTTTTCCAGTTGATCGCCGTGGGGGCGAAAATCCACGCCCGGTCGGCGCGTGCCTTGCGAACGAGCTCGGCTCTTGCCAAGAAACATCGGAGACTCCCTCCTCACCAAGCCTTGGGTCGCGCATTCGCCGCGAGCGACGCGCCACGCGTCCGCCCGAGCCGTCAAAGCCCCGCACGTCCGATCGCGCCGCTCCCCTCCCTGGGGACAAGCGCTCGACCGGCCCGGGACGGCTTCGCCGCCTGGGGTCTTTTCCTACCTCTGCAATTTCGGTTCGAAACCGCTCTTGACTCCAAGCAATTCGAATCCGCCAGCGCCGAAATCGTCGCGACCCGCCCACGTGGCGTAACAATCGTTTCCCTCATGCCGCGAGAAACCGCCACGATTCGTGCGATCGCCGCCCACGGCTCAACTCATGGAACCCGGTCGCCCGATATAGTTCGCTGACATGGACCCCCCGCATGTCAGCGCCGCAAGCTCGCTCAGGGCGAAACAAGGGCCGGGGCTTGGTCTCGATCGAGACCGACGCACTTGCCCTTCCTCATGAGCCCCGCGCGATTTCCTCACGCTTCGGCAGCCGGCGCGTTCCGTGAACCGCCCGCGCCAGGTTCGCCATGACCGGCGAGGCTGGAATCGGCGATCCGCACGAAGCGCGGCGAAATCGGGTTCACCGGCGGCGGAGCTCCCCCGAGCGACGCCCTTGGTCCGGCCGGCGAACCCACGAGGCAATCCCCATGCTTTTGGCGCGGAAAACCACCGGGCCCGGTCGCCGTCCCCCGCGGCGTCTGGTCCGAAGCTTCTCTAGGTGTCGAGGCCAGTGCCATGATGATAAAGCGGATCGCGAATGCCCCCAACGCACGCCCCCGACTCGCCGGCGCGGCGATCCTGGCGGCGCTCGTGGGTTTCCAGGTTGGCTGCACCCGCGAGTTTTTCCGGGAGTGGGCCAACCAGGATGTTTCCGAGGCGGTCTTTGAAAAGAGCCGCGACCCGCGGTGGCGAATGGACATTTTCTCGATCGAGCCGCCGGCGTTGTCGCGGTTCGCGGATCCCTACGATCAAGATGTGCCACCCGCGCCGCCGGACGACCCGGCGGCCGAGGCGCTGTCGCCGGTACCGCAGTGGCCCGACAACCGGCTGATGATCCCCGTCGAGGGAACGGGGTATCTGGACTTGCTGGAATACTGGGAACGTCAGAAACAGATGAGCCGTGAAGCGGCGAACCCTGGCGGAGAGCCTGGAAGCTACCCCGGGGGCCCGACCGGTCCGCCCTCCCGGCCGCGTCCGACGGCCGGGGCGTCGCCGTTCGCCGCGCCCTCGGGTGCGCAGGCCGCACCCCCCACGACCACGCCGGGCGGCCCGGCCGGGACCGTGCCGCCTCCGCCTCCGCCCCCGCCCCCGCCGCCAGCGGTTCCCGGGGGACCGCGGGCGAGATCGGGGGGCGCGGCGGCCCCGCCGGCGAGCGCCGCGGGCGCGAACGGGCGGCGTATCCCCGCCCCATATACCGACGTCATCCGGTTGCAAAGCCCCTCCGGCGAGCCCGATTCCGGCCCCTCGGTGAGCGGAATCACGCGGTCCGCGCGGAAACCTGGGACAAAGAGCCAAGGTTCGACGCCCAATAGAGTGGGGTCGACGAACATGGCGGCGTCCTCATCCAGGATCCCACCCCCCGCCTCGGGCGATCGTTTCCTGGCCCGACCTACCCCGGCACCCTCAAGCCTCAAGGATCGATCCGTGGCCCCGGCCGTCTACCAAAACCAACCGCCCGCGGCCCAGCCAGGCTCGACCAACCCGCCGAGCGCCCCCGCTCAACCTCCAGCCTTGCAGCCGAACCAGATGCCGAGCGAAAAGCTCTACCTGCGGCCCCCGGTCCAAGACGAACCGCGCAGGCCCGGCGACATGGACCCCAACATTCAAGGCCCCCCGGCCTTGCCGCCCGGCCTCCTCGACCAGGTCGGCCGCATGCCCCAGGCCGAGGCCGCCGGCCTGGCCAGCATCCTCGTCCCCCGCGTTCCCAGCATCGACGAGGCCGAAGCCATGGGCCTGCCCCGTGGATACAAGGCCTACCATCTAGGTATGCAAGAGGCGTGGCTGCTTGCGATCTTGAATGGCCGATTCTATCAGTATAATCTTGAACAGCTTTATATTTCCGCTCTGGCCTTGACCCTCCAGCGGTTCGCGTTCGAGCCCCAGTTTTACGCGGGGACGGGAGGTGTGACCTCTGTCCCCGGTGGACCGCCCAGCAGTCCTGGCGTCTCGGGATCCTCCAACTACACCTACGCGACGCGGTACGCACCGGGTGGGGCGGCGTCCCAGATGAACCTGGGGACAGTCGCCGGCGTGGGTAAGCTGTTTACCTCGGGCGGGCAGTTGCTGATGGGGTTCGCCAACGAGCTGGTGTTTAACTTCGCCGGCAAGAATCCTCGCCAGCCAACGGTGTTGTCGGCCCTGCCGATCAGCTTTGTGCAGCCGCTCCTCAGAGGTGGAGGCCGGGCGGTCACGATGGAGCCGCTCACGCTGGCCGAACGCGCCTTGCTCTATCAGGTCCGCCAATTCGCCTTGTTCCGCCAGCAGTATTTCGTGGTGACCTTGACCGCGGGAACGGTGCAGAACTTCGGCAACACGTTCAATCTGGCTGGATTCTCGGTTCCAGGCAACGCGGACCCCACGATCGGGTTCATCCCGGCCGTGATCAACATTGCCCAGGTCGAGATCGCGCGAAAGAACGTGGCCTTTTACGAAAACCTGGTCAACCTGTACAATGAACTGATTCAGGGTGAGGCCTCGGGTCTGTCAAACCTCCAGGTCGACCAGGTGACGAACAGCCTGATCGGCGCCCGAGCGGGTCTGTTCGGTCTGAAGATCACCTACCGTACCGCCCTTGACTCGTTCAAGATGCAGTTGGGCATGCCCCCGGATACGCCGATCGTGATCGATCAACACATGGTTCAGCCGTTCTACGACGTGTTCTCGGCCGTCGACAACTGGCAACGGAATCCTAATCGAACCTTGGCGGAGCTGCCGGGCATCATCAAGAACCTTCCCGATCTCGAGGACATCGACGTCGAGGGGCGCTCGGTTCTGGGGCTCTATCGCAACTATGAGGCCAGGCGCAGAGCTTTCGTCGCCGAGGATGAGGATCCCCTGGAGGACCAGCTCCAGGCGGCGGTGCGGATCGCGCTCGAGTATCGACTCGACCTGATGAACGCCCGGGCTCAGCTCTACGACGCCTGGCGACAGATCCGGGTGACTGCCAACGCCCTCAAGGGCGTCTTGAACCTGGCGCTCACCAACAACGTCTATACGCCGACAGGGGGGACCGACCCCCTGGGCTTCCTGAGCGCGGCACGCCAGTTCAGCCTGACGATCAACGCCGAGCTCCCGCTGGTCCGGCTCAGCGAGCGGAACAACTTCCGGACGGCGCTCATCAATTATCAGCGTACCCGGCGGAGTCTCCAGCAGGTCGAGGACAATCTCAAGATTCAGCTCAGGAATGACTTGCGTCAAGTGCATCAGACCTACATCGGGTACGAGATCAACAAGCGGATCTTCGAGCTCAACGTGCGGCTGAAGGACCAGTCGTTCGAGCAGATCATCGCGCCGCCCGCGGGTGGCACGCAGGCCCTGGCTCAGTCGGCCAACGCGGCGACCCAGACCACCAACCTGCTCAACTTCCAGAGCCAGGCGTACAACTCGCAACAGGCGCTGGTGACCGCCTATCAGGCCTATGAACAGAACCGCCTGATCGTGTACCGTGATATTGGCACCTTGCCTTACGACGAATGGGAGGCATTCAGTGAACTTTTCCCTTCAGAGTACCACGGCCCCATCCTCGGGCAGTCCTCGGACGGAGGCCCTCCGGGATTTACCCCGCCCACCACGGGCCAACCGGCGCCGGGCGCCGGTCGGTAAACTGCTCGCGCTGGGCTTGGTCGCGGTGCTCGCCGCCGGAGGCGTGGCGGTCTATAGCGTGCCGGGGATGAGCAAGCCCATCAAGAGCTGGCTCGCCCCGAGCACCAGCGAGGTCGAGACCTACGCGGTGCGGCGGGGCAGCTTTGACCAGTCGGTCGTCGATCGCGGAGCACTCGAGAGCTCGAAAAACGAGGACGTTTACTGCGAGGTTGAAGGGGGCACGACGATCATCTCGATCAAGCCCGAGGGAACCCGGGTCAAGAAGGGCGAGGTCGTCTGCGAGCTCGACTCAGCCTCGCTCAAGGACAACCTCGTCAACCAGACGATCACGACGCAAAGCGCCCAGGCCAACTACTCGAACGCGGTCTTGACCCGCGAGGTCGCGGAGATCGCGGTCAAGGAATACGAGGAAGGGATCTTCGTTCAGGATCTGGCCAACGTCGACGGCGAGATCAAGCTCGCCGAGTCCGACCTCTCCCGAGCCCTGGACCGGGTCGATTGGGCGAGGCGGATGTTCGAGAAGGGTTATGTCTCGGAGGCGACCAAGGTCACCGAGGAGCTCGCCCTTCAGCGCGCCAAGTTCACCAAGGAACAATCGCAGACCAAGCGCCACGTGCTGGTCACGTACACCAAGGGCAAGACGATCAAGACGCTCAAGAGCGACGTCGAGAAGGCGCGCTCCGACGAGCTTGCGAAGAAGGCGACCTGGGAGCTCGAGGTCGGCAAGGAAAAGAAGCTCGAGAAGCAGATCAAGGCCTGCACCCTGCTCGCCCCCAACGACGGTCTGGTGGTCTATTCCAACGACCCCAACCGGGGGTTCATGAACAACGCTCCGCAGATCGAGGAAGGAGCGACGGTTCGCGAGCGGCAAAAGATCTTCGCCCTGCCCGACATCACCAAGATGCAGGTCAACGCCAAGATCCACGAGTCGCGGCTCAACGAGATCTCGCCCGGCATGAAGGCCCGGATCCGCGTCGAGGCCCTGGCCGACGTCGTTCTGAACGGGACCGTCAAGGACGTCGCCCCGCTCCCCGACCCGACCAGCTTCTTCAGCTCGGACATCAAGGTCTATACGACCCACGTGCAGATCGACAATCCGACGTCGTCCCTGCGGCCGGGGATGAACGCCCAGGTCGAGATCATGGTCGATCACCGCGACAACGTGCTCACGATTCCCGTGCTGGCGATCCTGCAATACGGCGGCAAGAACCATGTGGCTAAGAAGGAAGGCGACGTCTTCCGACGGATCGAGGTCGATCTCGGCCCGTCGAACGAGAAAGAAGCGCAAGTGCTCAAGGGGGTCTCCGAGGGCGACCTGGTGGCCCTGAATCCCGTCGCTCTCATGACCGACGACGAGAAGCGCGAGGCCTTCGGGTCGACCGCCAAGGGGGGCTCGGAGAAGGATCAAGCGGCCGAGGTCGCGCCCGGCGCGGCGGGCCAGGCCGCCGCCGGCCCCGGCGCGGTCGCCAAGAAGGGGGGCGACCCCGCGGCCACGGGCAAGGTCCGCGCCAAGGGCGCTCGGGGACCGGGCGGACCGGGCGGGGCGTTGTTCGCGAAGTTCCAGAATCTGAGTGCTGAAGAGCGGGCGCAGCTCAAGACAGCCAGCCCCGAGGAACGCCTGCAATTGCTCAAGAAGGCCGGCCTCACCGATGCCGAGATCGAACAGATGAGCCAGATGCGGCGTGGCGGCGGCGGACCTGGCGGCGGCGGTCGCGGCGGCTTCCGGGGCGGAGCGCCGGGAGGATCACCAGAGTGAACGACCTACAAACCCACGACCGCACCGGCCCGAAGCCGATCGTCCGGATCGTGAACGTCACCAAGACCTACGTGATGGGACATGCCGGGGGAGGCGGCGGCCTGCTGGGCCGCCGCCAGCCCATGGCCACCGTCACCGTCCACGCCCTCCGCGGCGTCTCGGTCGACTTCTACCCCGGCGAATACGTCGCCATCATGGGCGCCTCGGGCTCGGGCAAGAGCACCATGCTCAACCTGCTCGGTTGCCTCGACCGACCCTCGAGCGGCGAATATCACCTGGGCGGCCGCGACATCGCCCAGCTCGACGACGACGAGCTTTCCGAGATCCGCAGCCGCTACCTCGGCTTCGTCTTCCAGTCGTACAACCTGATCCAGCAATACACCGTGCTGGAAAACATCCAGCTCCCGCTCACCTACCAGGGGAGCGGCGAGATCAGCCGCGAGGCCCACGAACGCTCGATCGAGGTCGCCCGGTTGGTCGGCCTGGTCGACCGCCTGGACCATCGCCCCTCGCAGCTTTCCGGCGGCCAGCAACAGCGCGTCGCCATCGCCCGGTCGCTGATCAACGACCCCTACATCATCCTCGCCGACGAAGCCACTGGCAACCTCGACACCAAGACCAGCCATGAAATCATGGAGATGCTCGAGCGGCTCAACGACGCCGGCAAGACCATCATCATGGTCACCCACGAAGACGACATCGCCGCCTGCGCCAAGCGCGTCATCCGGATGCGGGACGGGCTCGTGATCGACGACTCGCCCAGCCCCAAGCGCAAGACCATGACCGGGCCGGCGGCGGCGGTCGGGGCGATCGCCGGCGCCTGGGAAAACGGCCTCGCCCCCGTCGACCCCGACCTGGGCCGGACCAACGAAGAACTTGCCCACTGATGAACATGCGAGGCCAACCTCGCTCCCACCCGATCCTTGAGAGGCCGACATGGGACGCATCTGGCGTGCGCTGAAATTGGGGATGCGGAGCCTGCTGCTCCACAAACTGCGGTCGGGGCTCACCGTCCTGGGCATCGTGTTCGGCGTGGCCGCGGTCATCGCCATGCTCTCGATCGCCGAGGGAACCGCCCGCAAGGCCCAGGAACAGATCCGCGCCCTCGGGGCGACCAATATCATCGTCCGGTCCGAGAAACCCTCGGCCGAGGCCGAGGCCACCGGCGGCCGGCCCGCCCGCATCCTGAACTACGGCCTCAAGTACGCCGACTACGACCGTCTGCTCGGGACCATCCCCACGATTCGCAAGGTCTTGCCCATCCGTGAGATCCGCAAGCAGATCCGCCGCGGATCGGCGTTTCTCGACGGCCGCGTCGTGGGCACCACCCACGATTACGCCGACTTCAACCTGCTCCAGATCGACAAGGGACGGTTCCTGACCGCTTCCGACAACGAGAAATTCGAGAATTACGCGGTCCTCGCCCACGAGACGGCCAAGCGCCTCTTCCCCTATGAAGACCCCCTCCGCCAGTCGATCAAGCTGGGCAGCGACTATTACACGGTCATCGGCGTCACCAAGGAACGGGCGAGCTCCGCCGGCATCGGCGGCAGCCTTGCCGCCCAGGACTTCAACAAGGACGTCTACATCCCCCTCAACACCTGCCGGCTGCGGTTCGGCGAGCGCATCATCGACAGCCGGTCGGGCTCGATGCAGGCCGAGGAAACCCAGCTCACCCAGATGACGATCCAGGTCGAGTCGATCGAAAAGGTGTTGCGCACCGTGCCCCTCATCAAGGCCACCTACGAGCGCTATCACCCCAAGAAAGACGTCACCATGGTCGTCCCCTACGACCTCTTGCTCGACGCCCAGGAGCGCGCCCGCCAGTTCAGCATCATCCTGGGCACGATCGCGGCGATTTCCCTCTTGGTCGGCGGCATCGGGATCATGAACATCATGCTGGCGACGGTCACCGAGCGCACCCGCGAGATCGGCATCCGCCGCGCCTTGGGCGCGAAGCGCAGGGACATCACCCAGCAATTCCTGATCGAGACGATCGTGCTGGCCGGCGTCGGCGGCCTCTTGGGGATCGCGGTCGGCTACTCGATTCCCCAGATCATCGTCTACTTCATCCCCGACCAGCGGGCGATCGTCACCGGCACCTCGGTCATGCTCGCGTTCGGGATCTCGGTCGCCGTGGGCGTGCTGTTCGGCATCTACCCGGCCCGCCGCGCGGCCCTCATGGACCCGATCGAGGCCCTCCGCCACGAATAAGACCGCTCCGGTCGGAGCAACCCCGGCCGGGCGGCCGGCCCACTTTGCCCGCTGTTGGCCTTGCGGCGACGGCAAGTCAAGGCTAGGCTTGATCTTTCAAGAATTCGGTCAACCGCGACGTCGGCTCTCCGAGGTCGCGGTTTTTCTACTTGTTTGTCCATGTTCCGGACGCGCCCCTGGGTGGACGCGAGCCGGGCCTTCTGGTACGGGCCGTCCGACGGTGGAGAACGGCGAGCTCGAGTTCCGATCGCCCAGGAAAGCGTTCGGCCGGCTCGCCCAAGGCGCTTTCCCAGGATCGAAACCGAGACCCGGCGAGAGCGCACACTCACCGATGACGCGTCCCGCGTGGAGAGCAAACCCGCATGTCCACCGACCGGATCCCCATGTCGAAGGAAGGCTACGAGAAGCTCAAGGCCCAGCTCGACCGGATGAAAAACGAGGAGATGCCCCGGATCGCCGAGCAGATCGCCGAGGCCCGCGGTTTCGGCGACCTCTCCGAAAACGCCGAGTTCGACGCCGCAGTCGAAGCCCAAGGCATGCTCCAGGCCCGGATCAACGACCTGCAACACAAACTCGGCGGGGCCCTGATCGTCGACAAGTCCAACCTCTCGACCGAACGCGTGGCGTTCGGGCTCAAGGTCCGCGTCCTCGACATCGACATCGAAGAGGAAGAGGACTTTACGATGGTCGGGCCCGGCGAAGAGGACTACGACCAGAACAAGATCCTGCTGTCGAGCCCGATCGGACAGGCGCTTTTGGGCAAGAAAGTGGGCGAGGAGGCGACGGTCCCGATCCCTCGCGGAGTGCTCAGGCTGAGGATTCTCGAGATCGGCGTCGCGTAGCCGGCCACGCTGGATTCAGGCCTGAGGAATCCGGATGCCCTGGCGCTCCCAGGAATCGGGGAGCGCTGCCGTGAGTTTGAGGGGCGTCCCGGCGATCGGGTGCCGCGCCTCGAGCGAGCGGGCATGAAGCGCGATCGCGCCTGGCGCCGCGAACGGCCGGGTCGAGCCATAGGCCGCGTCACCAACGATCGGCAGCCCACGCGCGGCCGCCTGCACCCGAAGCTGATGGGTGCGCCCGGTTTCAGGCTCGAGCCTGAGCCAGACCAACCCCTCGGGCAGGCTGAGCGCCTCGCCGTTGCTCGCCCGCGTGATCGCCTCACGCGCTCCGGGCGCGTGCGGCTGCGCGACGCGGGCGACTCCTTCGTCGTGGGCTCGGGTCAGCCAATCGATCCAGACCGGCTCGACCACCCGACCGCGCGCGGCCGGGCCGGGCTCGACGATCGCCCAGTATTCCTTGGCGATCCG
>DAIDHE010000479.1 GCA_027459775.1 Planctomycetales bacterium | reverse complement strand
CCCATTCCAGCCGTTGTCGGCGTAGCCGTCGTGGTTGTCGTCCAAGCCGTTCACGAGGAACAAATACTCGAGCGCGATCCCGTTGCGGACGAGCCGGGGCGCCGAGCCGGCGGGGCCGTCGTTGACCCTCAGCTCGGGGTTGCCTTTTTGCGTGGTCGACCAGGGCGAGACGATCAGCGGACCGGCGACCCAGTAGGCGTGGCCGTTAAGCTCGAGCTTATCGCCCACGCGGATGTTCCAGAACCAGCTTGTGGGCTCGTTAGGAACGCCCAGGGCGTTCGCTGGGCATTCCTCGAGCAAGAGGCATGGGATTGGCAATGCGAACCCCTGGGGAAGAGGAAGGCCCGCGGAGACGAGGCCGTCCGCCCAGGGCGGAGGCGAGACGAGCTGCACCACCGAGGAATAGGCCAGCGGCAGTGCGGGGTCGATCGTCCCGGCCGCGGAGGAGAAGGGAGGGTTGAACGCCGGGTCGGGGAGGAAGCGAACGCCGGAGAGAGAGCCCGTCGAGACGGCTCGGTCGCGAGCCCCGGTCAAGAGGGCCTGGATCATACGAGCGGCTTCGCGCTGGCGAGTTCCCGATCCATAGCTCACGACGGCGGCCAGGGCGAGGCCGCTGACGATCAGGATGATCACGATCACGACCAGAAGCTCGATGAGGGTGAAGGCGCGGGGGACTTTCTTTTTTGGCTGCAACGAGCGGAGAGTGGCAAGTCCCACGCGGGTGATCCGGAAGGGGAACGCGCCGTCGATGAACCCCCTCCGGAGGAGTGACGAGGTGGTTGGCCAGAACCTTATGCCGGATGTGTATTCGCGGCCATGGCTCAGAGCCTCGAGGCACTCGATCTGGCGCGCGGTCAATTTGATTCGATTCTTTTTCGTGGACGTCACAGGAAGAGCCTCCAGTGAGAAAGAGCCCATGCGATGTCCGCGTAGTGGCCCTGAAGGGTCGCCAGGATCCGAATCACGCAGAGGCCGTCGACCGCGAGCATTGACGTAATGGCGATCTGTCGAGGGTCCATCTCAGGCGCTCCTTTCGACGAGGCCGCGCCCGCAGCGATCGATCACGACCTGGTCGTGGAGCGCGACGATCAGCGCCCCGGCGAGAGACGACTCTCGCGTCTCAGTCCGGGCTGTCCGTCCGATCAGGATGCGCTCGACGTCGAACCACGATCGGTGGGGCGTTCCGACGACGCCTGCGACGACGGCTTCACGCGAGAAGGCCGCGCCCAGGTTGAAGGGGCCCCTGCGTCGGATGGCCGCCCCGAGCATCAGCCAGAGCGCGAGGTCTGACATGCCGAGCTCGGTGAGCTTCGTCGCCGCGATTGCGATTTCCCGCTCCGGATCGAGCTCGCCGTCAGAACCCATCTGAGCGGTGAGGCTCTCATAATCCTTCACGGTCAGCAGCACGCGGGCCTGGAGGGATTCGTCCCGGCCGAATAGGGTCGCGGGAGGGTCGGGGTTGGGGTCCGGGGGCGCGATGGCGCACCAGATGCTCAGGCAGATCAGGATGGTCAGGGGTAACAGGATCACTGGGTTCTCCTTGGACTGAGTGAACTCAATCAATTGACCGCACCAGATCAGTCTAGTATCTTAGTAGCTTGGTGACAAGTATGGAATCTGATGAGAATTTACAAAAGCGCATCGAGCGCTGGTATACTGAGGACTTTGAGCATGGAACCCGAAGGACCCAGGCTGATGGCGCGAGCGAATGATGTGGTCGTGAAGCTCGAGCGGGACGTCGTCGATGCGGCCCGTCTGGTCGCGGCTCACCGCGGCGTGACGATGGCCGAATACATGTCGGCGCTGCTCAGGCCTCTCGTGATGAAGGATCGAGCCAAGATGGCGGAGGAAATTCTATCCCCCGCCAAGAAGCCCAAGTGATGGGCTCAAGCTCTGGGCTGCGGATCACGATAGATCCAAGGAAAGGAGGCGAACATGGCCAGAGCAAAGAAAGTAGTCGAAGAACTCCCCGAAGAAGCGCCCAAGGAAAAGAAGAAACGCATCCCGCGTGTCGTGGTGTCGATGAGCCTTTCCGAGACTCTCGACTTTCGTCTTTCGATGCTCGCCAAATCGCTTCGGATGCGGAAAAACGCCTTCGCCGAAAAGATCTTGGACCAAGGTTGTCGCGGTTACAAACTCGATCAAATGCTGCAAAGCGCATCCTCGGATTCCATGGATGAAGATGAAGCGGCTGCGTAAAATGCGCGGTTGAAAATTTGGGGGTGGGGCAAGACCTTCTAGCGGGTGCTCCCCACCACCCCGGCAGGGGAGGGGAGGGCACGACCTCCCCTTTCCCTTCCCTTGCACCGCGGGCAGAGCGGCCGCGACGATGCGGCCGCCTCCCGGCCCTCCAGCGCGGCGAACAGGGCGAACGTCGACGGGATCCTGGCCCCTCGGCGGCACGCCCTGTTCTCTTTTGCCAATCTCTTGGCAGCGCTCTTAGGGCCGGTCGCCGATCGGCGTAGGTCCAGTGCGCCCGGGCGCTGGATTCAGGTCCCTGATAGGTACCTGCCGTTCAATCCCCGGATTTCAGTCCTTCCAGAAATCCCTGAAACGGTCCGATGAGAGCTCGGTGTACCGGACCGTGTGCTGGATGTTCCGGTGCCCGAGATAGGCCTGGATCGCCCTGGTGTCACGCCCTTGATTGGCCAGGTGGTAGCCGCAAGCATGCCTCAGCATGTGGGGGTGAACGGCCAGTGAATTCATTCCCGCCTCTTCCATGGCTCGACTCAGCATCTTGGCCCACGCAGATGTCGTCCACTGACCCCTGCGCTGGCTCACGAAGACGTAGCCGCATGGATGGCGCCCAAGCTTTCTCAGGGCCGCGAGCTCGCCCCGGCTCAGGGGATGCGTGCTTGGCGAGCCACGCTTGACTCGCCTCACATGGAGCAGCCCCTGGTCCGCGTCGACTTGGTCCCAGCGGAGACTGACCAGCTCGCTGGCCCTCAGACCATGGCGATAAGCAATGAGGATTGAGGTGGCGTCCCGGTGAGGGAACTTGCCTCTTCGCGAGGCGCCCTTCATGAGGCGGTCGACTTCCGCCTCCGTCAGGAACTCGCGGGAGCGGATTTCAGCGTTGGGTCGTCGAATTGGCATGATGAGTCTCCGGTCTTCGATTAGCCCACTCTTGAACCTTCCGATTTACGATGTTCGAGCTCTCGCTCAAAGTCGGAGTCTTACGCGGTAAATCCAGCATGCGCGGAATGGCGCTTTCCGTCAGTGGGCTATTTTACGGAGTCGCCCTGAGTCTCACCATTGCCAAATCAAAGGACTTATGGCTCGATCGCCGCATTTTTCTCGCGGTCCTTTTGCCGGGCGTAAGGGTTTGCCCGATCGTAACGGAGCGAGTTATCGGCACGACCGTACTTTCGTGGCCGACGGTAGCCCTTACCGGGCAATAGTTAGATGACACTCATCTTGATTGACCCGCTGCGAGACGCCGATGCTTTCAGACCTCGAACGCGCCAGGCTCGTCGACGAGCACGAAACGCTAGCCAAGTGGTTTGCGTCGCGCTATGAGCATCGCGGGTTGGAATACGACGACGCGCTCCAAGAAGCGCGCATCGCCGTTTGGTCGGCCGCGGCTGCCTTCGATACCGATCGGGGAGGCAACCATGTGACGTTCTCGATGTATGCGAGGACGTTCATCATCCGAGCGCTGCAAAAGGCCCTCGTCAAATCCCGGATGAACGGGTTCACGGCGACCGGCGGCCGGCGCCCCAAGAGGGCTTCTCAACAGACCGAGCTAGCGGGTGAGCCGCGAGCCTCGGGCTCCGAAATGGAGACCGCGGTTCACGTCGCTCTTTCGACCCTCGACGAAGTCTCGAAGGCGATCCTGGTGAGGCGGTATGGCCTCGACGGCGGTCCGCCGTGGACCGTGATCGAGTGCGCTTTTCAGTTCGATAAACCCGTCGGCACCGTCAAAAAAATCCTCGCCGACGCGAGGGCCGACATCGAGGCGGAACTCAATGAGGCCGGCTGGGATCCGTCACGCTGGTGTGCGCCGGGCGGCTTCTATGTTCGTATTGCGAATAGCTGATGCGTCAAAAGGCCGGCAACTGTGAACAAGGGCGGGAGACACGTCGCCAGCGTCGCCGGCGAAGGTTCGGCTCAAAGGCGCCTCTCACTCCCTATTTCCTCGTCGATCCGACGTGGGACGTTTGCACGGCCATGCGGATCTGGGAGTGTGGCCTGTTTGGCCGTTGGACCGAGTTCGATTTTCCGCGGTTGATCCGCGAGCTTCCACGCCCTGATCTGAGGTTGATGAGAGCCGCATGAGCGAATCCGCGACTACGCTCGAGACCGAGGGATGCCGCCTGCGACCCGTTCGGGACTGGCTGGCGGGCGGATACTTGTGCGGCCCCGGAACGGAGGATGTCGAGCTCGGGGCCAAGGTCTCGGCATATTGCCGGGCTAAGCGCGAGGCGAAATCGGCCGAGGCGAAAGCCGCTGAAGTCGAGGGCGAGATTAAAGAGCGGTGCGAGGCCCTCTGGGTCGGCATGACTCTCGCAGGCGAGGATGGCGTCGTCAGGCTCGTGAACGCTTTCGGTCGCGAGTCAGTCACATATGTGGTCCAGGATCGCTCGGCCTCATCGCCTCTCAAGGTCGAACAGGCGAACGCCTTGTCCAAGGCGATCGGATTGGGTCACGCATATGAGCTTATCGACCTGAAGACTCGTATCCGCTTCGATGAGTTAATCCTTTCGAAGCGATTCAAGCTCCCTCGCTCACGAGTGGAGCGTTCCGTGTTGAATGTCGTCCTTTGCTCAATCCAGGGCGCCATCGACGACCTCGTCTCCAAAGGCGCCCTATCGGCTGACGAGGCGCGGTCGCTTCTTCAGCTCGAGCATGATGAGGTTCTTCGGCCCGGCTTCGCCCGGTCGCTTTCCTCTATTTGCGGACGCGATGCGTCGTGCTTCAAGGCGGCCATTCGGGCCGTCGGCTCGGCGATTACGCGTTTCCTTAAAGTCGCATAAGAAGGCTTTCATAAGATGCCGCGAGGCAAATACGGCCGGCTCCCACGCGTTGACGCTCCTCGTCTTCGCCTCTCGGCCTATCTCGACGACAGGGCTCTCCCACCGGCCCCTTCGTCGGTCGACTGGACGGCGAAAGTCACTGGACCATGGCCGATGTTCGGCAACGACCGGATCGGCGATTGCACTTGCGCGGCTGTCGGACATTTGCTCGAAGCCTGGAGCGCGAACGAGGGCGTCGAGACCGTCCCTTCGGACGCCTCGATCCTTTCCGCTTATTCGTCGATCACGGGATACGATCCCGCGACTGGCCGGAATGACACGGGCGCCGATCTCTTAAGCGTCTGCCAGTTCTGGGCGAAGCAAGGAAGCGCGAAGATGTCAGGCGGCATCGCGGGGAACGTCCTATCGGCCTTCGCTGAAGTCCCCGCTGGCTCACAGTACGCGTGGCAACAGGCGATCTATCTCTTCGGCGGCCTGTACATTGGGCTCAATCTGCCCGAGAGCGCCGAGAGGCAATTGGAGGCCGGCCAGGAGTGGGACGTTGCTCTTGGATGGTGGCCGTCCGTCGGAGGCCATTGCGTCGCCGTCCATGGGTACGACCCCGGAGGCGTGATCGTCAGCACATGGGGCCAGCTCCACCGCGCGACCTGGCGATTCGTGGCGAAGTATTGCGACGAAGCCTATGCGTTGCTTGACACGGCGTGGTGCCCGTCATCGCCCGCGCCCTGGTATGTCGAGCTCTATGACGTCCTGGCCGGTGACGCGCGTCCTCCCGCCGCAGCCCCGAATGGCCTCGACTGGGCGACGCTTCAATCCGATCTCGCCTCTCTCGAGGCCCAATGAATCGATATTCGTGGGGCGATGTGGTTCTGTTCGCGCTAGCGGCCGCCCTTTGCGGGCCGCTCGTGTTCCATCTGATCGAGATGATCGTCGATCTTTTCACCGAGAGGACCGTATGGCTGCTTTTGTCTCGATTGTGGTTGCGTTGATCGGTCGTTTCTATCCGGCGATCGCCCCGGCGTTTTACCTGCTTTACGTGTTGGCCTCGCACCAGGACCCGTCGGCCGCGATCGCGGCCTTACTCGCGGCGCTTGGGATCTCCCACCAGGTAGCCGCTGTCCCGAAGCAAGTCGCGTCATACCAAGATCGCGCCCCCTGACCATGGACTCGCCTGATCAACATCCCCTGACGACAGCCGGGCTCGGGCTCGCTCTCTTTGCGCATCTCGACCCGAACGCGCTCCTGGCCATCCTCCCTCCGCTACTCACCCTCCTCGGCTGGTATCTCGACCGGCGTGAGCGGCGCAGGCATAAGGCCGAGTCGGCGAAGCGCCCGAGTGAGGCAAATGGCGACCGGAAGTCTTAACCCGCAATGCCCGCACGCGTCCCTACGCTAAAGCAACGATCGGTTGCCCCCTCTCGCCACCGGGACTATGACCGCGTCTCGCGAGACAAGGCCGCGAAGGCATTCTATTCCTCCTCGGCGTGGAGGGCGGTGAGACTCTCAAAGCTCAGGCAAGACCCCCTCTGTGAAGTCTGCTTGCGCCTAGATCGTCTAACGCCAGCCACGATGGTCCACCATGTCCTCCCCCTATCGGAGCGATCCGACCTCGCGCTCGATCTTCGAAACCTCCAATCGCTTTGCGCGGGTTGCCATTCGCGACTGCATGCATTATGTATCCCTCGCCATCCCTCGCCCGCCGTGGGGGTGGTTAAAAGCTTGGGGCCCGCCGCCTCCTGGCCGCATTGGACCAAACGCGAATTTTCGTGCAAAATTGGGGTCTCGGGCTCACCACAAATGATCCGCCTGGATGAGCCTCATGCTTAGCATTTTTTTTGAGGCTCGGTCGCGGATCGACAAGTAAGGGTTCTCGATTGGGTTTGCGGTTCGAGGATGAGACACAATAATCCCGTATTTTTCGATGTTTTCACAGGCTTCGCGATATTCGAGGAACGCGTCGGCGTAGATCGTGGCGCGATCCTTTGGCGCTCCCTTGATCACGAGTGATTCCACGACGTCCTGTTTCTTCATTTCGCCCAGGGCTTAATGCCGCGGAACATCTCGAGCTCACTCGTCTCAAAGGCTTTGCTCAGCTTCGATGCGGCCTCGGCCTCGGCGTTTGAATATTTTCGAGCCAGCACGGGGAGCTCGTTCTCGATGCGCTCGACAAGGTCGAAATCTTCGCCCCCCTCAGTCACGTCGAGCTGCTCGAACCGCGGGTTGAAGTTCAGGTTCATGCTCCCCCTCAACAAAAGCCGGTATCGCTCGTTCCAGATCCTGGCGATCTTCGCGTGGTTTTTGCAGATTCTGACGTTGTCTTCGCCAAACCGCTTCCTCCATTGCTCGATGATCGAGCCGTTTCGCCGCTCAGCGCTCATGTCGATCACGAGCGTTCCATCGGTGATCTCGCGCCGGGCCATGAGGCCGGCCATCGCCTCGACCTCGTAATCGGCAATCGCCCAGGTCCAGACCGAGACCGCTGCCGGTCCAGCTCCCTTCAGACAATGGAAAATCGCGTCGATCATCGAGAATTGCCCGCGGGTGATCGCGAAAACGCTCATCCTAGGCTCAACGGTCCCAATCGCGTCGCCCGCTGACTTGGACGACTCAACGACACGTTTCCTTTTCATTAGATCCTCCCGTGCGCGGACGAAAACCCAAGCCCACCTCGCTGAAGATTCTAACAGGGACGCAGCCCTGTCGAATCAACCGCAACGAGCCCAAGATCCCCTCCGCCGCGTCCCCAGAGGCTCCTTCCTGGGTCGGCGACTACGGCCGTGAAATGTGGCGGGATCTCGCTCCGATCCTCGCCAAGGCCGGCCTCCTGTCCGAGGGCGATCTCGCCGCCTTTTCCCTCCTGTGCAACGAATACGACGGCGTGCGCCGCGACCCCCTGAACGCCGGCTCGAGGGATCGTTACCGGCGTCTGTTGGTCGAGTTCGGCCTCACGCCGTCGGCCAGGTCGCGGATCAAAGCCACGGCCGAGCCGCCCAAGGACGAGCTCGAGCTCTTCCTCGCGAAAAAGGGCTCGTGACCCTTGGCGAAGCGACCTCGGAAACCCACGCCGCCCTCCTTTGACCCCATCCGCGATGCTTCCGACCGGCTCGCCCTTTCCCAGGGCTATTTCTTCTCGCATGAGCACGGCCAAAGGGTCTGCGATTTCGTCGAAACGTTTTGCAGGCAATCCAAGGGCCGCTGGGCCGGTCAGTCTCTCTCTTTGCTCCCCTGGCAGCGTGATTATTTGATGCGTTTATTCGGCTGGCGATCGCCCGACGGGCACAGGCGCTTTCTCACGACCTATCTCGAGGTCGCGAAAAAGAACGGCAAGTCCACGCTGATCTCGGCACTCGCTCTTTTCCTTTTGATCGCGGACGGCGAGGGCGCTCCCGAGGTCTACCTGAACGCCGTCGACCGCGAGCAAGCCTCGATCGTCTTCGACGAAGCGGCCCGGATGGTCCAGGCGAGCCCGGGCCTCTCGAAGCGCCTCCAGGTGATCGCAAGCCGCGGCGTGATTGTCGACCCGGCGAACCACGGCAAGGTCAAGAAAAATTCGGCCGATGCCCCGTCGAAAGACGGCGTTAATGCCTCCGCCTCGATCTTCGACGAGATCCATCGCTTCCAATCGCGCGAGCTCTGGGACGTCTTCACCTACGCAGGCGCATCCCGCGAGCAGCCGCTGCGGATCGTGATCACGACGGCCGGCGAAGAAGAAGAGGGCGTTTGGTTCGAGCAGCGGGAATACAGCGGGAAAGTCGCATCCGGCGCCGTCCCCGACGTCCGGCATCTCGGCGTCGTCTACCGTGCAGAGAAGACAGACGACCTCGACGATCCCGCGACGTGGCGCAAGGCCAATCCGAGCCTCGGCGTCACAATCAAAGAGGAAGATTTTCGCGAAGATTTCGAGCGCGCGAAGCGCACCCCGTCCGAGTTGGCGAATTTCAAGCGTCTGCGTCTCAACCTGGTCGTCGCCGGCGATACGAAATTCCTCAGGATCGAGGACTGGGACGCGTGCGGCGGCCCTCCGATCCTGGACGCCGACGAGCCTTTCTGGCTCGGCCTCGATCTGTCAGACACTCAGGACCTGACCGCGCTCATCAAAGTCGCCGGCGACGAATCGACTGGCTACGACGTGACCGCTCATTTCTACTTGCCACGCCAGAACATCACGCGGCTCGAGGCCCAGCACCAGCTCCCTTATCGGGCGTGGGCCGAGGACGGCCTGATCACGCTCACCCCCGGCAACGTGATCGATTACGATTTCATCCGCCATGATATCTTGATCCATTCGCAACGCGGCGAGTGCCGAAAAATCCTGATCGATCCCTACAACGCGATGCGCCTCGCTCTGACGCTCAAAGAGCAAGACGGCCTCCCCGTGGAATTCCTCCGCCAGGGCTTTCTATCCCTGTCGGAGCCTACCAAGCAGCTCTCACGGCTCGTGCTCGGCCGCCTGTTCCGCCATGGCGGAAATCCGATCCTGCGCAACCACGCCGCGAACGCCGTCGTGGTCAAGGACGCCGCCGGCAATCTCAAGCTCCACAAGGAAAAGAGCAAAAAGAAAATCGACGGAATGGCCGCGCTCGTGAATGCGATCGCCGGCGCAACGCTCGAGCAATCGGGTCCAGATACCAGCGTTTACGACGAACGTGGCATTCTCTTCCTCTGAGGTTAAGACATGACCGGAAGTAATTTCGTTTATACCGCGAACGCGGGCAACCCGCTCCTGGTGGGCTCGACCGTCGTTTCCACGCCGATCCTCGCCGCCCTCTCGCCCGTCCAGGCGCTCGAGGCGGTGAACAGCAAGAACCAGGGCAACCCCGCTCTCACGAGCTACCCCGGCGTGTGCGTCGACCGGGTGACTGTCGACCTGTCATTGCTTTCCTCGCAAGTCCCCCTCCCGGTGGGCGAAACGCAGCCGGCCATGGGCACGTACCTGGGCGGTTACGCGAAGGAGGGATCGGTCCTGCTCGAGCTCTCGGGCACGACTGCCCAGACGGTCGATTTCCTGCTCACGACCACCAATAGCCCCGCGGCGACGGCAGGGGACACGGTCCTGGCGACCTGGTACGCGATCACGGTCGTGAATCTGGGAACGGCCAACGTCACGATCTCGCCGGCCGCGTCCAACCCGCTCTCGATCGCCTTCGGCGGAACGAGCCCGACCTACACGCTCGCCCCGGGCGAAGTCGTCGTGTTCCACTCGGCCGCCGGTCGCACCGTGTCCTCGACGGCGAACGGCCTCACGTTCACCCCGGCCGCCTCGACCAACGTCGCCGTCAGCTTCGGCGGCGCGTAAGACTCCCCTCGCGTGAATCCTCTCTCTCAAGTCCGATCCTGGATCGAGCGCAGGCGCCACAACGCGCTTCTGCGCTCGATCAGCTACATCGGCGGTGGGGCCGTCCCCGCCGCTCCCGTGCTTTCGGGCACGTTTATCACTCCCGAGACCGCCCTCGGTCTCGCGGCCGTGTTCTGCAGCGTAAACGTGATCAGCCGCGATATCGCGGTCATGCCTTGGCACGTTTATCGGCGCCTCCCTGGCGGCGGCCGCGAGATCGACTTCTCCCATCCCGTCGAGGACTTGATCTCGACCCAGCCGAACAACGAAATGGACGCATTTCGGTATAAGCAGACCGAGATGAGTCACGTCTTGACCCGAGGCAACGGATTCAGCGAAATCGTCCGTGATCCCCGAAATGGTTCGCCCGTCGCGCTCGAAATCCTTCACCCCTCCAAGACGCTGATCAAGCGCACGGATGGAGGGAGTCTCTATTACGAGCTCGACAACAAAAAGAAGCTCGCTCCGGAGAACGTCCTGCATCTCGCCGGCATGGGCTTCAACGGCGTCATGGGCTACTCGCCGATCACGCTGATGCGCCAGACGATCGGTCTGTCGATGGGGTCGGAGCAATACGGAGCGGCCTTTTTCGGCAATTCGGCCCGTACGAGCGGCTGGATCAAGCTCGCGAAAAGGCTCGACGAGCGGGCGATCAACAACCTCCGTAAGACCTTCAACCAGATCCATCAGGGCAGCCAGAGCGCCCATCAGGTGGGGATCCTGGAAGAGGGCATGGACTTCGTCAACAGCCAGTTTTCGCCGGAAGATTCGCAGTTCCTGCAAACCCGCGAATTCCAGGTCAAAGACATCGCACGGATCTTCTCGATCCCTCCGCACAAGATCGGCGACTATTCGGAATCGCATCTGGCCAACGTCGAGGAAGCCAATCTCGATTACGTCGCCATGACCCTCCTCGGTTGGGTCCTGATGATCGAGGGACAGGGCAACATGAAGCTCCTCACACGCGAGGAGCGCAAGACGCATGAGATCGGCGTAGACATGTCCATCCTTCTCCGCGGCAACGTCCAGGCTCGGATGCTCCGGATCCAGACCCTCCGCAATACCGGGGCGATCTGCACCGACGAGATCCGGATCAGCGAAGGATTCAATCCGATCGGACCGGCCAAAGGCGGCGACAAGTTCCTCGTCCAGGCCCAGTACATCCCCCTCGACCAGGTCGGCAAATCGCCGGCCGTCCCCGCGAAAAGCGACGGCACGCGCGATCTCAGCGAGCTGCTCGGCCGCCTGAACGGCTTCCATGCTGGAGTGAACCACGAATGATGCGCGTCAATGAAACGGGACTAGCGCACGCTTACGACTTGATCCAGCATGGCAAGGTCTCGGCCGGCGTGTGGCAGTTCGACGACGAAGACGAGGCCGCGCTCAAAGGTCCCATGGGCACGGACCGCGCGACCCACGAAAAGCACCACCTCGCGATCGACGACGCCCACCCCGAGGGCCATCCCGACCGGACGCGTTATCCGTTCGCCAAGGACGGCCAGGTCTACCTTCGCGCCCTCCACGGGATTCGAAGCGAAGCTCACGACGCGGGTCAGACGGAGATCGAGCGGAACGCCAGCGCCCTGATCGGGGACGCGAAAGCCAGGCTCACCCCTGACGAGCGGTCCCAAAAGTGGACGGTTCTCCGGGCGCTCCGATCGCTGTTCGGCGAGTCGATTCCCGCGCCGGATTTGCGCCACATCGTCAAGGACGGCTCGAAATGGAAGCTCTACACCAAGGACGGATCTCGGCTGCTCGGCACCCACGCGACGAAAGAGGAGGCCGAAGCCCAAGAGTCGGCGCTCCACGCCTCCGAGGCCGCGGCCGCGGGCGCCCACGGCCGGGCATCGACGCCTCACGAGCCCCGAATCGTTCCCGCCGGCGTCGAGCGTCGGTTCATCGCCAGGCCCGTCGAGATCCGCGCCTCCGAAAAAGGCCCCGGCAAGATCCGAGGCTACGCTGCCAACTTCGGTACTTATTCCGTCGACCTGGGCGGTTTCCGCGAGAGGCTCGCACGCGGTTGTTTCCGTGACTGCCTGGCCGCCGGCGACGATCCCAGGTGCCTGAGAAATCACGACGATAACATGCTCCTCGGCCGCCGATCGGCCGGCACGCTCGCCCTCGACGAAGACGATGAGGGCCTCGTCTTTGAGTGCGATCTTCCCGACACCCAGAACGGCAGAGACACGGCCGAGCTCATCCGGCGCCGCGACATCACCGGCTGCTCGTTCCAGTTCACCATCGCCGAGGCGTCCTGGGACTTCTCGCTCGAGGTTCCGCTCCGCACTGTCACCCGCGTCGGAAAGCTCTACGACGTCGGCCCGGTCACCTTTCCGGCCTATGAGTCGACCTCCGTCGATATGCGATCGTTCGAGGCCGCCAAGGCCCTCCACATCCCCGCTCTAGCCCTCCGCGTCCAAAAGTCCATCTCCCAAGCCAAGGCCCGCCAGCGGCAAGCCGAGGCCCTCCTTCCGTAGCCCAAAGGAACTCCCATGGCTCTGAAAGAAACCGCGGCCGAGCTGCGCGCCAAACGGTCCAAGCTCGTCGACGAAGCCCGCGAGCTCGTCGAACGCTCAGAGAAAGAAAATCGTGCGATGACGAAGGACGAGGAAGCTCGTCACATCGCGATCGTCGGCGATTACCGCGACCAGACGAAATCGCCCGGCGAGGCCAACGTCCTGGCTCAGCGAATCAGCCAGATCGAGCGGCAGCTCGCAGTCGACTCGGTCGGCAATGAGACGCCCAGGCGCACGAGCGACCCACTCCCTCACGAGGATCCAGAAAACACGCGAAACGGCAAACATCGCTTCTCGCTCATGAAAGCGATCCGCCAGCAGGCCAGCAAGGGTCAGGAACCGCTCGACGGGATCGAGCTCGAGGTCTCCCGTGAGATCGCGACCCGCGCCCATAAGCCGAGCCAGGGCTTTTTCATGCCGTATTCCACCTCGCGGCGGACGCGAGCCGACTGGGACCGGCAAAAGCGAGCCCTCGACAGCAACGCCGGCGCGGGCTCGGTTCCGATCGACCTCGACAAGGACTGGATCGAGCTCCTCCGAAACAAGATGGTGACCCACCAGGCCGGCGCTCGTGAGATCCTCGACCTCAAGGGCAAGTTCGCCATCCCGCGCCAGTCGGCCGCCTCGACGGCATACTGGGTCGCCGAGTCGGGCGCTCCGACCGGCAGCAATCAGACTCTCGACCAGGTCCTGTTCACCCCGCACACGCTGGGCGCGTTCACCGACATCTCGCGCCGGTTCTTCGAGCTCACGATCCTGGATAGCGGCGAGGAATTCGTCAAAGAGGATTTGACGGCAGTGCTCGCTCGCGGGAGCGACCTGGCCGCGCTGAACGGATCCGGTGGCACCAATCAGCCTCTCGGGATCTTGCAAAATACCGGGATCACGGCGACGCGCACCGTCGCTCTCGGGACCAATGGAGGAGCGCCGACCTTCTCGGCGATGGTCGAGCTCAGCACGATCGTCAACAGGGGCAACGCGGCCGACCTGGGCGAGTTTTCGTATGTGGGCAACGCCGACGTCGAGGGAACGTTGGCCACCACGGCCAAGATCGGCTCGACGTTCCCGATTTTCATCCTGGAAGACGGCAAGGTCTATGGCCGATCGTTCCGCGGGACCAACCAGCTCCCCAATAACCTCACGAAGGGTTCAGGCATCAACCTCAGCCCGATCATCGGGGGCATCTTCAACCAGATGGTCTACGCCTATTGGAGCGGCGTCGACATCCTGGTCGACCCCTACACCGGCTCGAGCACTGGGACCGTCCGCGTGGTCGCCCTGCAAGACCAGGACGTCCAGGTGCGCCACAACGAAGCGTTCGCCGTGATCGTGGACATGGTCAGCAACCAGACCCAGTAAGTTCAACCGCGTACCCGCGAGAGCCCCAGAAGCGCGGCTTGACTCAGTCGCCAAGCGTGCTGGGGCTCCACGGCATCTCCATCAGGGATTCTCACGTGCTTTTGCAAGTCCGCTCGAGCGTCAAAGGTTTCACCGTCGGCTCGCGGTATTACACGCCGGCCGACGGCCCCGTCGAGATCGACAATTCGCGGGCCGGCGACATCGTCCGAGCCGGCCTGGCCGATCCCGTCGTGAAGCTCCCCCACCAGGCCGCTCAGCGAGCGGCAGATCCCCGCCGGGAAGCCGGCAAGCGCTGACGGCGTCTGATCTTTCACAATGAGGCTGATTCCCACCACCACTCTCGACGGCGTCAACCCGATCACCCAGGTGACCGTGACGGGGACTCTCACGTCCGGATCTCCGGTCGTCACCGGGATCGCCTCGACGTCCGTGCTGGTCGGGGGCCTGGGCCTGTCTGGCACGGGCGTCCCGAGCTATAGCTACGTCCAATCGATCGATAGCCCGACCCAGATCACCCTCACCCAGAACGCGACGACGACGGGCGCATCCTCGCTGCTCGTCACGATCGAGCCCGTCACCCTGGCCGAGGCCAAATTCCATTGCCGTGACGAGCTCGAGGCCACTGACCCCGCGGCGCCTCTGGACAATGCCCTGATCGCGAGCCTGATCCAAGCAGCCCGGCGCTATGCGGAGGCGTCGCTCAAGTGCGCCCTCCTCACCCAATCGTGGACGCTCTATCTCGACAGCTTTCCCTCGGCCGGCGGCTATTACAACCGGGCGATCCGCGAGATCTGGCCGTCGCTCGGCGGCCTTCCCAGCGGCCTCGGCTTCTATCCTGGCCTCGTGCCGAATTCGACCGGGGTGATCGACATCCCGTGCGCCCCTCTTCAGTCGATCCAGAGCGTCGATTACTACGATTTTGCTGGGACGACTCAGACCGTCCCGACCGCGAATTACAACGTTTCGCTCGGCCTCGCGCCCCGGATCCAGCCGCAATATTCGACCGTCTGGCCGATCAGCCGGCCCACGATCGACTCCGTGCAAATCAACTTCACGGCGGGCTACGGCGGGACAGCGCTTCAGATCCCCGAGAACGTCAAGACGTTCATCAAATTATGCGTGGCTCACTGGTACGAGAACCGTGAAGCGGTCGGGCCTAGCGGCCTCGCCAAGATCCCGTTCACTCTGGATGCGATCCTTTCCCCGTCGGAGATGGGCGTTTACGCATGAAGCCCCTTCAGTCCGGCAAATTCCGCCAGCGCGTCCAGCTTCAGGCGCTCTCGCAGACCGAGACCTTCGATAGCTTCGGCCAGCCGATTCAGACCTGGTCGACGGTCGGCACTTATTGGGCCGAGGTCACTCCGCTCTTCGGCCACGAGCTCGTTTCCGCCAAGCAGGTCAAGTCCCAAGCCTCGCTCAAGATCCGCATGCGTTACCAGGGTCATGTCGCGGTGAGCGGCGAGAACCGGCTCATCCTGAACGGCCGAACGCTCGGTCTCTTCGACGTGCGAAACATTGAAGAACGCAATCGCGTCTATGACATGATCGCCTACGAAATCCAGCAAGCAGGTCCGGTATAAACCATGGGCAACCTGATCAACTATCGGATCAACGAAGGCATCGTGTCGAGCGACGGCTCGAGCCCATTGAGCCAGACCTACTACGAGGCCGGCTCGATCAACACCGTCATCAGCGAGATCTACTCGGCCGCCGGCTCGCTTCAGCTTCTCTCGGTCTCCTGGGGTGCTCCCGGACAGTCCTCGGGCGATATCCAGGCGATTGAGCTCGTGTCCAGCCAGCCCATGACCCTCCAAACAAACGGCAACGGCACGATCGGCGTTCAGACCGTCTCGATCACGGGCACGCCGACCGGCGGGACTTTCGTGCTCGGGTATCAAGGGCAGATCACGGCTTCCATCGCCTACAACGCTGCGGCCTCGGCCGTCCAGACGGCGCTTCAGGCTCTTTCGACGATCGGGGCGCACGTCACTTGCACCGGCGGCCCGCTCCCCGGGACGGCCATCACGTGCACGTTCTCGGGGACGATCGTCAACCAGACCGTCCCATTGATCACGCAGAACTCGAGCGGCCTGACCGGCGGCACGTCCCCGACCGTGGTCGTGGCGAATGCGTCTGGCACCCCCCAGGACGTGATCCAGCTCGAGGCCAACGTCCCGTTCCTCTGGTCAATCTCGCCGGGCTATTTCCCGTATCCGTTCCTGGGCGCGGTCACATCGATCTATGTGACTCAGTCCGTGGCTTGCACCTTGAGCGGCCGAGTGCTGACTTTCTGATGCGCGGCGTCGCAATCACCATCACCGGGATCGACGAGATCAAGCGAGCCTTCCGGGAGCTTCCCGCCAAGGTCGCCAAAAAGGTCGTGCGCCAGGCCTTGCGCAAAGGTCTCAAGCTCCCCCTGGCCGCGGCCAAGACCGACGCTCCGGTCGACACCGGAGCCGGCCGGCGATCGCTTCGGGTCAGAGCGTCCAAAGGCCCCCGGGGCTCGAGGCCCCGCGACACGATCGCGATGGCCCTCCTGATCGGCGAACGATCGCCCGGCAAGACCTGGTATATGGCGCTCCAAGAGCGCGGCTATCACACCGGCAAGCGCATTCGATCCGGCGGCAAAGTCGTCGGCCGTTCGCCCGGCTCGCGAAAAATCGCCGGCAAGCACTACATGCGCAGGGCTCTCCATGCGACCGAGCAAGCCGCTCGCGAGCTGATCATCACCGAAATCACCTCGGGAATCGAACGCCAAGCCTCTCATAGATAAGGATGTGGTGACCCATGCTGCCGAATACCCCGACCTATACGAGAGCCGCCCCCGGCAACCTGGTGGCGTTCACGACGTCGCTGTTGGCCGCTGCGAGCGCCTCGACCGCATTCTCGATCGGCGATTCCGCTGGCTCGCCCTCGAGCGCGCTGGGCGGCACGCTCCAGGTCGCTGTCACTGGCGGCGCGACCGTGGCCGCGACGAACGGCTTGGTCTGGACGGTTCAGAAAGCCGCCGACACGACCCCGAACTGGTCGCCGACCCCCTATGTAACGGGGGTGACGGTGGCGGCCGTGGCCTCGACGCTCAAGGTCTCGACGCCGATCGACCTCCCTCCGGGGGAGTATCAGCTCACGGTCACAAATCTTGACTCGGCGAATGCCGTTACCTATGGGGCGACGCTGGCGATCCTGGCATGATCACCCCGCCCTATGCCTCGAAACCCCCTGTGGGCCGTCGTCTAGCCGCCGGCGCGCCGCTCGCGGCGGCCCTTCTCGGCTTTTATCCGCTCAATGAGTCTTCGGGGACTTACGCATATGATCTAGGGCCGATGAGTCAGAACGTCCTGCTCACGGCTCCATCGTGGAACGCATCCTCGATAGGCTCGGGGCTGGGGGGCGCATCGACCTCCTTCAGCGGCTCATCGACTCTGCCCACGTCATATCTGGCATCCTGGCCGATGACAGTAGCCGCTTATGTGATCACGGTTCCGGGGCAGACGCCGACATCTGGCCAGGTCATCTTTGGGGTGATGGGCAACACTGGAAATTCGGTCTGCGTGGTCGGGCTCGGGGCCTCAAACCACGCGCGAGCCGCATATGAAAGCGGGACATCATATACCGCGTTCGCGTCGCCCGTTGCCTCCGCGATCGCGACCGGCACGGCGTTTGTTTTCTCCATCTCTGCCAGCGGAACGGCGACGATTTATTCGGAGGGAATCGCCAGGGCGTCCGCGGCAATTTCGCAGCCGACAGGCAATCTCCCTGGCAGCATTGTGCGAATCGGAAACACCGGCGATACTTTCGGCATGACGTGCCTCTGGGCGGCGTGGTGGTCAAGATGTCTCGCACCGACCGAGATCGCGTACATATCCTCCTCTCCGAATGCGATCTGGTCAGCGTTTGGGTCTTCTCTGAATGAGGCGGCTCTCTTTCGGCAGTCCTCTTTTTCGCCCTGGCTCTACGGCGACCCCTCATGCGAGGTTTACGGTTAGATGCCCACCGATAACGTAGCTCTGAACGCCGGGAACGGCGGCGCCACCGTGCGCTCGCTCGCCGACGCGGGCGGACTCGAGTGGCCCGTCGCCGTCGCGACCTATGCGACGACGGTGAGCGCCGGCGCAAACGTTCTCCAGGTCGTCACGCCCTCGGCCGGGCTCCCCGTCGCCCAGCAGGGCGCCTGGACCGTCGAGCCCGGAAACACCCCGAACACGAGCCCCTGGCTCGTCAGCGTGTCCGCGGGAGGTAACACTGCGGCGGTCACCACGGGGAGCGCGCTCAAAGTCGACGGCTCGGCCGTCACCCAGCCCGTCAGCGGGACGGTCACGGCGAATCTCGGCACGATCGCCGGGTGCGCCCTCGACACGTCCGTGAACGGTGTCCTGGTAGCCCAGGCCGCGTCGAGCACGGGACTCAAGGGGCCGATGGTTCAGGGGGTCGTCGGGCCGAGCTCGCCCCCCACGTTTACGGCCGGGAACGTCGAGCCCCTCCAGCTCGACGTGAACGGATACCTGCTTGTCAATACCGGCCCCGCGCCGGGACTTGCCAGCGCGAGCATGGAAACGTCGACCGTCTATGACGGAACGACGGCGCTTACTCCGCAGTTCGCGGTGATTAACGCCTCGAGCTCGGGCTCGACGACAGTGGTCGCTGGCGTCGCGGGGAAAGTGATCCGCGTCCTGCGCTTCGGCCTCAACGCCAACGGAACGGTCAACGCAACCTTCCAGACGAGCTCGACGAGCGCCAATATCTCGGGCACGCGTTATCTCCAGCAGAGTGTCAACACGGGCGGTTCGCCCTGTGCCGTCGGCCTCTTTCAGACCCTCCCGGGCGACTCGCTGAACATCAACCTCTCGGCCGCCGTCGCCGTCTCGGGCGAATGCACCTTCCTTCAGTTCTAGCCTCGTGTTTCCCCTCTATTACCTCTCAAACCTCGGCATGGGGGCGAGCCCCGGCTCGGCCGCGCTCTCCTTGCGCGAGGCCGTCGTCGCGTGGCTCAAATCCCTGTCGCCTCTCTCTCCAGTGGTTGGGCCGCGCGTCTACTTCGAGGCCCCCAGCCAACTCTCTTCCTACCCCTGCGTGGTCGTGAAGGTTAGCGAGCGCACGTGGGGCCGAAACCTCTCAGGCGCTGACGGCACATCGACCGCGACGGTCGAGATCGACGGCCAGGGCTTGCTCGAGAGCGATTGCATCGCGATCGCCGAGGCGATCAGGAACAACTTCGACGGCTTTCGCGGCACGCAGAGCGGATTGCCCATCCTCTCGAATTACTACACCGAAGAGAGCGACGGGATCTTCGATCCCGTCGATGGCAGCGATCAACACATCTACAGCGCCCTCCAGAAATACCGCGTGAAACACCGCGTTCCCCTCCCGACCTCGGTCACACAGACCAACGTATAAGTAGGAGTCACTTCCAATGGCAGTCAATGTCGGGCAAGGGACAATTCTCAAGGCCACGATTTCGAGCGTTCTGACCGCGATCGCCCAGGTCCTCGAGATCTCGGGCCCTGACATCACGACGGGCGCGAAGGAAACGACCAACCTCGGTTCGACCAGCAAGAGCCGCCGCGCCCAGCTTCCGGACACCGGCCCGATCACGTTCACGATCCAGTACGACCCGTCGGACACGACTCATCAGTTTCTGCTCACACAAATCAACACGTGGCCTCAAGGCCTTGTTGCTTGGGAGCTCGTCTTCAACACGAGCCCGGCCCACAATTACAGTTTCAATGCGTTCATCTCGAAGCTGTCTCCCAAGGGCATGAACGAGGAAGACAACCTCGAGGCCGACATCGAGCTCACGATCAGCGGCATCGTCACCTTCACCTGAGAGACGATCAGTGAATATCCGAGAGTCCATTCTCACGGCCGACGATCTCCCGCGCAAGCCGCTTACGATCCCCGAATGGGGCGTCACGGTTTACGTCCGGACCATGACAGGAAGCCAGCGCGACGCCTTCGAGGCGGCCCAGATCAAGGACCCTTATCGCGATATCAGGGCCCGCATGGCGACCTACACCGTCTGCGACGAATCGGGCGCTCTGCTCTTTACCGAGGCAGACATCCCGTCGCTTGGCGCGAAGAGCGTTCGGGCGCTGGACAAGATCTTCGCCCTCGCTTGCCGGCTCAACGGCGTCTCGAAAGAGGATGTCGACGAGCTAAAAAAAATCTGAGCGCCAACCCGCTCCGTCGCTTCCTCTTCAAGCTGGCGTTGGCGCTCGGCAAGACGGTCCGCCAGCTCACCCAAGAAATCGACTCGCGCGAGCTATCGGAATGGCTCGCGTTCCACCAGCTCGAGCCCCTTCCGGACCATCACTGGATCGGTGGAATGATCGCAGCCACCAACGTGAATCTTTGGTCGAAATCGAAGACGTCTCCGGAGGATTTCATTCCGCGCCCCCGGAGCGCGACTCGCCAGTCGCCGGAAGCGATGCTGGTGCATTTCGGCGGATTCGTCGCGGAGCATAACGCGAGGCAAGCTGTCTGACGATGGCGACGGTCGGCTGGATCAAAATCGGAACGGCGGTGAATACCGCGGGCCTCAACAAGGGGGCCCACGCGGTCGTATCGTCGCTCGAAGGCTTGAAAAATAGCCTCCTCGGCATCGCCGCCGCGGCGGCCGTCGGGCTCGGGGTCCGCGAGATCACGGAGTGGGTCAAGCGCACGGCGGAAGCGGTCGGCGAGACGCGCATCCTCGCGGAGCGCGTCGGCTTCTCAGCCGAGAGCTTCGGCCGCCTCTCCTATGCGGCCAAAATGGCGCACCTCGACGGCGAGGGGCTCACAAAGTCGATCGAGAAAATGAACGAGCGACTCGCCGAGGTCGCGATCACGGGCGAAGGCCCCGCCGCCGAGGCGCTCAAGCGATTCGGGATTTCCGCAAGGATGCTGGTGGCGCTGGGCCCCGAGCAGGCGTTCTCGCGTCTGCTGACGGTGCTCGAGCGCATCCCGTCCCCGATGGAAAGAAACAAGGTCGCCATGGACCTGTTCGGCAAGTCGGGCCAAGCCATGATCAACATGGCCGCTCGCGGCTCGAGCGGCCTTTCATCGCTTGGCGACGAAGCGTCGGCGCTCGGCGTTGCGCTCAACCAGGTCGATGTCGAGCGCGTGGCCGAGGTCGACTCGGCCTTCATCCGGGTTGGAGCGGCGATCGAGGGCGTCGGCAATACGGTCACGGTCGCGCTTGCGCCTTATATCACGGCGCTCACCGATCAGTTTATCACGTGGATGAAAAGCGGGACGAAGTCCTCCTCTTACGTGAGCCAGTCGCTCGGCTGGGTCGTCGACGCCGTCGGCCTGGTTGCGGACGCCGTGCAGGTCCTCGAGACCGGCTTCCACGGCTTGCGCGCCGTCTTCACGGAATCGATCGCGATCATCGTGGAAGGCATCGACAAGGCCATCCAGGCCTTTGGATGGCTCTACGAGCAGCTCACCGGCAACAAGGCCGCGATCTCGGATTTCGCCAAGAATCTCGCCGAGGCCCTCCATGCTGCGGCGCTCGGCGAAATGGATAAAGCCGAAGCCGCCGGGAATAAAAAGTGGAATCATAAGCAGGTCCGTGAATTCGTCGACAATCTCCAGAATGCCGCGCTCGATCGAGCACTGTTCAAGGCCGATAAGGCGGCCGCCTTCGCCGGCGGCCAAACGACGACGAAGGCCGTCGAACCAGGCCTGGCGGGCGCGTTCCAGTTCGGGTCGAAAGAGGCTTACTCGAGCGCAGTCCAGTCTCGCGCTCGCATGACGACGACGATCCAGAACCGGATCGAGAGCAACACGCGAATGACCGCGGAGGCGACCGCCCGATCCGCCGCGGCCCTGGGCCGCATGGTCCAGATCGCCGACGACCGGGCGCGGAATGGCGCGCAGGGCCTTCAGATGCAGGCGGGCCACTAGACATGGCAGTGATTTCGATCAACGAGATCATGGAAGAAGGCTCGCGCGGCGCCACATGGGACATCGATTCGGGCCGCAAATATCAGCGCAAGTTCCGCGTGATCACCGACTCCCAATTCGACGGCCCCGTCGTTGTCGGCACTGCGGTCGGCGCGAAATACGGCGACCAGTACGCCGTCCCGACAAACGAGCTCGAATACGACCCCAACGCCTATTGCGTCGGGATCGACTCGCAGCAAGACGGCAACGACGGGACCATGTGGATTGTCACGCTGACCTATGGCTGGTACAGCGCGACGTTCGCCGGCGGCGGCAAGGACCAAAATCCTCTCGAGATGCCGATCGAGGTCTCATGGTCGTTGCGCGATCACGAGCTGGTGCTGGACATCGACGCCAACGGCGTCCCCGTGTTGAACACGGCCGGCGACCCCTATGACCCGCCGCTCGTGATCGACGATCCTCGGCTCTGCATGACCGTCGTTCGCAACGAACCGACGTTCAATCTCTCATACGTCTTGCAGTACCGGAACGCCGTCAACTCCGATCCATTCGCCGGCTTCAATCCGCTCTATTGCAAGGTCCTGAACATCGCCAGCCGGAGCCAATGGCATCAGGACGCGGGCTGGTACTACCAGACGACCTACGACTTTGAGTTCCTGTCACCCAAGGTGGGCGACGGCGGCAACGGTTACCGGCCCCAGGTGCTTTCGCAGGGCATGCGAGCGATCTCGGCGGTCTCGGGGAAGATCTATCACATCACGCTCAAGGGCGTTCCGGTCAATCAGCCGATGCTCCTCGATCAGAATGGCTACTTCAACGTGACGAACCGCCCAAAGCCTTACTGGCAAGTCTTCCAGGCGTATCCCGAGCTCCCGTTCGCCGTCTTCGGGTTCGACCCCCAGGCGCTCACGGGCCAGCGGACAGGATTCGGGACGCTCTAGCCCAATGGCTTTTCGCACCCCGAGCGACGCGCTCTCGGACGTTTATCTGGCGTCCAAGCGCCGAGACAAGCTCTCACAGGATCGCGCGGTCCAGCGCGTCCATCGCTCGATCCCGATCTCGGGCGACCCTCGGCCGCTCGGGACGAAGCGGATGGCCGCCTACGCGATCGGCTGCGCCCCGGCCGTGGTGGTCACGGCAATCACCGCGTGTACGCTCTCGAGCGGGACGTATACGCCAGGGACGGGCGCCGTGCAGCTCTATTACATGGACGACGATGCGACGGTGGCGAGCGCGGACGTCGACAACGCATCAGTTACCGTCTATAATTGGTATCAAAACAGCGGGACGGTCGCGGTCGGCAAGAGCGTGTGGGTCGCGAGCTGGTCGGGCGTGTACTGGTTCGTGGATTCGGACTGTTGATCGTATGAGAATGGGGAAGTGCGGATGCGGGTGCGGCTCGACGTGCATCCAGATCCTCGGGTGCAATAACGCCGGTCCGATCGCCGGGGTGGGCGTCACGATCAAGACGTCGAGCAGCGGGACGGTGGTCTTTTCTGGCACGACGAATGCGAACGGGGAGGTTTGCGGGACGATTTCGGCGACGGGCACTTTCTGGATGATCCTGACGGCTCCGAGTCCCTCGTCATATCCGGCGAATCTTTATACGTATACGACAGGCCAGAATCAATATCTGGTCAAGGACAGCACTACCGCCTATGCCCTCCCGGTTGCGTCGGGCTATTTCTGTTGCCCGGGATTTCCAAATCCGCTGCCCCAGACGATCTACATCACCGTCTGCTCGACGACGCTGACTCTGACGGCTGCGGCGGCATCGGGGACCTCATTTGCTTGGGCGATCGCGCTGCCCGGCTACGTAGATATTACCAGTGCTGGTGTCGCGGTCGATAACGGCACTTGCTCTTGGAGCGGCTATCCCGCGACGACGACGGGCACTACGACGCTTTCGATCGGGATCTACTGCCCGACCTCGACCGGGGCGCTAACGGGCCTTGCGACGACGACGTACCTGGGCCACTTCAATAGTGTCACCCAGAGTTATGACGCCTTCGCACTCGATCCCACGTCGTGCTCTTCAAACGGTGTCTGCCATGCTACTCCCGTTTCGTTCAGCGGCTCGATCGGCTCGTCGATCTCGATGACGGGCACGATGCCTTCGACGTGCGCCGCAAGTTGTTTCCCCGGCATCACAGCGCCGCCTATGCCTTGCGCTGGCGACAGTATGACGCTGACCAACTGATGTCCGCATGCTCCGGTTGCCCTTGTCCCGAGATCTGTCTCCGGAGGCCCACGTTTTGCGCGTGGGTCGCGTCCGGAGACCTCGTGCGGAGCGCGCATATTTGCAATCGCTCGCGGATCGAGTTCGAGCGCGATTTCCCCTCTTTGGGCGCTCAGGCCCGGAGCGTCGTCCGCGCGGCCTCCCAGGCCGTGGCCGGCGTCATTGCCGGGGAGCCCGTGCGCGTCGATCCCGAAGAGCGCGACCGCCGCGCTGCGATTTGCGCCGGATGCGACCAGCTCGATCGAGCCAGCGAACGATGCCGCGCCTGCGGGTGCTATCTGGCCGTGAAGGCCTGGCTGACCCGCGAGAAATGCCCATTGGGGAGATGGGCGTCTGAGCCTCCCGGCGAGGAGCGATCATGATCGACGACGATCTCGAGACCGACGAAGCCGAGGATCATGTCGAGCAGCTCGCCGAGTGCCTCGACATCGAAGCCGAGCGCAGGCGCTGGATCCGCGTCGCCGTCGCCGCCCTGGCCGCGTCCGAGCCCGAGCATTGCTCCGGCCGCGTGCAGCTAGCCTACGACACGATGCGAATCGCCGCCTGCGAGCGGATGGTGCGGCTGCTGGGCTCGGACCTTCAGACTCCGGCCTAGACCCTCCCGCGCCCGCAGATCGCGTCCAGGGCGTATTCCAGGAAGGGCTCGAGGTGGGCCTGGGAGGGCGGCGATCGCCGGCATCCCGCCTCCGAGCATTGGGCGATGATCTGCTCGGCCGCATGGCCGTCGCCGAAGATGACGGCGCACCCGAGCCCCACCAGGTCCGCCGGGACGTCGCCGCCTGAGGGCGCGTTCCAGTCACGGGCCCATCGAGCGAGAGTATCGCCCGTGGCCTCGAGCGAAACAGCCAGGCGAAGGCGAGCCTCTTTCTTGCGCTCAAACGCCTCACGGCCAGCGTCTCCCGCGCGCCGATGCGCCCGGTTCCCGGCCTGATCGCCAGTCAGGCCGTGGAGGATCCGCGACTGCTGGTGGGCGCAGGCGCTCCAGATCCGGAGCGCCAGCTTTCGGGAAATGAAGCTTGGAGTCATGGGACCCTCAGCAGGTCTGACATCAGGGCGAATCTGCTCGGTTGGGACCGCCATCGTCTGCGCATCATCTCGAGGCCGGGACGCCCCGCGGACCGTTCGAAGCTGATAAAGACGGAGCCCGTTCCCCGGAAGCAGAGGATCCTCCACGTGGAGACAGGGACTGTCTTGGTGCCCGGAAATGGCTTCCACGGGGCCCAGGTCTCGGCGAGCGGCGAGGCGATTTCGTTCGGCACGGCGAGGAAGATCGCGACCTGTGGATCCAGGTCCGTGGTCAATTCGGGATTTTGCACGATTTCGCTCCCTTTCCGCCGCGCCGGCAGACCAGCTGGTTGCCGGCGAAGCGCGAAAGTCTCGGAAAGGCCGGATTAGAGCAGCGGCGGACGATCACGCCAGGATGAGCTTTCGTCCGCGATTCTGGGATCTCCCTGAGGCGCTTGCTCATGCGGTCCTTCGATCGAGCCGTCGGCGGGGGCGGCTCCCTTTGCGGGTACGGAGGGATGTACGGCCTCTTCGCAAGGGGCCCAGCCGAGCGCGCGTAAACTCTCCAGGTGTATCACCTGGCGTCCGATCCGCAAGTCTCTTCTAAGCGACTCGCACGCCGGGCAGAGGCGCTCAACGCCGGCCGACAGGATGGCGCTTCGTTGTTGAGCGCCAGAGAGCGTTTTGAGAAGATCGACCGCGAGCGACCCCGCGTCGTGAAGCGAGAAGGAAAAGAGGGCCTCGCGGTGTTGGACCGAGACCCAGACGGTGCCATCAGTCCTTACTTCGGCCCACGCCTCGCACCGTCGCGAGTCGCCGGCGAAAAACGTCATCTTATCGGCCACGGTTCGCCCCCTTTTCCCCGGCCGAGCCGAGGCGCTCGAGTTCCTCTGCGATCAGAATCCGCACTGCCCGCGAGACGTTCGGCCTGTCTGGCCTGCACCGGATCACAGTGATCCGGTACAGGTCCGCGGCCTCTTCCGGCGTCAATCGGATGTTGATCTGCGTCCGGACGTCCGTCTCATTATTCGACATCGGAGGTCACCTCGCACTCACAATCCTCGCGCTGGCACTCGGCGCACCAGCTCTCTGGCTGCTCGTAAGACCACGTCTCACCCTCGCCGGCGTTCCGCCGCGGGCCGTGCAGTGCTCGCGAGTAACGAGCCCGTCGCCCTCGGCCCGGAAGACGCCGGGGTTCGAGTCGCACCCTCCCTCGCCGGCCCGGGTCCAGTCGTGTTCGCAGTCGACGTCCCCGCCGGCCGCGCGGATCAGCTTGGCGTGGTCGACGGCCAGGTCGACGTCGAGGAAGCCGTGATCGACTTCCTCGCCCTCATCCTCGAGCGTCCAGCACACGCGCACCGAGCCGCCGGCGTTTCCGTAATCGCCGTCGCCGATCCATTCCGCAGCGGCGTTGTGGGCGAAGGCCTCGATCTCCTCGGACTGATCGCCGGCCAGATAGATGGTCCTCTTACCCCCGCAATCCTCGGTCAGAATCAATCTGCTCATCGTCGTCACCTCATCTCAGGTCAGGAAACGCCCCCGCCACGCGGCGGGAGCTGGGGCTAAGACCAAAGCGTTGATTCGATCCAGGAGGGCCTGGAACGCGGCCTTCGAGAATGGATGGCCGGCGAGGCCGTCCCACTCGACCGTCCACGAAAGATGCGTCTGGCGACCCGAGACAGGATCAGGGAAAGCTACCTGGTGCTTTTCGCCGCCGAGCGTGATCCAGACATCCTTCGCGCCAGGTGACGACCACTCCGAGGGGACGACCTCCATCGGGGCGCGGGCCACGTCGCGGGTCGACCACGATCGCGGCGCGCGGGGGGCGTTGAGCTGCTTGACCTGCCAACTGTGTGCGAACTTGTGCTGATGACACCGATCGCACTTGACCAGGCGCGGAAACCGTTTCCATTTAGTCTCGCGCACGTCTCTATAGAGCCAGCCCTCGTTGGCAGCCACGGGATCGAAGCACACGTAGCACTCTCCGGCGTAGGCGTTCGTGCGACGAGAGGCGGTAGATGCGGCCATGAGAAACCTCTAAAAGCCTCAGAGATATGGGAAGATCAGACGGAAAGGGCATCAATGGACTTGCCCCACGAGTCGAGCTCGCGAAAAGCCTCGGCCAGCTCGCCTCCGGCGGTGAGAATCGCCTTGGCGCGGACGCCGGCGTGGAACTTCTCCGGGGCTTGCGAGCCCTCGAATTCTTCGGCGCGGACGAACGCGGCCGCGAGGGGAAACTCGGCCGCGAGGGCCTCGAAAGCCGGGGTAGGATCGCCGCCTCGATCTGTCGCCCCTCGTGCTCTGGAAAAAGGACTGGCTTCGCCCCGGACACCACGAACCAGCGGCCCGCGGGTACGGCGGCCCAAGCGCCCTGGGCGCCCTCGATCCAGCTCCCGCAGCCAAGCGCCACCTGGCGCCCGTCGATGGCGACGTTGGCCATCGGGCGCCCATCCCGGCCCTCACCAAGTGATACGAGGGTGTGTCGACCATTCGCAGTCGTCTTTTCGAGAATCGTCGAGCCGTTCATCTCTTTGTCTCCGGTCAGCTCCCAGCCATCCCATCGATGGCCGTCTAGCAATTGTCTAGCTCTATGATAGACGATTGCTAGACAGAATCAAGAGGGCTCTCGGATTTTTTTTGGACTGGTGATCGGCGTGGCCCCGTCGCGTAAAGACGCCCACGCATTTTCGTGCTTGACGGATTTTCACCACTGGCGTAAACGTTGGGTAGAGACGACAAGACCCATGGGACCCTTAGCGGGGCGAAATCCTCGCGAAAGTAGAGTCGACTCGACCTAAGCGTCCCCTCGCGTGTGAACCGAGGGGCCGCTTTTTTTTCGCGCTACGAAAACCGCACGCGCTCGACCGATGGCCGGATCAGCTCGGCGTCGGAATAGCTGTAATGCTCCCACGATGTCCAGCCGTCCGAATGTCTGAGCACCCGGCGAATGTGGTCGCGAGAGAGCCCGATCGCCTCGGCCTGGGTCGCCCACGAATGGCGGAACGCCGTGAGCGTCGCCCCGGGGACGCCGGCCCGGGCGCCCAGCTCGCGGACCTGGTCGAGCGGCCGAGAACCAGGCCCTCCATGAAGCCAGGGCCTCCTCCGAGAGACCGTCGGGAAGACCCACTGGCCTCCTGTCGACGGAAGCCACCGTGCCAGCACCTCCGCCGCGGCCGAGGAGATGGGAAGCGCCGCCGCCGAGCCGGACGTCTTCAGATGCCGCGCCGAGTTCGCCCGGATCACGACCGTCCGTCCCACCAAGTCGAGGTCGCCGACTTGCAATCCGAGGGCCTCGCTCTTTCGCAGACCGGTATGCGCTAGCAGGTGGACCAGGGCCTCGAGCCGGCGTGCCTTCCAGCCGCCCTGGGCGGCCTCACGGCTGGCCTGGAGAAGGATCTGCCCCATCTGGACGGCCGAGAGGTGGCGACGCCTGGGAGGGCCCAGGACGCGGGCCGGAACCCACCCCCGGCGAATGGCAACGGGGTTGCCGGCGATCCACCGGCGCTCGACACAATATCGAGCGATCACATTCAGGTAGGCGAGCTGGCCGCGGATCGTCCGCGGAGAGAGGCCTGGCCGGGCGACGAACCGGCTCACGAGAGCCGGGGTCAGGTCCTGGGCCTGGTCTACGCCGAGGATGGTCAACAGGTCGAAGACCCTCCGGACGGCGAAACGGGTCGATCGAGGATGGAGCGGGTAGGCGTAGAGGTCGAGGATCTCGGTGCGGATCTCGGGCCAGGGCGGCGTGAGGCTCATGGTGCTTTCTCGTTGAGAGGGATCGAGGCGTCCATCTCAAAGATGCGCCACGCCCATGAAAGCATGCGGATTTTCCCGCGAGCCCCGCGTTCGCAATGCGAAGGTTGAGGGTTCGAGCCCCTTCCGCTCCACTGGCCCCAGGCATCCTGCCGGGGGTCTGGCATCCAAGCCTTTCCCAGCGTTGACGAGGGTATACCCTCGTGTACAATGGATTAGGCGCGGATGCCGATTTCCTTGGACCGTCCCCGGCGGGGCCTGCAACTTTCAGCCGGGGGCGGTTTTTTCTTTCGCCGGGGATCGGGCATGAGCTGGACCAAACGGCCTCGGAACGTGTGCCGCGATTGCGCTCATGTCTGGCACCCAAGAGGCAAGAACAGGGCCTGGAAATGTCCGCGATGCGGGAGCGAATCGGTTGCCCTCGCGTCCGAGGCCGTGTTAGAGGCGATCATCTCGCTTCTTCTCCTTCCGTTCACGGCGTGCGTCTTTTTCGCCCGCGTCATTTGGAGCGCCTGCGTCTTTTTCGCCCGTGTCATCTGGGGCGCCTTTCTCGGGGTCCTCAGAGCATTCGGCTCTGTCGCGGCGTTCCTCGTGAGGCCGCTCGTCAATAGCGGTCCTTGGGTGATATGCCGAATCGCCGCGTTTTCCGCGGCGACGGCCAGGGCCTGGGCCATTCTCAGGCCCGTCGCCGTCGATGGAATGGTTCAGGCCTATGCCGTCGCGAAAGCGTCGGCGCTCTGGATGGCGTCGGTCAGGGAGGACCTGGCCGGCGACGCGAGCCACGCCGACCCGAAGACTCTCATGGCGAAGCTGCTCGCGATCGCGGGGACTGCGATGCTGGGACTCGGGCTCGTTGTCGGCGTCGTCATTCGATTCGCCGGGCGATGAGCCGGGGCATTTGATGGTCCGGTTCGGAAATCATTTTCCGCCGGAGGCGGTTTTTTTTTGCGCTTCGGCCGGGGCGAGATCGATGGTCGGGGCGTGGGCCGGGCAGAGCCACGCGCCTGAGCCGCGCCATTCGCCGGCCGGACGGTTCCACCTCGCCTTGACCGCTGCCTCGCCGAGCGCTTCCCTGCATTGGAACGAGAGATAATCACCCGTGATCCTGTTGACCTCGACGCCCTTGGGAGGTTTGCCGAGAACAGCGTCACAGCCCGGGTGGTCGCAGGCAATCGAGATCACGCTGACGTACATGGTTCTTCGGCTCCGTTGAGAAGTGGGTATCGGCTCTTTCCGGTGAGGAGCTCGTGCTCGATTTCCTCGAGCTTGGCGACGGCTTCGCCCTCCTTGAGGGTGAGCTCGCGCCAGACCCTCTTGGCCTCGGCGACTTCATCGCGGGCCTTGTCGACCGCGGCCCGGGCCGCGTTGCGCTCGGCGATTGCTTCCTGGAGTTCGGAGATCAGTCTCGATCGGGTTGTTGCGCTCATGTTTTCTCCTTGATGAGTTTCCAGATTGCGTGGAGGGCTTGATGTGAATCAAGGCTGATGTCTCGCCCGTGGCGGCCTTGCTCCCCCTCGAGGTCCATGACGCGACTTGCGAGATTCGACACAGCTTCCCATTGCATGGAGCGCGGGAACTCGTCGCGGAGAACCTTGAGGAGGATCCGTGCGGCGAATCCCGGCTCGCCTTCCTCGCCGAAAGTCCGACGGCGCAGACGGTCGTAATGCCGGACGATGTCGAGGGGGGACGGAGGGGGTGAAGGTTTTTGAGGTGCGTAGGGAGCTCGGCCCATGTCGGCCAAAAGCTGGGATCCTTCCTTCTTGTGGGATCGGCAGACGGCCATGGGAGGGTCCGCCGAAAGAACCGTCCAGCCGGCCTGCGCGGCCGCGGCGGCGAATGCCAGCTCGAGCTCGCTCTGGCTTGTTCCGGTCGAGTAGGAGGCGATCCTCTCCTCGCACTTGCGATAGACGCAGCGGTGCCATTTGCAACCGTCCGCGAGGGATGGCTTCGTGGGCTCCTCCGCAGCTGGAGGAGTAGGCGGCTCGGAGCTCGGACTGTCGCGCTCGGCCTCGCGAACCACGGTTTCGTAGTCGGGAATTTGCTCGGTCTGTGGCGCGGCGACGCGGGAATGCCTCGGACAGAAGAGCCAGATGTTCCCGTCCTTTCGCTCGAACGACCAGCCGTGATACTCGATCCACCACTGGAACTTCGGAGTGATCGACCCGCCGGAAGGGAGCTCGCATGGGGCGGCGAGCGTCCAGGGGCCGAGTCGCGCGTCGCAGTTGGGGCGCGAGCATCCGTAGGTCGGGGGCGAAGTGGGATAGATCTTCATGGAGATATCCGGGGTCGGGGACAGTGAACAGAATCAGAGCCGCGTGGGACTGGACGGGGTGTACAAGGGAGGCCGGTCTGCTCGATGGTGTACAAATTCATAGCAACACCAAGTACTCATCGCGGGGGGTTTTTCGCAAAATTCTCTCTACGGGGAGTTTTTTGTCTTTTCCCCCAAAGATGAGTACTTGGTGTTGCTATGAACCTGTCCACTAAGTGCATGTCAAAAGAGGCTTTCTGGGCCTCCGGAATGGCCGCTAACATCTGCGTCGCAATGCTTTAGGGAAAGGCCGTGCCTCCCCCGCGTCGAATTCGAGGTCACTGATGGGTACCCTC
This sequence comes from Planctomycetales bacterium, assembly GCA_027459775.1. Classification (GTDB taxonomy): domain Bacteria; phylum Planctomycetota; class Planctomycetia; order Isosphaerales; family Isosphaeraceae; genus JAKBAP01. Next base: position 4,536 of record DAIDHE010000479.1, on the reverse strand, counting down.
GCCGGGTGAGGTCGGCCCCGAATCGCTTCTGTGTCGGCACTGAGCGGATGCCATTCCGGGTCGCCCACGCTACGTATCGTTCGTACAGCACGGCACCGTTGGCCTTCCCGGCCCCAGCCGGTCCGTGGGCCATCCGACATGGTGTACAAGGCCCGTGGTCGAGATGGCAGAAGCATGTCTCGGATAAAAAGTCTCCGATGACGTCTTGCTCCTCGCGGTAGGACTCGGTGGCGTCGGTCACGGCTGATGGTTCGTTCAGTCCCTGGCGCGCCCACTCCCTGGCCCCCTCCACGATCCAGGCGAGGATCCCCGGGCCCTCCTCGGCGATCAGTCGCTCCGAGAGTCCCTTGATCCTCTTGTCGGGCGGGATGAAGACCTTGAAGGGGATGATCCGGATCCGCGACCAGATCCCCTCCTCCTGTTTGTTGATGTCTGGCTTGTCGTTCACCAGCATCCAGAGCTTGAACGTAACGGCAAACTCGAATGGGTTCTGGTGCATGAACCGGGCCTTGATCACCTTGTCGCCGGTGACCCGCTTGACGAGGCCCTCGGCGAGGGCTTGGCCCTCGTCGACTTCAGACGTCATGACGAGCCGGCGACCGACCAGGTCGGCCAGGCCCGCGGGGTGATCGCCCTGGCCGGATGCCAGGAAGAGCCTCGGGTCTGCCACCGTCGCGTAATCGCCCAGGATGGTCCGGATCGTATCGAGGACGGTGTTCTTTCCGTTACGGCCAGAGCCGTAACACATGAACATGCAATGCTCGCTCGTGTCGCCGGTCAGCGAGTAGCCGACGGCGCGCTGAAGGTAGGCGATCAGCTCTTCGTCTCCGTCGAAGACCTCGCTGAGGACGCGGCGCCAGAGGGGGCAGTCGCGCTTGGCCTCGAATGGCTCCGAGGTCAGCTTCGAGAGCATTTGCTCGGGCCGTGCCTCCTCAAGGGCGCCCGTCGAAAGGTCAACCACGCCGCTCGGCGTGTTGACGACTCCTGGATCGGCGTCGAAGTCGCCGGGCATCACACCGATCCCTTCCTCGGACCACGCGAGATCGAGGGATGCCTGGAGGACTTTCTTGCGCTCGCTCTGCAAAGCCCAGCGCATCACGTTCTCGCGGGTTTGCGAGTCGAACGAAGCCGCGGCTTCCTCGCAGAGACGCTTGGGGAGTTGCTTGGCGAGTCGCCAGATCGCGCCCGTCTCGTCGTTGGTCCAGCGCGTCTTGTCCCAGATCATCCAGCGCGACATGGGATAGACGTAGCGGATCACTTTGCCATGCGACTCGACGAGCCGTTTGGCGTTCCCCCATTCCGTCAGGTTTGGGGGCTCCTTGGGCTTTTGCGAAAGTCCCTCGGGCGCGACCCAGATCGGCGTCTTCGCCCAGAGCCGCTCGAGATCGATCCGGCAATCGTTGAGGTCCCAACTGTCGGGAACGACGTCCCGGATCCACTGCTCGGCGTCGTCTCCCTTCGATTCGAGGGGAAGGCGCACGATGCGAATCGTAGGGACCGGCGAGAGCCCCGAGAGTAGACCCGCCACGGCGAGAGCATACGACTCGCCTGCCTCGTCGTGGTCGGGGATGATCGCGATGTCCTTGCCTGCGAGCGGGGTCCAGTCGCTCTTGTGCGCGGACCTCGCGCCGTGGGCGCTCGTTGTGACGACCAGGCCGAGCTGCGACAGCAGGTCGGCGCACTTCTCGCCCTCGACCACGACGACCCTCTTGGCGCCCCCGATCTCGGGCAAATGGTAGAGCGGGAGGAAGCCGGGCGGGTCGCCCAGGAACCATCCCTCGCCCGTCGCGTGGACGGGCCTGAACTGCTTGGTGCCGTCGCTCGCGTCGAAGCGATAGACGCGCATCACCTCTGTCGTGTGTCCCCCGTCGGTCTGGTGATAATGCCAGCACGTGGTTGGTGCGCCGAGGCGGCGTGTGAGCGCGGCGATCGAGGCCTCCGCAGAGACGAAAGGCTTCGCCCGTTCTTTCTTTTTGGGGCGGTCGCTCGCGGGGAAAAGGTCGCGAAGCGAGAGACCCAGCTCCCGAGCGACCGCCGCGGCCGAGCATGTGCTGACGCCGTTCTCGGCGTGGTGGCAACGGAGCAAGACAGCGCCGTCGCTAGTCTCGCGGATCGAGAGATTGCGGCTCTTGCCCTTGTGGACCGGGCAGCGGCTCCTCCACTGCCCCGGCCCAGCTTCCTGGGGCTCGAGGCCCAGGCGCTCGGCCTGGGCGAGGACTTTGCGAGAGGGGGACATCGTGTCCGCGTGGCTCATGATTTGGCTCCTTCCTTGATCGAGTAAAAGTGCGCGTTCCCATCGCGTGTGAACGCGAGCTTTTTCTGCATTCGAAGGAGCGCAAGAGCCGCTCGAATCTCGTGCTTTTCGTAGCCGGCGGTGGTTCCAGCCTTCATGATCTCGTGAGTCGTGAGCCTTCCAGTGCGCGCGAGGCGATCGGCGATGAATTGGTGGCAAGTCATGAGTCGCCCCCTTTCTCTTCGTCGGGGCATTCGATGTAACGGGCTTCGATGAGGGGCGGGCGCTCGAGCACTCGTCCATCTCGGGATGAGTAGGAGACTCCCTTGTGGGCGAAGTCTCTCATTGCGCCGGAAGAGTGCAGTGCCTGGCATAGCGAGTCGAGGACACGCGCGCGGAGAGGACAGTTAATGGATCTCATCCTCAGCCGCTCATAATTGCGGATCAAATCAGCCAGCGTCATGATCGCCCTCCCTCTTGCACCCGGAGGACTTCCTCGAGAGCGCGGCCGGCGGCCGAGGTCGCGAAATTCTTCTTGCCCAGCGTGCTCTGAATCAGCGCCGAGAGAATCCGGAGAGTGCCGTTGGGCTCCCATTGCTGCATCGCGCGGACGAGGACGACGGCCATCCCGAGCGCGTCGTCCTGTTCGCCGAGCTCGGCGGCGAGGTCGGCGATCACCCATTCGCGATCGCCGACGTTCCACACGAGCTCTCGATAGCGCCTGACGACCTTAAGGCGAAGCTCCTTCGCATGCTCCACGCTCGTCGGATTGAGGAACTCAGCTTTCATGCGTTTCCCCCTTCCTCGGCCTGGTCGTCGCCGGGCATGGGGATATCGAGATCCTTGAGCGGAACGCCGTAGCTGCGCCGGTCGGTCCAGGCCGGCCAGTAGTCCGCGCCCCCCGGGGTCTCCCAGCGGTAGAGGTCGGTCGAGGCCGGCCAGTGGCGGGGATGGATGCCGCGGCCCTTGGGCTCGCGGAAGCGCCGCTTGAGCGGTTCCTTGTGGGGGGGAAAGACTTGCTTGAAGCGCAGGGACGGAACGTGGGCGTCCCCATGGCCGCCGTTGGCGGCCGAGCGGTCGAGACTCATATTCGCTTTTCCTTGATTGTACCGAGCGTCTGACGGGGGCCTGCAAGCCTTCGCCGGGCGGCCGGGGTCTTCTTCGATCCGGTCGGGATCGCGGGCCGGCTCCCAGCCGACCCCTCCCTTCCGAGGGTTAATCTATCACAGAACGGTCAGCGATTCGCAAGGGGCAGGGATCTCCTTTCGTTTGATGGGTCAGTTGTCGCCGGGCTTCCAATGCTTGGCGTGCTGGGGAAGGTCGTCGGCGACAAGAGAGCCCCCGGACTGGAATAACGCCAAGCAGCTCGGGCAATGGCCGCGGCCGTCATCGCGCACAACCCACCCTGCGTTCAGCGCCCAATGGATCAAGCATCTCGCATTCTGCTCCTCGGGCTTTGTGGGGACGACGGCGACGGGCGAGACCGTCGGACTCCACTCCGCCCAGAGGAAGTGATTGATCAGCCAGAATGGCGTCTGAAGAGCCTTTCCACAATGGTCGCAGATCAAGACATCGACGGTTTGGATCAAGGCTCACCCTCCCTTCTGCGCGCCGAGGAACGGCGTCATCGTCGAATAGAATCCTGACGCGGGGTCGGAGAAAGGCGGCTCGGCCGAGTAGGTCGCTCGGCCGGTCCTTGCGTCGAGCGAGAGCACGCCGTAGGAACGCTTGAGATTCGCCCCCTGGTACGGCGGTCCGACCGGAATCAGGCCCACGGGGAGGGTCGGGGCCGTCGTCCCGATCGGCGTGGAGACGTCGCCCCGATCGGCCAGCCAGAGATGGAAGTATCCATCGCTCAGGCCGATCGACGTCGGCACGCCGTAGGGAAGGTTCGGGGTCACGTGCCCACGCTGATCGAACAGCAGATCGACCGAGCCGAGGAACGGGTTGACGGGGACGCGCGATCGCTCGCGCGTCGTCGCCCAGGTCGTGGCGTCGATCACGACGGCCGAGGGAAGTGACAGCACCGAATCGGCCGTTGGGACTGGCCGGCGGGAGATCGCGTAAGGAAGGCCCGCGAATCCCTGCGAGTCGCTTCCCAGCCAGGTTTCGACTTCCCACTCCATCGGCTCATCGACGACGCCATTGTAGTTGTCGTCGACCCCATTCCAGCCGTTGTCGGCGTAGCCGTCGTGGTTGTCGTCCAAGCCGTTCACGAGGAACAAATACTCGAGCGCGATCCCGTTGCGGACGAGCCGGGGCGCCGAGCCGGCGGGGCCGTCGTTGACCCTCAGCTCGGGGTT
>DAIDHE010000464.1 GCA_027459775.1 Planctomycetales bacterium | reverse complement strand
GTATCAGGCGGCCGGGCTGCCGGTGATCGCGAGCGCCGTCGGGGTGCATCGCGACATGGTGCGGAACGGCGAGACGGGTTTTTTGGCGACGACCCCCGAGGAATGGTCGCGGGCGGCGGGGCTGCTTTCGTCAAGCGCGGCGATGCGCGCGGCCCTGGGCCAAAACGGCCGCCGCCGGGTCGAGGCCGAGTATTCGGTGACGGCCTGGTCGGGGGCGTTCACGGTCTCGGCGACGGGCGCTCCCGAAGCCGGCGCTGGTCGAACATGGGCCGTGGATCAGGCCGCCCGAAGCCGCGGTCGAACCCCGGGAATCCAGCGAAAGCAGCGGGTCGGGTCCGCGCGGCCTCTCAAGCAGATCGGCGATCGATGAGCGTCACCGTCTCGCGAGATCGAGCAGTAGACTCCGGGCCGGTCCCGGCCGTCATGGGTCCGCGCGATCTCGATCTGGCGCTCAAACGCATGTTCAAGCCTCCCGATTGGACGTGGACGCAAAAAAGGGACGTCGGCTGGTGGCACACCGGGGGTTGGGGAAGCGAGCTCCTGGACCAGGCGGGGCTCAAGCTCGAGCTCTGGCGGTCGGAGGGTCGGCTCTCGATCGTCAAACAGGGGCCGCACCGCGTTGTTTACAAGGTCGACCTGCCGCGGGGGCCGATCTACATCAAGCATTTCCTCACGCCCGACCGCCGCGCGATCTTGCGCCAGTGGTTTCGCCGCGGCAAGGGTCGAAACGAGGGCAGGCGCTCGCTTCATCTGGCCTCGCTGGGCGTGCCGACCATCACGCCGGTCGCCCTGGGCGAGCGGCGGAAGCGGCGGTTCTTGTTCGAGAATTTTCTGGTCACGCTCGCCGTGGACGACGCCACCCCGCTCGACGTTTTCGTCGAACAAGCACTGCCGGGCTGGCCCGAGCCCAGCCGCTCGCTCACGCGCCGGCGACTTGCCGACGCACTCGCCGCCATGACCGCCCGACTGCACGACGCCGGGCTCATGCACCACGATTTTCACCCCGGCAACATCCTGGTCCGGTTCGGCCGCGACCAGGCGCCCGAGCTGGTGATGATCGACCTGGACGCGCTCCGCAGGCGCAAGGAAGTGAGCTGGGCTCAGGCGCGCGGCAACCTCGCGCTGCTCGACCATTTCTTCTGGCTGCGGAGCAGCCGGGTCGACCGCTGGCGGTTCGTGAAAAGCTACCTGGCCGAGCGCCGGGGCGGCGGCGAGAAGCCCGTCGCGCGCGAATTCGCCGTGGCGATCGAGGCCGAGACGCGGCAATGGGCGGAGCGGTTGTGGCGGCGCTGGGGGCGGCGGTGCCAGCGCTCGAACAAGTATTTCGAGACGCTTTGGGACGGCCGGTGCTGGGGCGCGGTCTCGCGCGATCTCGACGCCGAGTGCGGCCGGGCGTTTGTCGCCGACCCCGACCGGGCGTTCACGGGGCCTGGCGTCGAGTTTCTCAAGGATTCGCGCACGACCACGGTGGCAATCACGACGATGACGGTGCGGGGCGAGCCGCGGCGGGTGGTCGTCAAGCGGTTCAACCGCAAGAAATGGCTCGACCCGCTCCTGGCCCTGTTTCGCCCCACCCGCGCCTGGCGGTCGTGGCAAGCTGGCCAGCACCTGGCCGCGCGGGGCGTGCCGACGCCCCAGAACCTGGCGTTCGTCGCCCGCCGGGGCCGGTTTCGCGAGGCCCCGCTCTGGTGGTTTCTGCCTCACGAGACCTATCTGGTCACGCTCCAGCAAGAAAGCGCGATCCCGCTCTCGACGTATCTGAGCGAGGTTCTGCCCGCTCTGCCGCCCGCCGAGCGCAGGCGCCGAAAGGGAAGCGCGCTCGAGGCCCTCGCGCGGCTGATCCGCACGCTCCACGACCGCTCGCTGTCGCATCGCGACCTGAAGGCGTCGAACATCCTGATCGAGCCCGACGGCGAGCGGCTCTCGCTGATCGACCTGGTCGGGGTTTCGCTCAAGCATCCGCTCCCCGAGGGCCGGCGGATTCGAGACCTGGCGCGGCTGGCGGCAAGCGCGCTCGCGGTCCCAGGTACGACGCGATCCGACCTGCTCCGGTTCCTCCGCGCCTATCGGCCGTGGGGCTTGATCCCGCTGGGCGACTGGAAGGGGCTCTGGCGGTCGATCGAACACGGCATCGGGCGGAAGCGCGACATGAACCAGCGGCGCGGACGACCACTCTCCTGACCCGCCACGAGGGGACGATTTTGACCGGACCACTCCCTTCGCGACTGGCAAGAACCCTGGCCTGGGCGGCCTGCGTCTTCTCGATCATGGCGTGGAGCGGGTGCGGGACGCTCTCGGAGCGCGGGCGTCCCCTGGTTCCGACGCGACACCAGGTTCGCACCGGGCCGTTCCTCGTCTTCTCGAATTCCCCCCTGGGCGCCGACAGCGAGGCCGTTCGAGCGCTCCTCGCGCTCGAACGCGACTTCCAGGCAAAGCTGGGCCGAGAGCCCGCGAGCGACCTTCGCGCCGTCGAGATCTACGTGCTCGACGACCGCGAAGCATTTGCTCACTTTCTCAAATTTTACTATCCTGAATTGCCCCCCCGCAGGGCTTTTTTCCTGGCCCGGGACCAGATCCGGCTGGTGTATACCTACTCGAGCCCCAAGCTCGAGGAAGACCTGCGTCACGAAGCGACCCACGCCCTCTTGCTCGGCGCGTATGGAACCCTGCCGCTCTGGCTCGACGAGGGTCTGGCCGAATACTTCGAGACCGACCTGGCCCAGCCGGCGGCGATTCGCGAGCGGACGATGCGCTTGCTCGACGACCTCGCGAGCGGGTGGTCGCCGAGCCTGACCCGGCTCGAGGGATTGAAGGACATCCACCAGATGAGCCCGCGCGACTATCGCGAGGCCTGGGCCTGGGTGCATCTGTTCCTGGACGGACCCCCAGAGTCGCGCGCCGACTTCACGCGCGTGCTCGAGGGCCGCGACCAGACGAGCCGTGCCGAGCAATTGGCGAAACTCGGAGCGAGCAACGAACGGATGCGCGACCACGTCCAGGCGCTGCGCTCGCGGCTCGACGCCGCGGCGAGCGACCCCGATTCGAGCAGCTGGCTCCAGTCGCTCTTCCGGCGATGAAAACCCTTCGCGATCAAAACCCGCCCGCTCTCAGCGCGCCGCCGCGCCGGCGGCCACGTCAGAGGCCGACGCGGGCTTCTTGTCCGCCGGCTTGTCGCCCAGCGTCCGCTTGATGAAATCGATCTGCAGGCGGCTGTAATGGGCGCCGAAGATCCCGTGCCGCGACGACGGGTAAATCATGAGCTCGAAATCCTTGTCGGCGTTCTCGAGCGCCTGCACGAACCGCATGGTGTTCCGCAGCGAGACGTTGTCGTCGATCGCGCCGTGCAGGATCAGCAGCTTGCCGTGCAGATTGGCCGCGGCCCGGACCACCGACGAGGCGTTGTAGCCCTCCGGATTGTCTTGCGGCAGGCCCATGTAGCGCTCGGTGTAGATCGAATCGTAGTCGCGCCAGTCGGTCACGGGCGCGCCGGCGATGCCGGCGGCGAAGAGCTTGGAATGGGTCATCGCGAACGACGTGATATAGCCGCCGTAGCTG
>DAIDHE010000446.1 GCA_027459775.1 Planctomycetales bacterium | reverse complement strand
GACCGAGAAGGCCCAGACCCAGAATCGCCGCGCACGTCGCCAGTCGGACCGGACTTGTCTTCATAATTTCACCTCTGATTGTCGTGCGGGCGACCCGTCGGCGTCCGTGGTTGTCGCGCGGGCGTCCCGGCTGGGGATCTGGTCGAGCAGCCAGCAGAACGCCGAGAGCATCGCCAGGCCGAAGCCCATCATCAGCAGACCCTCGATCGTGTGGAAAGCGCCGCTGGCGTAACGGGCGTTGCAATAGTGCATGATGTAGCCGGTCAGCACGACCCGCGCGATATTGGCCGAGAGCGCGATCGGCAGCGCTGAGGCCATGACCGCCAGCCGTTGCCAGAGCGGCCGAAGGGTCAGGTAGGCCATCGCCGTGGTGAGGGCCAGGAACCCCGTCAACTGCCGCATCCCGCTGCACGCCTCGGCCACGAAGAGCTGCACGCCGCCGGGCAGCGTCATGTGATTCCCCTCGCACAAGACGGGGACGCCCGTCGCGTTCATCACCGTCGAGGCGGCCTGGCTGGCCAGGAGCTGAAGCGGCGAGGCGATCCGTGAATAAAGGGCGATCGGCAGGGGGATCATGAACCCCAGGAACAGGATCGGGAACCAGTACCGCGCGAGCGCCCGCCGGCCCATGACCAGGGTAAAGCCCCCCAGCGCCCCCGCCAGGAACGCGACGTCGCCCAGGAACGGGATCGGCAGCGGGATCGTGATCAGCCGCAGGATCATGGCGCAGGTCAGAAGGCATGATCCAATGATCATCCCTCCTTGGATTGGGATTGGTCCGCGGCGGGCGGCCTGGACGGCGAAATAGAGGCTGATCAGGGGGACGAGGAAGCCGTGGCTATAGTTTTCGTCGGTGGTCCAGACGTGGACGAAGTGGACGAGGTTGTCCATGAAGGCGGCGGCGAAGATCGCGAGGCAGACGGCGATCGCGGCGGCGCGGGCCTTGCCGCCGGGCTCGCCGAGGTCCTGTTCGAGAGCGCCCCACGGGGTCCAGACCGAGACGGGTTGGCCGTGATAGGAAGGTTCGGGTTGCAGCGTCGCGTGGGACATCGCGGGATCCTCGGGTTGGCCTTCAGTTGGCTCTCGGGTTTGTCTGAGCGCGGGTGTGGTCGACCAGTGATCCTCGCCGCGCCAGGGTCGCTCGCCGCGAGACGTCGTCGGATTCCTGGGTCATCGCGGCCTCTCGGAGTGCGTCTTGGCGGCCGGGGCGGCCGGGCCGATCGTCGAGTCGCGAAACGACGTCGGCGAGGTTGAACCACAAGGCGCGCTTGACGACGCCTTCGGGTGCGGCCTCGATGGCGCGGCGATAGGACTCGTCGGCCTCGTTCCAGCGCGCGAGCAAGGCCAGGGCCTCGGCGCGGATCGCGAGGTCGAGCATCGAGGCCGGTCCGGCGGTCGTTTGGTCCGCCAGCCGATCCAGGATCGGCCGGCCCAGCTCGCGCTCGTGCTCGAGCAGCAGCCGTGCGGCGGCGAGTTGAACCAGGCCGCGATCGGGAAGGATCGTGAGCCACTCGGCCGGCTTCCAGGCGGAGTCGGCCGCGATCTCGACCAGGACCGCCCGCACGCGGTCCTCGCCGGGGATCAGGTAGCGTTCGACGCTGGAATCGGGGCTGAAGGCGGGCGCTCCCGGTCCGCCGGGTCGGACCAGGCCCGGTTGATCGGCCCATTCGAGAGCCCGGCGAAAGAGCACGAGGGCGTCGTCTTTTTTGCCGGCCCCGGCCAGCCGCCGCGCCGTCGCCGCGAGCGCTCGCGATTCGTGAATCCATCCGCCCGGGACGGCTCGCCCGCCCCGCGCCCGGGAATCCAGCTCCGCGAGCGCCAGCCGCGCCTCGACCTCGAGCGGGGCCGCGGCGAGCGCCTGCTCGAGCTCGTCGCGGGGATCGTCGTCGGGCTGATCGGCCCGGGCGCTGGCGAGGGCATGGTGGGCGAGATGGCGGGCCGTCGTCGCGAGCCAGCGCGTCCCTGGCGGCCGGGCCGCGTCGGGAAGCGGCGTCCAGCGCGCGGGGGGTGCGAAGAGCCGGCTGGCGACGATCGCGGCGGCCCCGGAATCGGCCGTCCAGGCGATCGAAAGCGCTCCCCCGCCCAGGCCCAGCACCAGCAACATCCCCACGATCACAGGCCCCGCCAGCCAGACCGGGGGCGCCCAGGTCTCGGGCTCGCGCAAGACCGTCGGCATCGGCCGCTTCACAACCGCACGCGCGGGCTCGGCCGTTGTTCTTGCTCTGCGAATTTGTTCATATGATGCCAATACCTCGCAGGCCCGCGGCCACTCCACCTGCTCGAGCCGGGCGGCCTCGCGATCCCGTAACCCGGCCGCCATGCCCGGCGGGCTCGCATCCCGCGCGGGCCGGGCCGGCTCGAGCGAAACGGGCGGCGCGCCCGAATACGCCACCCCCCACCAGCGTAGAAACGCCGGGGCTATTCTGGGCCATGCCGGCGGTCAATCGCCATGATGGTGCCATCAATGTTGCCTTCTGTGATGACCATGTGGAACGTGTCACGTTAGGCGACCTGTGGACATTGGACTGGCATCCTGATTTTGTTCCTAAGTTGCCGTGGGGTGGCTATCCGCCGCCGGTTCAGTGAGTTCGGGTTGGCCTGCAAATTATCTATCTACCAGCCAGAATAGCACGCGAATAGGGTTGTACTTAAAAGTGTTAACCCACAACGAATGCCCCGAGATAAGTGAACATCCAATAGGGTTCATTTAGTTTCTACCTCTGAAATAGGACTGACCTCGTGCAAAAAATCAGCCGTCGAAGATGGAATCTGGCCGTAGGAATCGCAGTGGCCAGTGCAATGGCGGGCTGTCATTCCTTGCTGCCCCCAAAAAGAGAGGAGGTGGAATCTGTAGGACTTACGGTTTATGTGAGCACGGTTGGCAGCGATGACTGGAATGGTTTGACGATTGGGCATACGGCGCCGTTCGGCGGCCCGGTGGCCACTATTCAAAAAGCGTTAGGAATCGTTCGCAGTTGCCGCCATACTCGGCCTGGGAGCCGATCGCCGGCACGTATCGTAATTCGCGGCGGATTCTACGTGCTGGAAAGCCCTATTGTTATTGCCCCCGATGATTCTGGATTGGTCATCTCCGCCTATCCTGGTGAAACGGTTGTCATCTCAGGCGGCACAACGATTAAGAGTTGGAGCATGCGCAGTGACGGTTTATGGGAAGCCGATGCCCCTGCAAGCATGAATGCCACTACGATTAACCAATTCTTTGTACAAGACCGGCGCCAGGAGCGCCCGCGTCTGCCTAGGGATAACTGGTATTTCACCGCGAACGCGGTCGTGGCGGATAAATATCGCTCCCGAGCTTTTCGTTTTGAAAAACAGGAGTTGGATCCGCACTGGTACGCACTCAACGATGTGCAGGTCGTGACTTATGGTATTTGGACAACAGATCGGTACTGGGTACAATCCATTGATCCCAGGTCGAGTACGGTGTATTTCCAGCAGGACGGTGAAGAGCTCCAGCCCTATCAGACCAGACAACGTTTTTACATCGACAACGTGCGCGAAGCCCTCCAGGAGCCTGGACAATGGTACTTTGATCGGCCCAGGCAAAAGATTCTTTATAAACCAG
>DAIDHE010000313.1 GCA_027459775.1 Planctomycetales bacterium | reverse complement strand
AGGTCATGAGCCAGCTCCAACCTGGCCACGGCTCATCGGCCGACTCGTCAGGGCTCTCCGTGCAGATGAAGACGGTGGGGTCGAGCGTCGTCAAACTCGTGCTTGCCGACCAGCGAGCTCGGTCCGGAACGCCGGGCACGGTCCGCTCACTCACCTTGACCGTCACGGACCCGATGTTGACCGCGACCACGCCAAACGTGTTCTACCAGGAGCCACCGCCCGAGACACCGCCCGAGACACCGCCCAACAGCACTGTCGCGCCCTTGCCCATCCGATCGTCCCGGCCGTCGTCGGTGCTCCCCTCGCTGACGAGTCAGTCGAACCCGGCCGTCGATCAGAGCGATGGGGACGTCATTGCCAAGCTCCGCCAGTTCGAGGATGCGCTGCGCGCGCGATTCGGGGCCATGACGCTGGTCTCCCGGAACGTTCTGCTGCAGGTGGACCCCGAGACGAATAACTCGCTCCCACAGCCGTTGCAGGCGACCTTGAAGTTCGTCGCGGGGGCGGCGAAGGGCCCCGCCCGGTTCAACTTAGCGGTCAAGCCAGAGGCGCTGACGGTCTGGCAGCAGCTGGCGACGCTGCCGATCGTGCGGACGTACCCGCTCGCGTCCGATCAGGACAAGAATGTGTTTCTCGACCCTGACCGCGGTCTGCTCGCCTTCCGGCCCAACCCGGCGAGCGCTTCCGACGAGTTCCTGCTGGAGTTCGCCGGGCACGGTCTGCCACGGTGTCTACCCGAGCCGGCCGTCGAGCCAGGGGCCAACGGCCGGGTGAAGGTTGTGGGGCCGTGGTCGCTCTCGCTCGCTGCCGGCGCGGGGGGGCGGGCAGCGTACTTCCTACCGACTCTCCCTGGGCTGGAGCTCCAGGCGCCTGCCGGCGCGCCAGCCGAGCCGGTTTGGCGCTACCGTCACGCGGTCCCCGCGCTCGACGAGGCATACGCCGAGGTCCACGAGCGCAAGGACGACCCCGCGACCGACGGCTCGATCTCCGTCAACCCGTCCGACCTGCCCCCCGGATTCGACCCAACGCTGGCACAGGGCGCCGTCGCATTCGCCCTCGACGAGACTCGCGCCCTGGGCTGGCTACCCTGCACGGAGGCCAATTCCGACGGCGCGCTTACGGCCCGTGTCGCCACCGCCCACTTCGTCGGGCGCAGCCCGTTGCTGTCGGTGGAGCTGAAGAACCTCGACGGCTCGAGTGCGATCACGGTCTCTTTCTCACGTGAAGAATCGACCGGCGGGGTGGATCTCCCGTTGCAGATCATTCCCGGGTCCGGCGACCCTTCGGCGCTGCCGTCGTTTGGGGCTCTCCTCGGTGACGCCCTGCCGCCCACCCCGCCTGCCGGCGCCTACCTCGACGCGGTTCGCCACAACGGCCAGCCGTTGCTCGCCGCCGTGGTCTCAGGAAAGACTTTGACGCAGGACGGCCTCGGCCTGATCCTCGCCGAGCCCGGAGGCGCCGAGACCCTCTCGCGACGGCCGGGCCAGGGCGATCCGAGTGTTCGGCTCACGGCCAGCGAGGTGCTCGTGAACGGCGCGATTCACCTCGAGCTGATCGGCGTTGACCGGACTGATACGCCAGCGAGCGGGCTGATGCTCCAGTCGTGGATGCTCCACGACGGCCAGGGGGATCTTCCCACGCTCGCGAAATTCCCGCTGATCCCGCGGCGGCTGGTCGAATTGAAGCGGGAGGGCACGGACCTCGTCGTGCGTGTCGAGGTCGTGCTCGCCTTCGAGGCCCCACGGCCCCCCGACCCGTCGCATCCCTCCCCCGCGCCCCACGCCGGGGCGTCGCTCCTCACGCTCGGCTTCCGGCGGAGCGCGACGGCTGGTGCGTCCAACTGGACGCTCTTCGAGACGTCCGGGACGATCGACTGGCGGTTTACCCACCCATCCGAGAGCGTTGACGACCCCGTGGTTCTTCGGATTGTCGCGGCGTTCGCCACTTCTTCTCCCGCCACGACAGACTCCTTCGCGCTGACCGTCACCGAGCTGACGCTCCACACTCCGACCGGCCCACTCGACCGCACGAAACTCTCGCTGCCGGCCACCCTCGAGGGGGGCCAGCTCAAGGTGGGGCCGATGTCACTCACCAGCGCCGACGGCTTCAGTCTCGAACTCGGCGGGTTCGAGGTGAAGCGCACCGACGATGGCTCAGCCGTAGCGCCTCGGCCGAAAACGTTCGACCTGGCCTGGTCCCTCGCTACACCGGGCGGGCTGAGCGCCTCGCTCGTCTTCGGCAAGACGAAGGCCGAAGACAATTCGAAGCCCGAAGACAATCGAGGCGTCTGGCGGATCGATCTCGACCTTCCCTCGACTCTTCCACCGGCCCCCGGCGAGGCCAACGCAAAGTCACCGATCGTCTCGGTCCCGCTCGAATACACATCGGCCGCGCCGGGCCTCGCGCTGTTTCGGTCGACCGATGCTCCTCAGTCGCCCCCCGCCCTCGGCACAGGGTCGTGGTTCGAGCGCGAAACCGGCGCCAACGACCAGGCGATCGTTGGCGCAACCTTCGCGAGACCCGACTCCCTCGGAGCAATCTCTGGCGACGTGTTGATCCGTCTCCGCGTCCGCGCCACCTCCTCGTCCATCGCGTCCGGACAGGTTATCGCCCACCTTCGGTTCGAACTCTCCGCGGGCGAGAAGAGCGAGAAACCCCTCAAAAGCGAGGAGCCGTTTGTCGGCCTGACCGGCGATCTGACCCTGGCCAACCGCGTCAAGCTCGGGACTGAGCCCCTCGCCCTGGACCACACCGCGACGTTCACGCTCGACCGAGTCAACCTGCCGATCCGCACCGTGTTCCAGGGGCTCGGCCCGGATCAGCCGACGTTCCTCGTGCTTCCGGTCGAGCACCGGCTTCGCCGGAGCGGCGGGACCAGGAGCGTGCGCTGGCAGGCGGCCCAGCCGGTTCAGGTCCGACGGGCCGACAACTATTCTAAGCTCTACGTGAACCCCCATCAGCCCCCCGTGAACCCCACGTCCCCCGTCGGCTCCTGGGACGGTCGAGTCGTCCTTGACGCGGGCTGGGTCTTCTGGCTGGCCGACCGCGGCGAGACGTTCGACGACGATCCCAAAGCCACCGACGGCGCGGTCGCCGTGTTGAGCCCGCATCTGAATCGGTCGTGGTCGCTTCGCTCCCGCGACCTGAGTATCCCGCTGTTCGCACACGGCGACGCGTTTCTGGTCCGCCTGCCGTTCCTGGGCGACGCCGGCCCCAACCCGGTCGTTGGCCCCACCATCAAACTGAGTGACGGATCGGTCCGCGTCCTCACGACTTCGGGCGCCCAGGCGTCGCCCGATACGGACGTGTTCGCGCGCAAGGACGCGGAGGCCGTGGCCGCCGAGACCGAGAAGGAAGGCGTGCCTTCGTTCGTGCTGCGTGGCCCAAACGCGTACTGGCTCAACCCCGGCTACCTGCGATTCTTGTACAGCAGCACCGATCCGGATCTGCTCCCCTCGTTCGGTCAGAAGGGCGGCACTCCCAGCAACTACCTGCCCGATGCCTACGGCGACCTTGGCTGGTTGCTCGGAGACGTCCCGGCCGCCAGCCCGACATTCCTCGCCTCGGCCTCGCTCCGGACCCCTTACGTTCCGCTCTCCGCGGTCTGCGCGATTGAGAAGTCATCCCTGGTCGAGTTCCCGTTCATCGTCGAACGCCGAGACACTTCCACCAGCCGGGTCGACTCGGCCACGGCAGCCGACCCCGCCAAGCCTTTGGACGCCCAGCTCCTGGGGTTCGTCGGCGGCGTCCTCTGCAAGCTCCGCTCCGCCCGGCTTTCCCTCAATTCCCCGAAACCCCCGGACGCTCTCAAGCCGCCGAACCTTGCCGAGACGCCCGAAAGCGTGGTCCTGGCGTGGGCCCTTGACCTCATGGACGCCACTCGCCGCGACGAGGCGACCCTGACGATTCGCGACTACAAGGTGGTGACAATCGTCCCCAGGCCGTTCGCCCTGCGGCGCGACGAACGACCCGCCTGGCCGACCGCGCCCCTTAGCCTCCCCAGTACCCCGGGGCTCCCCAATCCCCCCGTGGCGCCACCCCCGGCCGACCCGGACCCCCGGCTCCGCCCGGTCGCGGCGCTGGCCGACCAATCGGCCAGTCCGACGCCCGACTGGCGCATCATTCTCGAACCCAACTCCAGACTGGCGGGCTACCACGTCTTCGCCGCCCGGCCGGAGATCCCCTCTCCGACCACCAAGGCACGCGGGATTGCCGCGACGCGGTTTCGATTGGCTCTGGTTGGGGGTCAAGGGCGTCTCGTGCCGGCTGTCGTTGAACTTGCTTGGTACGAGTCCGACCCGAAGCGCGTCATCGCTGACCACAAGCGCACCACGACGACCACGTTGACCCTCGCGTCGGGAGCGATTCTGGGGCTGACCAAGGCCGAGCAGACTCCGTTCGCCGTCTGCGATCGCGCCGGTCACGACGCGACCCCCTGGGCGGTCTTTCAATCCCCCGGCCCAGCGCCCCATGCACGGCGGCCCAGCGCGCACGCGGACCGATTGGTCCTCAGAGAGACGCACCCGGACACGGACCCGCCGACCACTCGGGTCCCCGTCGTGACGGTGGCGCCGCCGCTGATCGACGTCGTTACCTGGGCTCGCCGCCCAGGGGAGCTGACTCGCTCACTCTGGCAATCCCAGCGCTACCGGTTCCGGACCGACAAAGTGTACGGCCTCAGCGTCGCGCCGGGTTCAGAGGTCGCCTTGCGCAGACCCCGCGCCGTACCCGGACCGTTCGAGTCGGTCCGGATCGAACCCAGGGCTCCCAGCATCCTGCTCAACAAGACGCTCCAGTACACCCGGATCCTGCTCACACAGACCATCGGGGCCACCGAACGACCTGCGCAGGCTTCTGTGTATGCCGTCGTGACCGGGAAGTCCGACGTGTTCCCCTCCGCACCCGAGCGAGCCTTGGCCCTCTCGCATCCCGCCGTCCTCCGAAAAGACGGGGAAAAGTCGCTTGAAAAGTTCGGCGTGTTCCTGGTCGCCCAGAAGCTGTTCAAGCCCAGCGCCGTTTTTTCATCAGGGAAGCCCGCTGTGGTCACGACGGTCGTGGTTCAGATCGGCAAGGAGATCCCACCCAAACCCCCGACCGCGTCGACTTCCGATCGCACTGTGCTGATTACCGACCTGCCCGCCCCTGAACCACCGGCGAGGCCCTGGCTTCTCCTGGAGGGTGACACGCTTATTCTCGACGTCCTCGCAACGGCGGGTGAAGCGGCGAAGAACCTTGGCGGGCTGTTGAAGGACAATCCCAGCAAGGAGATTCTGCTCATGGTGCTCCGCTATTCCCGGACCAAGGAAGGAGACGACGACTGGATCAAGCCGATCGAACCCCTGGCCGCGATCTCGCTCGCGAAGATCGATGGATCCATCGATCTGGTCCAGCCGAAGATGTCGGTGACGTTGCTCCGCGCTCCTTTCACCGCACCAACCGTGCAAGCGGGTGCCCCGGTCGAACCTACGGACGACCAGTTCGGCCTCTCCGGCTACGGCAGACTCGATGACGACGACTTTACCCCGATCGGTCCCGCCCCGGGCGAATCGTCCTCCGACCTTTCCGCCGTGGCCTGGGCGCGTACCGCCATTCTGCAGTCGCTCGACCGCCTTGGCCCCGATAACTACATCAGTCCCGAATCGGTCACGCCACCCCAGGGCGCGTTCCGCTTCGACGTCGTCTTCTACGGCCCAGGGGGCGAACTGGTCCCAACCAAACCACGGAATCCCTGATCGATCGGAGGCCGATAAAGCCCCTCGGTACCTCCGTGGACGACCCTCGAACCTTCGACCTTGGCGTTCGCGCGGCCCTAGGAAAAAAAGCCGCTGTTCCGCTCCTTGGCGTTGCGAATTCCGGTGTGCACGGCTTGCAAGTCGGAGGTCAAGACAAACAGCTGGCAGCCGAGCGCGCGCATTCTGGCGGCGTATTCGGGTCCGCGGCTGAAGACGCCCCAGGGCTTGCCCGCCTGGGCGCAGGTCTGGGCCAGGGTCTCGATGGCCGCCAGGCAGCGGGGATGCTCGAACTGACCTGGAACGCCCAGCACCTGGCTCAGGTCCGACGGACCCACGAAGAGCAGGTCGACGTCGGGGACGGCGGCGATCTCGGCGGCGGCCTCGAGCGCGGTCTTGGTCTCGATCTGCACGCCGATGAACGACTCGGCGTTGGCCTGGGCCATGTATTCAGCCAGGGGCTGGAGGCCGTACCGGCCGTCGCGATTGCCTCCGTTCAAGCCTCGTTCACCCCGCGGCCAGAACTTGGCCCAGCGCACCGCTCGCTCGACCTCTTCCGGGGTTCGCACCATGCTGAACATGACGCCCCCCGCCCCGGCCTCGAGCGGACGCATCACCGACGCGTAATCGGTCGCCGGCAGCCGCGCGAAATGATCGAGCCCATACGCCCGCGCGGCCATCGTGGCCAGCTCGATGTCCTTCATGGTCAGGCCCGCGTGCTCGATATCGATCCAGAGCGCGTCAAACCCCCCCTGCTCGCCCACGACCTCGATCAGCTTGGGACTGTAGAGCTGACCCACGGCGAACGTCCGAACCACCTTCCCCTCGGCCAACAACTGTTTGATCCGCGGCATCCGTCTTCTTCCCTCCCCGGCTGGAATACTGGAAAATCCTCATGCGGGATCGTGCGAGGCGCCTCGAACCCCCACGGATAGAGGCTACCGGCCTGGCCGACAATAACCAAGAGCCTGGAACCCGCGCCGACCGGCCGGGTGAGCCAGGATCCATGACTCGTTTGACGACGGAGCAATCGATGCCGGATCGTTTCACCGTACTGATCGCCGATTTTCTCGAGGAAGACTCGATCGAGACCGCCGTGCTCGGCGATATCGCGACGCTGGCCCGAGCCCACGCCCGCGACGAGGCCGAGCTCTTGCCCCGCGTCGATTCGGCCGACGCGATCATCCTGTTTCACGACATCTCGCGGATTGGCGAGCCCACGTTTTCACGGGCCACGCACTGTCGATGCGTGGTTCGGGCGGGCGTCGGGTTCAACAATGTGGACGTGGAATCCGCCACGCGGCACGGCGTTCAGGTCTGCAACGTGCCCGATTACGGCACCGAGGAAGTCGCCGACCACGCGATCATGTTCTTGCTGGCACTCGCGCGAAAGCTCGTTTCGACGCACGAGGCCATCCGCGCGGGCGCCTGGGATTATCGCCTGGCCGCCGGCTCGCCCCGGCTGCGCGGCAAGACGCTCGGGCTCGTCGGCTGCGGCCGCATCGGCACAGCCACGGCCCTGCGCGCCCAGGCCTTTGGGCTCGACGTCGTCGTCCACGACCCCTACATCCCCAACGGCATCGAAAAAGCGCTCGGCGTGCGCAGGGTTCACCAGCTCGGCGAGCTCCTGGAACAAAGCCACTTCGTGAGCCTGCACTGCTATCTCAACGAGGAAACGCACCATCTGTTGAACGCCGCCTCCATCGCCCGGATGCGCCCGGGCACGCTCTTGATCAACACCGCCCGCGGACCGGTCGTCGAGGAAAACGCCCTGCTCGACGCCCTCGATTCCGGGCGCATCGCCGCCGCCGGTCTGGACGTCGTCGAGGTCGAACCACTCGCCGACGAACGGATCCGCCAGCACCCGAACGTCCTCTTGACCCCACACACGGCGTTTTACAGCGTCGAGGGCTACGTCGAGCTCCGCACCAAGACCGCCCAGGAAGTGCGCAGGCTGCTTCTGGGCGAGCCTCCCCGAAACCCCGTCAATCGCATCGGTGGAACCACGCGCTAGTACTTGATGACATTTTCGAGTTTCCGACTCTCACTTTTCTTCTCTGTGTCTCTGTGGCCAGTCCTGAATCGCAACGGACCCGCGAATGTTTGCGTTGACGGTGCTCGAGCCCACGCTTTTTTCCCGAGGAGCCGCGTTTGACCACCAGCGATCCCGTGCTCGATCTCGAGGGCTCGCGCCTGCTCGCACCCGCCTGGGTCGGCGTCGCGCTCTTGACCGCCGTGCTCACGGCGGTCACGACGATGCAATCGCTGGAGCGATACCAGGCGCTCGACAGCGGCTGGTCGTGGGATCTGGCCTATTACAACCAGTGGTTCTGGTGCGTCACGCACGGCATCCCTCGGATCTCGGTCCGGCCGGCCGCGTCGTATGCGACCGAAGGACCGTCGGTCTGGAAGATGAACTACCTGGCGCCGATTCGCTTGTTGATCGCGCCTTTCTATGCCCTCGCCCCCGGCCCGCCGACCTTGATCGTGCTTCAGAACGTCGTCTTCTGGTGGGTGATCCCGGCGGCGTTTGGGCTGGTCCGCTCGGAATCGGGCTCGACCAGGCTCGCGCTTCTGGCGACGGCCCTCGTCCCGCTCACGCCGTTCTTCTGGCCGCTGTGCTGGAACGATTTTCGCGAGCTTCAGCTCGTGATTCCGTTCGTGTTGTGGGCCGTCTGGGGTATCCGCGAGCGTTCGATCGGTCTGACGGCGCTCGGGGTCGCCGGGATGCTCGCGTGCCGCCAGGAAATCGCCGTGATGATCGCGACCTTTGCGTTTTTGCCGCCCAGGCGCACGGAATCGCTCACGCGTTCGCTGCGCTGGCGTAACACTCTCGTCATGATCGGAGCCTGCTGGTTTCTGCTTGCATTTTTCGGATATTTACAGCTCATTGTCGGTCGTGGCGCGCCCGACCAGTTCATCGATCAGTTCACGGGTCCAAAGGCGGCGGTGGGCGAGACGCTCTGGACGTCGGGCGAGATGCTGTTGCTCGGGATGGGCGCCTGGGCGATCCTGGCACTGTTCGCGCCCCGGGTGTTCATCCTGGCGATCCCCTGGATCTGGGGACTGTGCAGCGGCCGGTGGGCGAACCGCTTTCTGTCGACGACCGACTGGCATCACGTGCGCTACGTGGTTCCGGCGACGGCGGTCGTGCTCGCCGCGGGGCTGATCGGCTTCGCCAATCTTGGGAGATGGCTCGCCGGCCGCCGCGGGTGGCTTGTCCTGCTGGCGATCACGGGAGCGGCGATGGGCGTGTCCGCGATCGGTCTGCACGACGTCAACCGCCGGCTCTCGAGCAGACCTCGCGCCATCGACGCCGGGGAAGCGGCCGTGGTCTGGTCGTGGATCCGCGAGGTCGGCCCCGGCGACGGCGTCGTCGCCGATTACCAGCTCTCCGCCCCCCTGTCCTCTCGAGCGATGCTCTACAGCTACATTCTCGACTCCAATCTGCCGCCGGGGTTTCCCAACCTTGAGAAATCGATCAGATGGCTTTTCTTACGGAACGATTCGAGATTCTATAAAGTATTTCTATCAAAGGACTTCCAGATCGTTCATCAGGGTCAAAGCCTGACGATCGCGCGGCGCGTGGACTGAAATCGGCCACGTCGGAAAAAAATTTTTTATTCCGCGCGAACCGGTTGTCGCGATAAGATGTCCATGCGTCAAAGTCCTTGTCGAATCAAGTGGGCGGTCTGAACGTCTTACAGGGGACTGCCCGCGATTCGCGCATGAGTGCGTCACGGTGGGCAAGGACATGGGCTGGGCGCGTAGCCTGGCTCGATCGATGTCTCGGGAGCCGAATGGAGCCCATGACTCGGTGAATTGAACCGCGGGGCGAGTCGTCGCCCCTTCCCGGTGCCGCGGCGAAGGCTATTTTTCTCGAACCTTCGTCCTGCACCTCGTGATCCCGCCTCCCCGAGGCGGATGTGAGGGTTGTGTCATGAAGAACCGCACGAATCAGACGCTGTCGGCCCTGGCTACTTCCACCCGGCTGAATCGCGGCACGCGGTCGCTCGCCCCCCAGGCGGGCTCGAATCATGGCAAAACGGCCTCGTCCATCCGCCAATCCTATCATGGCGTCATGTGTGACGTTATGGTGCGGGACGATGTGGTACCGATTTTGACGTCGGAACCCGCGATCCCGCCCATTCCCGGCCCGTTTTCCCCCGCGCTGTCGCCACAACGGCTGGCACGACTTGGCCAACTGGATCTACGGCCGAGGCTCGAGCTTGGCAGGCGATCGTCCGGGTCGTGTCGCTGGCCGTCGAGTTCGGCGGTCGGGGGCTTGAAACACGCTCACGCGTTCGCGGCCAAGGCCGCCGTCCACGCGGGTGCTCCGGGTCGGTAAGCAACGTCACCCGACCGTCCCACGATCGCCTGTCGACCGCTTGAAAGCCCGCGAAGCCCGAACAGGGGCCCTGGGCTGCTGCGGTCGCTCGAACGCGCGGCTTGGGAATCTCGATCGGGCCGGTGGTTGGTCGAAGCGCGGCCGTGCAGAGCGCCCGTCTCTCGACCTGCCCGCACAGACGCCGTCTCTCTCGTTCGCCGGACCGCGCCGGGCGCTTGATGGTCGCATGACCG
This sequence comes from Planctomycetales bacterium, assembly GCA_027459775.1. Classification (GTDB taxonomy): domain Bacteria; phylum Planctomycetota; class Planctomycetia; order Isosphaerales; family Isosphaeraceae; genus JAKBAP01. The sequence continues at coordinate 3,441 of DAIDHE010000313.1, read as the reverse complement.
AGCCCGGAAACGGCTGATTTTGCCATGCCCTGGCTGGGCGTGCGCTTGTCGGTCGGGCGGGGCGATATCCCAGTCAATCTTCGGGGCCCATGACGTTCGCGTGGAGCGCGAGCCGCGGCCCGGGAGAGGATCCGGAGAGTCCCCACCATCGGGGAGAAGGTTGATCACGTGTCTTTCTCGGCAAGCGTTTTGGAAGGCGAACCGTCGTTGGAAGCGAGTTCGAGCGAGCTGGGTCGGGGTTCGTGGGCGGACCTGGCGGTCGTGGTGCGCCGGGCCCAGGCGGGCGATTGTGACGCGTTTGGCGACCTGATCGTGCAGTTCGAGCCGACGGTCCATGCGATCGCGCTGCGGCGTCTGGGCAACGCGAACGACGCGCTCGAGCTCACGCAGGATGTGTTTCTGCATGTGCTCAAGCGTCTTGATCAGTTGCGCGAGCCCGAGCGGTTCGCGGGCTGGCTCAAGCAGATGACGGCGCGGATGGCGATCAATCGCGCGACCCGCCGGCTGCCGCCGCCGAGCGTCGAGAACAGCGTGCTCGAGGCGTCGTACGGCCCGCGTGAATCGGCGCTCGACGCCTTGATCGCCCGCGAGCACGTCGATCGTCTGACGGCGGCGTTGGCGACGCTCAAGGCGATCGATCGAGAGGCGCTCGATGCCTTTTACCTGAAGGGGCTGTCGCTGATCGAGATGGCCGCGCTCTTCGAGGTTCCGATCGGCACGGTCAAGCGTCGGCTGCACACGGCCCGGAAGCGGCTCAAGCAAGCCTTGGAGGATTCGGTCGCCGATCCCGGCGAGTGGTGCGACGACGACCTCGAATCGTGCGAGGAATCGGAGGATCTCGACCTCGTGGGCGTGACGGCCGAGCGGGGCTGGTGAGAATGGAGCCTGGGCTGGGTGATCTCGCTTGTGCGTGGCGTGCTCGTATCCATCGCGGCCACTCGCGTGTGGCCCATGAGCCCGACGCGCCAGCGAGTGAGTTTCGGGGCCGAGGAGTGGGCCGTGGCCGAGAGGGGGACAGGCATCTTTTTTGGAGTACCAAAAAGCAGCCAGTCCCCGGCCCTCCAGTGCGTGAAATACAAGCCCGAAGCGCAAGCGAGTGCATTTATAGTGTATATATACCATGACTGCACTTGCTTGTTATTCGGGCTCGTATGTCGATCGGAATCGAGCTCGAAACACAAGCCCGACGCGTCGGCGCGGGTTACTAGCGCCATGTGCTTGGCGGTTACCGACGTGGAAAGTGTCGCCGGCCCTCACGACTCTGGTCCAACAACGTCGTCGAAGGCTGGCCGAGCTGCCGAGTCGCGTTCCACGACCGCGACCATCTCTGGCTTGTTCTGGGCGCGAAGGACATCCTCCCAGTGGATCGGGCTCGCGGTCCCCAGGAGCGGTCAATCTGGCGAGTTCAAGAAGAAGTGCGGGTCTCGTCTTCATCGAATCGCGGATGCGAGTGCAAGGCCTGCTCGCGCGAAAACTGGTGGGCCCGCCGAGCGACGAGCGCATGATCGACCCATGCGCCCACGATGATGGGTACGATCAGAACGCCGGTCGCGAGCAGCCCGATGTCGACCCGGCCGAAGACGGTGAACAGCGTGAGGATGACCGCCCCGATCGCCCCGGCGATGAGGGTGAGCGCCCACGCGACCCGGCGATCGCGCGCGAGCTCGACGGCGATCGGCTCGTCGCCCAGCCGCAACCGACCCAGCCGCTTGCGCCAGTAGGCCAGTCGAGCGTCCCAGGCGCCCTCTTCGGTTTTAGGGGTCATTCGCGGCGACTACTCAAAGGATGGAATGGGGCGACTCGGGCCCCCAATTCCCCATTCTAGGCCGCTCGACAAGGCGCGTAAACGCTCGGCTCACGTCGTGATCGAGAAAAAAGAGTGGTGTCCGCTTATTCCACGATTGCACTATTCCACGGCATTGTTTACTATTGGTGGTCGGAGGTTCGACCGATGCCCAAGAAATCCGAGCCAGCGTGTTGCGCGCCCAAGCCTGATATTCGTGAGCGTCCGCTGCTCACGCCCGAGCAGGCCGCGGATCTGATGAGTGTTTTCAAGGTGCTCGCCAGCGATACACGTCTACGGTTGTTGCATGCGCTGGCACGGGCCGGCGAGCTGTCCGTCGGCGAGCTCGCCACGGTGGTCGGCCTCAAGCCTCAGGCCGTATCAAACCAGCTTCAGCGGCTGGTGGATCGAGGCATTCTCGGCTCGCGGAGGGCTGGCAACAGCATCATTTACCGGATCGTCGACCCGTGTGTGATCAGGCTGCTCGACCAGGGGCTTTGCCTCGCCGAGGACGCCGTGCCCAGCCGGATTGTCACGATCCGATGACCGACCACGCGGGATTCCCCGCGCGGCGGCCGCCCGTTCGCCTTCGACCGGCGGCCGCATTGCACCGGAAGGCGAGGAGAGACCAGGCCATGTTGCATGTCCTTGTTTTGCTGGCGTCGCTCATCGCGCCCAAGGCTCAGGCGAGCTGCGACTGCCCGCCCTGCCCGGACTGCCCTGACGAACCGTGCTGCTCGGCCTCCAAGTAGCGAGCCAGTTGGCAGTGGCTGACCCAAGAAGCCGCGAGCGAGGCCTCATCCGGAGGTCGCCTCGCTTGCGGTCGGTCGCCGCGAAGGATCGCGGTCTCAGTCGAGGTCGTCAACGCTCTCTCCGCCAGCGTGCGCGGTTGGTCCAAGAGCTTGATCGTCCGCTCGGAAGTCGTCCAAAGACGCCCGTTGTCCGCCGCGAACAGCGTGGGCGTGGACGGAGGGCTGGACCGGCCGAAGCGAAGCGGATGATGGCTGCCTGGAATCGCTTGGAATCGCTGACCGTACTGGGGTCAGGGGCGTTCGAGTCTCACTCCGCCAGCTTGCGCAGTTGGTCGAGCATCTCGACGGCCCGTTCTGGGGTGATCTCTTCGGTCCGAAGCCGCTTGAGCTCGACCAGCAGCGGCTCGGGGAGGGTGGCGAAGAGGCTGCCCTGGAGCGCCCGGCCGGTCTTGACCTTGCGCTTGATCGGGCCCTCGACGGGGCCGGGGTCGGGGCCGTGCTGCTTTTCGAGGAAGGCCAGGATTTCGCGCGCCCGCTCGAGAACCGGGGCGGGCACGCCGGCTAAGCGGGCGACGTGGATGCCGTAGCTCTGATCCGCGCCTCCGGGCGTGATCTGGTAGAGAAAGACGATCTCACCCTCGCGCTCGAGGACCGCGACGCTGCGATTGCGCAGACGGGCCTTGGTCTTTTCGAGCTCGACGAGCTCGTGATAGTGGGTCGCGAACAGAGTGCGGCAGCCGACGTGGTCGTGCAAATGCTCGGTGATCGCCCAGGCGAGCGAGATGCCGTCAAAGGTGCTCGTACCGCGCCCGATCTCGTCGAGGATCACCAGCGAACGAGGCGTGGCGTTGTGCAGGATGTTTGCCGTCTCGGTCATCTCGACCATGAACGTGCTCTGGCCGCGGC
>DAIDHE010000434.1 GCA_027459775.1 Planctomycetales bacterium | reverse complement strand
GTCGTTTTGCTTGAGGGCGAGCTCGCCCTGTTCGCGGTACATGGCGAGCAGGGTGAGGTTGTCGGATTGGCGGCGTGCGGCTTCGAGGGCGATTGCGGCCAGGCGGCCGGCCAGGCTCTCGAAGCGAGAAGCGTCCTTATGTTGCCAGGCCGTGCGGGCGACCAGCCACAGAGGCAGCAGCTTCGCGGCCTGGGCGCGCTGCCGGGCATTGGCCCTGGCGCCTTCCGAGAGCGGCTCGAGCCCCGCCTTGTCGGCGAGCTCCAGCAGCCGCTTGAGCGCGGGCTCGACCCTGGCCGCGTCCGCCGACCGCAGCGCGGCCAGGGCGACGGCGATCTCCAGCGACAGGTCGTCGGGATGCTTGGCCTGGGCCGAATCGAGCAGCGCGAGCAGCTTGGCCCATTGCTTTTCGTCGCCCTTGGCGGCCGCCGCGAGACCGAGGTCGAGCAGCCCGTGCAGCCGCGCTCGATCGACGTCGCGAGGGTGCACGATCAGCGAGACGTCGATCAGCTCGCCCTTCTTTTTCCGCGCCGACTTGTCCTGCGTTTTCGCGTCCTGGGATTTCGGTTCGCCGGCGAGCGCCTGGGCGAGCTGCTCGAGAAGATCGGCGGGGTTGAGCTCCTCGAGCGCGGCGTCGAGCCCCTGTTCCGTGTCGGTCTGCGTGGTGGCGGAATCAACGAAGAAGCGCGGCGTGCCGGAGAGCATCCCCCGCGCGAGCTCGAGGGACTTGGAATAGAACGCGACGGCGTCGGCGGCGTAGCCCATGTCGCGGAGATCCTTGGCGGCCAACGCCAGTTGGTTCATCCGCAGTTGGATGGCGTATTCTTCGTTGTAACCTTGCGAGATTTCCTGGTCGGCCAGGCGGAGCAAGACCCGTCGGGCGTCATCGGGTTGGTTGTCGTTCTTGTAGAGGCTGATCAGGCGGCCCATGGGCGTGTTCTGGATATCCTGGCCGCTCATCGCGTCCGGCGAATCCTTCTGGACGGCCTTTTCGTAGATCTCGATCGCTGTCGGCCGGGTCTCGCCGTGGCGCTCGAGCTCGTCGCCCAGGAGTCCACAGATACTCACAAAATACAGATCATCTTGATTTTGGTCGAGGTAGCGCTTGATGGCGGGCAGGGCCTGTGGGTAGAGCTCGCGGCGGAGATCGACGAGCACCTTGAGGACGTCGCCGGCGGTCCAGCCTGGCACGGCCTGGCGCGCCCGGGCGATCTCGGCCGCGAGGTCGTCGAGCCGCCCGCGGGTGGTGGCCGTGTCGAGCAGCCGGGAAACCATGCTCGACGATTTCTGATCGCCAACGGTGTAGACCGTCCTCAAGAGGGGATACCACTGCGTGCGGGGCGAGAAGCTGGTCTTGCGGGTGATCAGGGCCTCGCGCAGGTAATCGTAAACCTCGGGCGAACGCCAGAACGACTCGTTCCGCATATAGCCGAGGAGATATTCGCGGTCCTCGGGGAAGGCGTCCCAGACTTTCTTGAAGATGGCCGACACGCGGGAGTCGTACTCGGGATCGCTGATCCGCGAGAGCATGTTGGTGACGTAATGCGCCGCGACGAATTGTCGGGGGTCGGATTCCTCGAGCAGGGTCAGGAGCTCGCCGGTTTTCTTGGCGGCCACGAACGCCGTTTGAGCCTGGTAGGAATAGCGGGCGAAGAGGGCGGGCTCTTTCTTGCAGAGGATCTTGTACTGCTCGACGGCCTCGGCGTGCTGGTTGTTTTGCCCGAGTTGAGTGGCGACTTGAAAGCGCAAGTTGGCGTCGTCGGGTTTGAGGGCGACGATGGCGGCGAGCTCGGCGGCGGCATTCTTGCGGTCGCCGGCGGCCTTGTAGTAGTCAGCCAGGGCCTGGTGGGGCTGGATGGCGCTGGGGGTTTTCTGGACCTGCTCGGTCGCGCGGGCGATCAGCTCGGGGAGCTTGCCCGAGCGGTTCAAGACGCCGATCGCGGCCGCGCGGGCCTGGTCGGGCTCGTCGTCGTCGTAGTTGGGATTGGTCGGCCGCGCGGCGGTGGTCGAGCGCAGAATCTGGGCCGCGATCTGGAGGGCGGCGTCGAGCTTGGCCTGTTTTTGGTATTGCATCATGAGGCCCACCAGGACGCTGGCCTTGTTGCCGGCGCGGCGGCGGGCGCGGGCGAGCACCGATTCGGCGAGCTCGCCCAGGCCGAGCTGGCCCATCTGGCCGGCGAGCTTGACCTGGGCGTCGGTGTCGAGCCGCAGGCCAAAGAGCCGCTCGGCCGCCTTACGGGCTCGTTCGACGTCGCCGCTCGTGACGGCGAGTCGCAGCGCGATCTCCTCGCGCCGCACGAGGGTTTGGGTGTCAAACGGCTGGACGCCGTCGACGGCCTGGAGCGCGTCGGCTCTGTCGCCCTTTTGCTCGAGGAGTTCGGCCAGGTCGAGCCGGAGCTCGGAATCGGTCGGGGCCTCGAGCGCGATCTGTGCGAATTCGTCGATGGCTTCATCCTTATCGTCGCTCCACCAGTAGATGGCGGATCGCGCCAGCCGGGGGATGATGGCGGCTTGAGGAGTCTTGGCCGCCTCGGCCGACTTCTGGAGATGGGCCAGGAGGTCCGAGACCAGGTCAGCGCGTTTGTAGAGCTCGTAGGCCGACCGGATCACCTGGATCGCCGATTCGTCCAGGAACTCGTTTTGCCTGGGAAACCCGATCTGGGTGTAGCGCATCTGTTTGCCGGCCCAGATCCGGTAACCGGGCGTATAACCCATATTGGCCGACCCGCGTTTGCGGGCCGACCGGGCGGCGCTGGGCGTTTGGCGCTCGATCTTGCGTTCGAGCTGGGCGAGGACGCCGTCCAGGATCCGGTTCACGCTGGCGAAGTCCTTGCGGTCGGCGCAGGTCGACATGCCGTGCGAAAGCGCGATTCCGGGGCCGTAGAAATAGAACGAGCCGGTATAAAAAAACGAGGTGGGCCGGTTGGCCGAGAGCCGTTCGTGGCGGTCGGCGAGGAGCAGCAAGCCGTCGACGTCGCCGCGTTCGGCGGCGAGGTCGAAGACGCCGGCGATCTGGGCGAGCTGAAGGGCCGAGGCGACGGCCTCGGTGTAGATCTTGTTTTCCTCGTCCGTTCGTTTGGCGCGTTTGAGCTCCTTGACGACATTGGTGAGGATCTCGGCCTGAACGAGCTCGGGCCTGCGGGCGCGCATGGCCTGGAAGCAGGCGAGGACATGGTCGAGCTCGGGCTGGGGCAGGGGGGGCTCGTGGTCCTGCTCCTCGTACCCGGACCTCACGTAGTAGCGCTGGCCGAAACCCATGGCGCGGGCGCCGAGGGAGTGCAAGAGGGTCCAGAGCGCCAGCGGGTCGGTAGGCGCTTCCCGCGCGAGCCCCTGGGCGGCCTCATAGGCCGCGCTGTTGTCGTTGCGCATCGCGCAGAGATAGAACCAGTTCCAGGCGTCGTGGAGATGGACTGGCGTTTTCTGGCTCTTTTCGCGGTACAGCTCGATGATCTTGTCAGCGCCTTTCTTGGCGATCCGGTCGGCGAGGGTGAGCCGCCAGCCCAGGGCGGCCATGCGGGCCTCGCCAAAATCGGCGGGGGTCCAGACCTGGTTCATCGCGCCCGAGCTGTAGTAGTTGCCGCCGTCGAGCTTGCAGGCCGAGCGGATCTGGTAGACGATCCCGAGTCGTTCCTGGAGCGGGAGGAGGGTGACCTTGGCGTAGGCCGAAGGACGCGTGGACGCGGCCAGGGTGCTGGGATCCCTCTTGCGCGACCGGGCCTTGGCCGATTTGTCGTCGTCGGCGACCGTGAGCGCCAGCAAGCGCGTGAACGCCTCGGCCGCCGGCTCGTGCCGTTTCAGCTCGGCCAGGGCCGTGCCATGGCGATAGAGCGACTCCCAGTCGGCGGGGTTCTTGCGGACGAGCTCCTCGGTCGCGCGGAGGGCGGCCTCGAACTTGTTGGCCGCGAGCAAATGGTCGACGGCCGCATAGACGCGCCAGGGCTCGCCCTTGCCAGAGGCCATCTTGGACCACACCGCCTGGGCCTGGTCGAACTCGCCGGCGCGTACCAGGAGCTCGCCCAGCCGCGTGTTGTTTTCATCGCTCGCCACCAATTCCGCGAACTGCTTTTGATACCGCGCGGCCGCCTCGAAATCACCTTCCTCCTCGGCGAGCTTCGAGAGCTGTTGCAAGATCTGGGGATCGCGCGCGTTCGACGCCAGCAGCCGCTCGAGCTCGGCGCGGGCGCTCCCCAGGTCGCCGGCCGTGGCATAAGCCTGGGCCGTGCAGATGGCCACCTCGCGGGGGTGCGAGTCCGCACCCGATCCTCCCGGCTGGCTCTGGTTCTTGAGCCGGGTCATCATCCGGTCGAGCTGGTTGAGCTGGATCGAGATCTCGGCCAGTTTGGCGACCACGCCGACCTTCTCATCGAGTGTTGGCGCTTTTTCATAAGCACGCCAGTACATCTCGAGCGCTTCCTCGTTGCG
>DAIDHE010000310.1 GCA_027459775.1 Planctomycetales bacterium | reverse complement strand
CCGCCAGACGCCGGAGAAATCGAGGGGGTTGCGGCGGTTGCTCCAGCGTTTTTCGAATTCGTCCAGGCGAGTGGGCACGGCGAGGCGGTCCCCGTCGTAGACGACGTCCAGGAGATCGCCGCAGGCCGGGCAGTGAAAGAGGGTTTCGCCAATGTCGAACGTGGCGGCGCAGCCGGGCGAAAGGCAGCGCTGATAGGCCGCGCTGGCGACGGGGCTGGACGATCTTGGGGACTCTTTGACGAGCGACATGGGGCACGCGTCTCGATCGGACTTTCGAGGGCCGGCGGCCAACCGCGGCCGCGCCCCACGCCTCGCGGATTTCCCGGCCGGGCGGTCGCGAAAAGCGCGGCGGTCGCCCTCCGGGTCACTTTACCCGCGGACGGGAGCCGTCGACAAGCGGAATCGAATCCGCCCCGCCCCCGCCGCGGCTCCATCCAATCGCTCGTCTCTCCCACAAGACTTCGTTCATCTCGAAATCTAGTTGGATGAACGCTCGAACGGGCTTGACGAAGAGTAAGGATCAAATTATCTTAAGACGTCATGGTCGTCAGGGCTCGCATATGGGACCCCATGGAATCGCGATCCCGGCGGCTCACACTTTTTTTTTCAGCCTTGAGGTACCCCATGCCGCCGTCAGCAACCGCCAAGTCGTCGCGTTCGGCCAAGGCCGTCGCCGCCCAGGCTCGCTCCGCCGCCGAGATCCGCCGCGTCGCCGAGCTGCTCAAGCAGGTCTCCGACCCGACACGCTTGCAAGTGCTCATGCTCTTGAACGAAAAAGAGCGCAACGTGACCGAGCTCTGCGCCGATCTGGGCACGCAGAGCCAGCCCGCGGTCAGCCATCACCTGGCGCTTTTGCGTCACGGCCGGTTGATCGAGCCCCGCCGCGCGGGCAAGCACAATTTTTACGCCCTGACCGAAGCCGGTCGCAAGCTGGCTGGGGTCGTGAACTCGGTCGTCTCCTGAGCGAGCGCGAGTCAACCGCCGCGGCGGGCGAGGTCGCCCGCCGCGGCGGATTCATGCTTCGACGACGTCGTCGTTTTCAGGCGCGATGCGGCCCCGACGTCGTCATTCACACGGGCACGAGCGTTTTCAAATAGGCCAGCCCGGCCGCGACGTCGCGGAGGCGGCCCGCCTGGTCGCCGACCTCGCGCTCGACGACGAGTGGACCTCGATATCCGATGCTCTCGAGAGCGGCGAGGAATTGGGGGATCCCGACGGCGCCCTGGCCGAGCGGGACTTCCTGTCCCCACTGGCCCGGGACGGTCGGCCGCAGCGCGTCCTTCAGATGGACCGACCGGATCCAATCGCCGAGGGTTTCCACGGCCTCGACCGGGTCTCCCATGTCATAGAGCAGCATGTTGGCCGGGTCGAAGTTCACGCCGATGCTGGGAGAAGCAACGTCCTCGAGCGTTTGCCGCAAGAGCTGGGCCGTCTCCTGGCCGGTTTCGAAGGCCAGGGTCACGCCGGCGTGGGCGGCCATTTTCCCGGCCTTGACGAGCGTGCTGAGAAAGGCCGGCCGGGCGGGGTCGCCGGGCTCGGGAAGGAACCCCGCGTGCAGGGTCAGGTCGAGCAAGCCCAGGGCCCGGGTGCGTTCGAGGCCCCAGGCCAGGCGGTCGAGCCGCTCGGCCCGGGTGGCCAGGTCGCCGAAGCCGCCGGTTCGCTTGATGGTTTCGGGGCTGGTGTAGTCCTCGCCGGGGAAGCCGAGCATGGCGCCCGTCATTTCGATTCCGGACGCGAGCGCGGCCGCGGGGAGCTGGTCGCCCTCGTCCCAGTTCGCGTGGTGGGGGTCGCCGCAGGCGATCTGGACCACGTTCACGCCCAGCGTTCCGAGCAGGCGCTTGAGCTCGGGGATGTTCTTGACCTGGAGGCTCCAGCTACAGACGCCCAGAGTGAAGCGGGCGGATCGCGGTTGGGTCGACCCTGACACGATAAGAATCCTCGCCTGGGTTTCGCGGGTGTGTGGTGCTGGCGCGGGGGCCGCGCGTCGTTTGGGATCATGACTATACCCGAGCGGGCGCGGCGTTGCCACGTTCCGAGGCGCCTGGCATCCCTGGGACCGCGGGCGGGACGCCCGCTCTCATCCACGCGGGTGGGACGCCCGCGCTCCCAGGACCAGATCGCCCCGCGTTCCCGGGCGCGCCCGGGGTGGCGGCGACCTCGAATTCGGCGGTCTCGGTTCGACCGACCAGGCCGTTCATGGCGGAATGGGCGAAGATCACCCGGTCTCGGCCGGCGCTTTTGGCTTCGTAGAGAGCCTGGTCGGCCATCATGATCAGGTGGGACTCGCCGCGGTTTCGTCCTGGTGCGGCGTAAGCGATCCCCAGGCTGGCGGTGACGGTGATCATGGTGGTCGGCGCGGCGACGCGTCGATTGGCCAGGTTCCAGCGAATCCGCTCGGCACGTTCGGCGGCCATGTCGGGCGCTCGGACGGGGAGGGCGGCCACGAACTCCTCGCCGCCATAACGTGCGACAAGATCCTCGTTCCGCGTCGACTCCCGCAGCACTTCGGCCACTTCACGCAGAACCTGGTCGCCGGCCACATGGCCGTGGCGGTCGTTGACCTGTTTGAAATGGTCGACATCGAGCATCATTACCGCCAATCCCATGCCTCCGGTGGAGCAGCGATGGGCAAGGCCGGTGATCTGGTCCAGGAAATAGGCCCGATTGTAGAGACCCGTGAGCGGGTCGCGCACCGACCGCTCAAAGAGCTCGCGCTGAAATCGCTCGTCATTGGGGTCGAGCCGCAACAGTTTCATGACCACGGTCTTGCCGAGCTGAATCCGTTGGCCGCTCGCCAGCGGCCGCGACGATCCGGTGGGGATTCGCTCGCCCTCGAGGAACGTGCCATTGGTGCTCCCCAGGTCGGTGATGTGCACGCCGCCCGAGCCGTCGATCAAGAACAACGCATGCCTGCGCGAGACGGTCGCGTCCAGGAGCTGATAGGTCGACTCGGCCGAGCGCCCGATCGTCGTGCCATGGGCGTCGAGCCGCAGCATGCTGCCTGGCATGCCGCCGCTCACCATGATCAAGAAGACCGACGGCGACGTGACCTCCGTCTCGTCGTCGCTGAGGGTCGGAGGCGCCAGGCAGATTTGCGTATTTGCTTTTGCATCCATTGTAGG
>DAIDHE010000424.1 GCA_027459775.1 Planctomycetales bacterium | reverse complement strand
GACCGACGCATCCCAGATGTCCGTGATCTGGCGGTCCCAGGTGAACGCGAGATTCCAGTTGCTGACGGCCGTCGACTCGGTGTTGGTGATCGTGATCTGACCGCCAAACCCCGAGCCCCAATCGCTCGTCACCTCGAACGCCGCCGCCGACAAGAGCGTCCGTTCCTCGAGCCGATCAAGCCCAACCCACCGCGACGCGCGCGCACGGCGATCGCTCTTGCGAATCCTGGAAGCAAGCATCGTGAAACTCCCTGGTGGAATCGAACGCACGGGCGACCTCGCGCCCCGAACTCTCGAAATCCTACGACCCCTAACCACAAAGACAATGCATGGACGCACCAAAGCGTGACCCGTTGCGGAAATCCAACAGGCGGCTTGGTTCGCGCACTGACAGCGACCGCTTGAACCGAGCCGGGCGAGTGCTCGTTCCGGGCGTCTTCCCTTCGAGCACGGCTTACGATGGCGAACCTGAAACCTGGCGTCGGTCCTCCATGGAATCGGGAAACGCTTGAAAGAACACATCTAGTGAAAATGTAGGTTCCGTACGGAGCTGCGGAGGAGGGTGTGACGGGGCGTGAATCGATTCTCACGGAGCGTCGCGGCGACGCCTCACATGCTGTTTGCATCAATTCGGGGGTGGACTCGATGTACGGTCGAAGAGATCCCCCGCGTTCGGTCCTGGCTTGGCTCGGCGAGGGATTGCAAAGAGGCGACTCTTCGCCTATGTTATTGAGTCACGGAAATCGGAGTTTACGAACGAAAACCAGGCCGGCGGGATTGGGGCGAGAGATGGCGATCACGAAGGAGAAAAAGACACAAATCATCGGCGATTTTGGGCGAAAAGGCGAGGACACCGGCTCGCCTGAAGTTCAAATCGCCTTGCTCACGGCGCGGATCAATGATCTGACGGAGCATTTCAAGGCTCATGCCAAGGACCACGCCAGCCGCCGCGGGCTGCTGATGATGGTGTCCAAGCGGTCGAGCCTGCTGAAGTACCTGCGGCTGCACGATCGGAAGAAATACCTCGAGGTGATCAGCCGTCTTGGCATTCGCAAGTGATCGGGCGCGGGTTCGATCTCCCAAAGGAGAGAGTCGCCGCGTGGGAACGCGAACTCCGGAGGTCCGGGGGCGGGCGGCGCGAATGGATCCTCGATTCCTGGCCAGGCCTTTCTTCCACCGCTTCGAGGATCGATCGAATCTTCGCGCTGGCGTCCCTTCCGCGATCTGGCGAGAGACCCCAGGAAACCGGTTGCCGCCGAGACCCCCCGCGACGGCGGTCTCGCGGCCGACCCGCCCAGGAACAACCGGCGGGCGCAAACAAGTTAGCATCGGAGCGGCTCGCCGTGCAGGCGAGTGATCTTTTACACTGAGCAGCCCCGCAAGAATGCGGTGAGTCAGGTGGCATCCATGTCCAGCAACGTGATTTCTCGGAAAACCGTCGAACGAACCATCGGCGGCAAGCTCTTGAGCATTGAAACCGGCCATCTTGCCAAGCAGGCGAGTGGGTCGGTCGTGGTTCGAATCGGCGACACCATGACCCTGGTCGCCGTCGTGACCGCGCCGGGGCGGGAGGGGCTGGATTTCTTCCCCCTCCAGGTCGACTATCGCGAGAAAACCTACGCCGCCGGCAAATTCCCGGGCGGCTTCATCAAGCGCGAGGGACGGCCAACCACCAAGGAAATCCTGACTTCGCGGCTGATCGACCGGCCGATCCGGCCCCTCTTTCCCGAGTGGTTTCGCAACGAGGTCCAGATCCAGGCGGGTCCAATCTCGGCCGATCGTCAGAACGACGCCGACGTCCCCTCGATGATCGGCGCGTCGGCCGCCCTGATGCTCGCCCAGGCCCCGTTCCTGGGTCCGATCGGCGCGATCCGGCTGGGGCGCGTCGATGGTCAGCTGATCGCTTTTCCCACCGCGCTTGAGCTCGAGGACAGCGACCTCGACCTGATCGTCGCCAGCACCGAATCCAGGATCGTCATGATCGAGGGCTTCGGCGAGGAATTGCCGGAGAACGAGATGGGCGACGCCATCATAGAAGCCCACCGGCTCAATCAAGAGATCATCGCCCTTCAGAACGAGCTCATGGAAGCCGTCGGGCTGCCCATCCTCGAGCAGCCGGCGACCGCGGTCGACCCCCTCCGCGCGACGATTTACGAGCGCTACGCCGAGCCGCTCCGCCAGGCCAAGCAAATCATCCTGAAGGCCGAGCGCAACAGCGCCGTCAAGGCGATCCTCGAGACGGCGACCAAGGATCTGGTCCCCGCCACCCCCGCTCCAGAAGGCGAATCGGCCGAGCCGCCGGTGACGGCCCTCCGCGTCAAGACGGCCTTCACGGCCGTGGAAGAGCGGATCGTCCGCGAGCTCATTCTCGACGGCAAGCGGCCCGACGGCCGCGGGCATAAGGATCTGCGTCCGATCAAATGCGAGGTCGGTCTGTTGCCCCGAGCGCACGGCTCGGCCTTGTTCCAGCGGGGCGAGACCCAGGCCCTGGTCACGACGGTGCTGGGGACCGGCGCCGACGAGCAGCGGGTCGACGGCATCATGGACGAATACTCCAAGAAGTTCATGCTCGATTACAACATGCCCCACTTCGCCGTCGGCGAGGTGCGGCCCATCCGCGGGCCTGGCCGTCGCGAGATCGGCCACGGGGCGCTCGCCGAGCGCTCGGTCGCACCGATTCTGCCGGGGCCCGCTCGGTTCCCGTACACGATTCGCGTCATCTCCGACATTCTCGAGTCCAACGGATCGAGCTCGATGGCCTCGGTCTGCGGGGCCACCCTGAGCCTCATGGACGCGGGCGTGCCCATCAGCGACCCGGTGGGCGGGATCTCGATCGGGCTCGTCCAGGATGAGGCCTCCGGCCGGCACATCCTCTTGACCGACATCATCGGCGACGAGGACCACTACGGCGACATGGACTTCAAGGTCGCCGGCACCCAGCGTGGGGTGACGGGAATTCAGCTCGACCTCAAGAACCACGGGATCACCGAGGAGATCGTGCGCGAGACCTTGACCCAGGCCCACGAGGCCCGGCTCGAGATCCTGCGGGCGATGTTGCGGGCCATCAAGCGGCCGCGCGACGAGATTTCCACCAACGCGCCCCGATTGATCCAGATTCAGATCAATCCCGAGAAGATCGGGCTGGTGATCGGGCCCGGCGGCAAGACGATTCGCCGCCTGCAAGAAGAGACGGGGGCGAAGATCGACATCGAGGACACCGGCGTGGTAACGCTGTCGAGCCTCGAGGCCGCCGGCGCGGAAGCCGCCCGCGACAAGATCGTCGCAATGACCGAAGGGGTCCAGATCGGCCGGATTTACGAGGGGCGAGTGACCTCGATCAAGGACTTCGGCGCGTTTGTCGAGATCCTTCCCGGCAAGGACGGCCTGGTGCACATCAGCGAGCTTTCCGACGGCTACGTCGCCAGCGTGGGCGAGGTCTGCCGGATTGGCGATCCCATGCTGGTCAAGGCGATCGCCGTCGACGATCAGGACCGCGTCAAGCTCTCGCGCAAGGCTGCTCTGGCCGAGCGCGGCGAACCCGACGAGTTCGCCGGCCGGACCCGCCCGCCAGGCTCGTCAGGCGGCGGCGACACCCGCGGTCCGGGCGGACCACCCCGCGGCCGGGGCGGCGAGCGCGGAGGTTACCAGGGCGGCGACCGGGGCGGATATGGCGACCGCGGCGGGCGCGGACCCTCGCGTCCTTGATCCCCGAGGGCTCACGGCCTCGGTTGTCGAGCGTCCGTCCGCTTGATCCCTCGCTTCGCGCTTGTTGTGAGGCTTTCGATGGCCAATCCAGCGCCCGAACCGTCCGAGCCCGGTCGCGCCGCCGGTGGCTCGGCCGTCCTTGACGCCATACACCCGAGCGTGCCCGCGCGCGGCGATCCCGACCCCGCCGCGACGACCAATCTCCGCGCCCGCTACGCCGAGATCGCCCAGCTCGCCGGCGGGCTGGCCCACGAAATCCGCAACCCACTGTCGACTCTGTCGCTCAATCTCGACCTCATGGCCGAGGATTTCGTGGACGCCGAGTCCCCACGCGACCGCCGCGTCAAGAGCCGAATCGAGCGGCTGATGCGCGAGGTCGACCGGCTTCAGGGGATCGTCGAGAACTTCCTGCGGTTCGCCCGGGTGCAAGATCTCGAGCTCGTCCCGACCGACCTTAACATGATCGTCGACGAGCTCCGTGATTTCCAGGAGCCGCAGGCGGCCGCCCGCGGCATCGTGATCCGCACGTCGTTCGACACCAACCTCCCCAGGGTTGGCCTCGACGCCGAGCTGTTCAAGCAGGCCCTCTTGAACCTGCTCTTGAACGCCCAGTACGCAATGCCCTCGGGGGGCGAGCTCATTCTCACCACCAGGCGCGACGGGGCGTTCGCCGTTCTCGACGTGATCGACACCGGCCATGGAATGACCGAAGCCGTGCGGGCGCGGATTTTTGACGCCTTTTACTCGACGCGGTCGGAAGGAAGCGGGCTGGGGCTGCCGACGGTGCGCAAGATCGTGGAGGCGCACGGCGGAACGATCGAGGTGCAGAGCGAGCCTGGCAAGGGCTCGCGTTTCAGCCTGCACATCCCGTTCGCCCACGCGGAGGCCGCCGGCCCGGGGACGCTCGCACAGGTCGCCGCATCCGCGGCCTTGAACGGACCATGATGACCCGCGCTGGGGCCTGGAGGGGGATGTGATGGACCAGCAGATCCGGGTCCTGGTGGTTGACGACGATGAGCCGCACGCGACCGCCGTGGCCGAAAGCCTCAAGCGGGTCGGCTACGAGTGCGTGGTCGCCACCAGCGGCGAAGAGGGGCTGCGACTCATCGAGGAGCAGACCTTCGACATCATCATCACGGACCTGATCATGGCCGGGGTCGGCGGGCTCGAGGTTCTGGCCAAGGCCAACCGCGAGCTCCCCTACGCCGAGGTCGTGATCCTGACCGGGCACAGCACCATCAAGACCGCCGTCACCGCCATGCAGGCGGGCGCATCGACGTATCTCACCAAGCCGCTTGATATTAACGAGCTCCGCGCGGTCGCCGACAAGGCGTCGCAAACCCAGCGGCTGCACCGCTCGAATCTCGATCTTCAGCGCCAGCTCAACGAGAAGTTCGGCTTTGAAGGGGTCGTGGGCAACTCGACGGCCATGCACCAGGTCGTCACCCGCCTGCGCCAGGCCGCCCCGACGTCGGCCTCGGTCCTCATCACCGGCGAGAGCGGCACCGGCAAAGAGCTCGCCGCCAAGGCCCTGCACGTCAACAGCCCCAGGGCCAACAAGCCCTTCGTCCCCCTCAACTGCGCCGAACTCAGCGAAAACGTCCTGGAAAGCGAACTCTTCGGCCACGTCCGAGGCGCCTTCACGGGCGCAGACCGCGACCGCGTCGGCCGCCTGCAGTACGCCAACGGCGGCACCCTGTTTCTCGACGAGATCGGCGACATGCCCACGTCGATCCAGGTCAAGCTGCTCCGCGTCCTCGAGACCGGTGAGATCACCCGCGTGGGAACCAACGAATCGATCAAGGTCAACGTCCGCCTGATCTCGGCGACCAACCGCGATCTCAACACCGCGATCGCCGAGGGCAAATTCCGCCAGGACTTGTTCCACCGCCTCAAGGTCGTGAGCGTCAAGATCCCGCCGCTTCGCGAGCGCAGAGACGACATCCCGCTCTTGATCGAGCATTTTCTCAGGGAGTTCTCGGCCTCCCACGGCAAGACGATCACCACGATCACTCCCGCCGTCCGCAAAGTGCTCCTGGCCTATTCGTGGCCTGGCAACGTCCGCGAGCTCAAGAATTCGATCGAGAGCATGATCGTGCTCGATTCCGACGGCGTCCTGGACGTCGACGACCTGACGGAGGATCTCGAGGCCGCCGCGCCTCGGCCCCGCGGCGAGGGCCCGGCCGGGGCCGACCCGCTGCTCGGGCGCTCGCTCGAGGAGATCGAGAAGAACTACATCGCCGAGACCCTCCAGCTCACGAACGGCAATCGCGAGGAAGCCGCACGCACACTGGGGATCGGCGAGCGCACGCTCTATCGCAAGCTCAAGGAATACCACATCGGCTGACCGCCAGCCGCGGCCGGGGCGCGGCCGAGTGCGATCGGTTCAGGCCCTGGGCTCGTACCGCGCGCCCTTGAGCGATTCCAGCAGCCGCTTGGTCGCGCGAATGCCCTCGGGCTCGCTGAGCCGGCCGCCTTCGTATTCGATGCCCACAAAGCCCTTGTACCCCGAGTCGGTGACGATCTTGAGGATCCGGGCAAAGTCGAGCCTGGTCTCCTTGCCGTCGTCGCCGAAGTCGTAGCTTTTGGCCGAGACCCCCTTGGCATAGGGCATCATGCGGGCGATGGCGTCGTAGACGTCGATCGTGTAACGGCCCCGGCCATCCTGGGGAAAGTTGCCAAAGTCGGGGAGCGTCCCGAACGTCGGCCGATCGACCGCCTTCATGAGAGCGACCATGGCCGCGGGGTTGCTCGAGGGACCGCCGTGATTCTCGCAGATGATCTCGATGCCGTGCTTCGCCCCGTAATCGGTCAAGGCCCCGCACGCCTGGGCGATCACGTCGACATGGTCCGGCCCGTAGTGGCCGCCCGTGTTCACACGGATCGCGTGGCAGCCCAGGGCCGCCGCCGCGTCGACCCATTTCTTGTGGTTCTCGACCGCTTTGTCGCGCTCGTCGGCCTTGGGCGCGGACAGATCCCCCTCGCCGTCAATCATGATCAAGACGCAGGTCACCCCCAGGTCATTCGCACGCGTCTTCAGACCTTTCAGATAGGTGGAATCATGCGCTTTGTCCTTGAAGAACTGATTCACGAACTCGACGCCGTCGATGCCGTATTCATCACGGGCGATCCTGGGAAAATCGATATTGGCGATCTTGTGGGCGAAAAGAGCCTTGTGCAGCGACCATTCGGCGAGCGAGATCTTGAACTCGCCGATCGTTCCCGCCTTGGGCTGGCCGCTTGGCTCATCGGCCGCGAGCCGGGTCGTTCCCAGCGTCATGAGAGCGCCTCCCGCCAGGGCCCCTTCGAGAAAAAGACGTCGATTGAAGACGGCGTCGTTCATGATCAAGGCTCCCGCGTCCAGGGAAATGCGGGCTCGATCGAACGAAGCGCCCGGAAGTCGGGGCGCCTGTCGAGCCAGGCCGGATTGTAGCCGCGCCCAGGGTGCGATTCAATCGGCCGATCACCGCACGGCCGCGGCCGGCCGCGCGGCCAGCTCGGTCGATCGGTCGCGGCGAAAGGGGTACGCCAGCCGCTGGTTGACGCAGCGATAAAGGCCAATCCGGCGAACCGGCTTGCCCGCGCGCTCGACCCAGAAATCCGCGACCCGTTCGACGCTGGCGAAGTACCGGGCGTAATGCCGCGCCTGCCCGTCGGGCTCGCCGACCGTGACCAGAATCCCGTCCTTGCCCACCCAATCGTCCGGCCGGCTCCAGAACGCGAAACCCCGGGGATCCTCGGGGTTGTAACACAACACCGGCCTGCTTCCGCCCAGGGCCCGGGCCACCTGCGCGCTCTGATACCAATAACGAGTGAAGACAAAAGTTTCCGGCTGATCGAGCAGCCCCAGGTCCTTCATCCGCATGGCGGCTTGATCCCAGCCGTAAAAGTCGAGAGTCGGGTCGGTTCGCTCGTCGAGCGGCCCCCAGCCCCCCGGCCCGCGCTGAAGCCAGCCCATGCGGTATTCGCCGACGGCAAAACCCACGACCAGCAGCGAAAACGCCGCGGAAGCCGCAAGCAAGCGCAGGGTGCGGGCAGGCCGGGCCTCGAGCCGTTGCTCCCAGAATCGACCCAGAAACGGGAACAGCGTGACCAGCCCGATCAAACCCCAATGCGGCAGCACCGGCCGAAACGCGGCCACGAGCAGGAACACCGACCACGGAACCACCGCCAGGCAGAGCCAGAGCCTCTCGAACCCCGCCGCCCCGCGCCAGCGCGCGGGCGCGCGGAACAAGAATAACACCAGGGGCGCCCAGATCCACGGAAACAAGTAACCCGCCTGGGCCGCGATCGCGCCCGCCAGCAAGTCCGGCCGAGGCGCGAACCCGCCCACCGCGCGCCCACCCTGAAACAGAAACGACGCCCAGCCATGGGTCGCGTTCCACGCCACGACGGGGCTGAAGACCAGCGCGCCCGCGCCTACGGCCAGATACGGCCCGAGCCGAAAAAACCAGTTCCTGGACGCACGATCGAGGATCAGATAGAGCCCCACCCCGACCGGCAAGAAGACTGCGTGATACTTGCTCAAGAGAGCACATCCCCACGCGAGCCCGACGGCGACCCAGGGGCCGAGTTTTCGCGAGTTGGGATCGTTGAGCGCGACGGTCAAGCGGTCGACGGTGAGCAGCCAGAAAAAGAGCAGGGGGCCGTCGGGCAAGACGAAGGTCGACGCCGCCAGCCCGTAATAGCCGGTCAGGTTGAGCGCGAGCGAGGCCAGAAAGCCGGCGCGCGCTCCGTAAGCCCTCTCCGTCAGGCGAAAGAGCAGGATCGTCGACCCGGCGAAGAGCGCGATGAAGCCGACCCGAGGCGCCCAGGTGGTCTGTGCGAGCCCGGTCAAGGCCAGGCTGGCCCGCTCGACCCAGGCCATGAACGGCGGATGATCGTAATAGCCGAGAGCGGGGTGGGTTGCGTAGAGGTAGTGATAGGCTTCGTCGTTGCCCAGACCCAAAAGGCCGGCGCTCGTCGCGTGGGCGACGGCCGAGACGACGATCAAGAGGACGAGAGCACGCCTCGGCGTCATGAAGCATCCTTGCAAGTAAGAGGTCGTCTAGAAAGCCATGGCAAAAGATGTTATGGCGGCGTCATGGACGCCAGAAACAGGTACGACACGGACGTTTCCGATGCCGAGTGGGCTCAGCTCGTGCGGGTGATTCCCGCACCCAAGCCCGGCGGCAGAC
>DAIDHE010000367.1 GCA_027459775.1 Planctomycetales bacterium | reverse complement strand
GGGCATGGCGGCCGAGGCGGGCTCGGGCATGGCGGCCGGGGGCTCGATCAAAGCCTGTTCAGGTGCGATTTCAGGATGCACAAAAACATGTTCGCATGATTCGTGCTTCAGATTTTCGAGGATAAACGGCGTCTCGAGCAGACGCAGCGATCTCGAGATCTCGGGCTTGAGGGGGGGGCTGGCGGTCTCGCGGGTCGGGTCGACGGCGACCGCGGGCTCGGCCTGGCCGGGCTCGCGAGGGCGGTCCAGGGGCTCGACCGGAACCGGCGGGGCGGGCTCGACCTTGCCGTCGTCCCGGGGCCGATCGGCGGGTTTCGGCTGGTCGCGGTTTTCGAGCCGCGCGCCCGCCTCGCGCCAGCGATTGGCCCAGCGATCGGTCTCGCGGGTCCAGCTCGGCGCGGACGCGGCGGCCGGCCTGGCGGCGGCGACCTTCACGGGAGGATCCTGGGCGCGGAAGCTCGTTCGAACCGAACCGCGCCGGGGGGGCTCGACCCGCGCGGCGGGGGCTTTCGCGCCCATCTCATGCATCGCCCAGTCGGGCTGGCTGGCCCTATCCCTGCGCAGGGTGAGCACGTACGGGCCGATGCGAAACGGGGCGTCAAACGCGAGCGCGACCGTGCACTCGACCCGCTCCGAGCCGAGCTCGATCACGCAATTCTTGCCCGATGGGGTGATCCGCCATTCGCCCGATCTGCGCTCGAGCCGGCAAACCTCGCGGGGCAGGACGGGGTCCGCGAGCCGGACCTCGCAGCGCGGGGAGCTCCCGATCCGAACCGAGATCCAGGGTATCTCCACCACCCGGATCGGTCCCCAGGCGCGATCCTGAATATGGAGACAAGCCGGTTCGCCCATCGTGGGATCCCATCCTCCTTGATTCGCGGGAAGAGCTCGAGCAGGCTCACCCACGGTCCACGAAAAGATCGACGCCGCCCGCGAGAAAGCGATTCCATGCGCCTCCCAGGGCGCTGGCGGAAATGGCCACGGCCGGGAGCTCGGCCCCCCAGTGGACGGTCGACCACAGGGTAAACCCGATCGCGCCCCCGATCAACCCTTGTGCAAGCGTCCAGTCGGCCGATCCGACCGAGCGCACCGCGCCTGGCAGCCGCCACAGGCACCAGAGCCCCGCGCAGGCGAGGACCAAGAGCCCCGCCAGGCCCGATTCCAGGGTGAACTGCAACAGACTGCTGAGCGCGGTTGTGCTGATATCGTCATGTGATTTAATAAACGGATGGATTGTCTGAAAGCCGCCCAGCCCCGCGCCCAGGATGGGGAACTGGGCGATGGCGCGGCAGGCGTCGGACCAGACGAGGCGGCTGCTGGCCCAGTCGAGGGGTTCGATCGGGGGCCGGCCCAGGGATTCGGGCCAGGCGCAGGCGAGGGCCGCGCCCGCGGCGATCACGAGCGCCAGCGTGGTGAAAAGCGCGAGCGCGGTCGCGCGCGCGCCGGGGACGAACGCCGCGGGGATGGCCACCACGGCCAGGGCCGCCAGGAACGGCCAGGCGAACCACGGCCCGGCGGCCATCCCCACCAGGAACCCCGACGGGACCAGCAAGAGCGCGATCAGGGCTGTCAGGCTCCCCTGGCCGCCGCGCCTGAGCCGGACCGAGAGGGTCTCGCGCCCCGCGCCGGGGGCGATCAGGTTGATCAGGACCGCGAGCGCGAGCGGCATCGCCAGCGAGCCCAGCGCCAGAAACGCGCCCGCCCCCCCCATCATCGTCCCCAGCGCCGGCGGCCGTTCGGGGGCGAGCACGATCCAGCTCGCCGCATCGCCCGCGCCGGCCCGCGCCACCGTTCGCGCGACGGCGACGGTCGGCGAATCGCGCAGATCGTCCCAGGTCGGCCCCCACGCCGGAGCGCGGCCCGGGCGAATGAAGCCCATGAGCCCGGTCGCCCCGCACGAGGCCTGGACGATCCCGAACGCGCCGTTCAAGAGAAACGCCCCGATCAAGCATCCAATTAACAAGTGAAGACGTTTTAGCCGATCGGTATAATGCGAGGCGGTCCAGAAGATGGCCAGGCAGGCGGCGGCGGTCACCAGCCAGCGGAGGGTGGCCGGGCGGTCGAGGGAGACGGGCGAGCGGGCGATGGCGGGCTCGGTGGTCTCGGTCTGGGGCAGGTCGAGGCTGGCCAGGTTGGGGAGCGACCCGGTGGTGTAGGCGGCGTGGGCGGCGGGCGAGATTCGCCGCGCAATTGCCGGCGGCAGGGCGACCAGTTGCAAGGCGGCCAGGGCCAGGGTGGCCAGCCAGAGCGGGGCCAGGGGGCTTTTGAAGAGGGGCATGCGCCCGAGCAGCATGAGTTTGGTCGCCTGGAGCGCGGCCGCCGCCAGCGCCAGCAAGACGAGGACCGGCCGGAACCACCAGACCGCGCCGCCGAAGGCGACGACGCTTCCGGTTAGCAGCGCGACCAGCAGGGCCGCGGTTGCGCGGTCGGCGGCCCGGATCATGCGTTCGCGGGCCGTCATGCCTCACCCCTTTCAGCGCCCGCCGGCACGGGCTCGCGCATCCGGTCCGAGCCCAGGGCCAGGCCCTTCGCCCCCGCGAGCGCGTCGGGCTGGTATTCGTAGCTGGCCCAGTCGTCCATGTCGTAAGTGAGCCCGTTGAAGACCATCCCCGCCAGGGCCACCCGCGACTGCTCGAGCATGGTCTTGGCCCGATTGAGCGTCATCAAGGGATGAGCACCCGAGCGTACGACCAGGAGGGCGGCGTCGACCAGCCGGCCCAGCACGCGGCAATCGGCCAGGCCCAGCACGGCGGGGCCGTCGAGAATCACCCGGTCATAGTGCCCCGAGAGCGCGGCCAGCAGTTGCTTGAGCTCGAGCGTGCCCAGGATCTCGATCGGGGCCGAGCGGGGGTCGCCGGTGGGGATGAAGTCCAGATTGGCGAGCTCGGTCGAGCGGACCGTTCGCTGCCAGGGGAGGTCCCCCTTGAGGACGTCGACCAGGCCGTGGACGTCGTCGAGGGGTCGGTCGGTGATGAAGACCTCGGCCAGGCTGGGGCGGCGGAGGTCGACGTCGAGCAAGAGGGTGCGTTCGCCGGCGCGGGCGCAGGTGGCGGCCAGATTGAGCGAGGTGGTGCTCTTGCCCTCGCCGGTCTGGGCGCTGGTGACGAGCAGGGTGGTGATCGGCCCGCGGCGGTCGGCCACGCCCAACAGGCCCGCCCGGATGTTGCGATAGGCGTCGGCCTCGATCGAATAGGGGGTCGCGAGCGTGCACAGGTGGCCGCCCCGCTGGGTGAGCGCCGTCCGGCGGATCCGCGGTACCACGCCCAGCAGTTGCAGCCCCAGGGCGTGGGTCGCGTGCTCGGGGATTCGCACTGTCTGGTCGACGTGCTCGAGCAGGCACACCAGCCCCACGCCCAGCCCCAGGCTGCCCAGAAGCGCCATCGCGATCAGGATCGCTCGGTTGGGCTTGACCGGCGCGGTCGGCTCGGCCACGCCCCCCTCGGGTATCCGCACGCAATCGCCGTTGGCCATCGCGTTCTCGAGAATCTTGAACTCGGTGATTCGCTCCTCGAGCTTGGCGACCTGTCGCCCCTTTTCGGACCGATCGGCCATGAGCGCCTGGATCCGCTGGAATTCGGGGACCGCCTTTTGCATCTCGGCCAGCAGCCGGTCGTGTTCCGCGCGATCGGCCTCGATCTCGCGGCGATGCTGCTCCATGATCATCTCGAACGGCGTCGCGGCCATCTCGGTCTTGATCGAGCGCAGCTCGTCGATCTCGTCGAGCACTGAGTTGAGCTTGGCCGACCACTCCCGCGCCGCCGGATCGGCGTTGAATTTCCGCGTGTTGTGCCTGATCTGCTCGAGAATCAGCCCGTAGCGCCGCGCCTCCATCTTGAGCTGGGCGATTCGCGACGCCCGGGCCGCGCCCTCGCCGCCATCGTCGAATTTGGGGAACAGCCGGCCCATCTGCGCCTGCTGGGCGATGTCGCTCAGCCGCGCTTGCTTCTGGCCCAGCATGTTGCTCACGAGGGCGTAGCGCTCCTCGATCAGGCTGTGGCCGTTGGGGCCGATCACCAGGCTCGCGGCGAGGCTCTTCGTGATCTCCGCGTCGAGAGCCTTCTGGCCCTTCTGGAGCGTTTTCAGATCCTCCTCGGCATAGTCGCGGACCGCGACCAGCTTGTTCTCGGTCTCGCGCTTCGCCTCTTTTTGAAAGATCGCGAGCAAGGTGTCGAGCAGCTTCTTCACGAGGATCGGGTCGCCCCCCTCGAGGGTCACCAGGAACGATCGTGTCTTTTTGTTCTGCAGGACCGAAAGGCTCTGAAAGAGTTCGAAAGCCGGGTCGGTCATGTGGTTGACCAGCGGGGCGACGGCGGGGTCGGCGACGACTTTTTCGGCGAGCCACCGGCTGCGGATCCAGACTTCGTGGTCGGCGACGAACTGCGCCTGTCCGGCGGGGTCGCGGCCGCCGACTTCGTGGCCGACCAGGGTCGAGAGGTGGGGGTCGATTTCGGGCGCTCGGATCTCGATTTCGGCCTTGGCCAGATAGACGGGTGGGAGCTTGAGGATCACGATCGAGGCGGCGACGGCGAGCGGTACGGCGACCCCGAGCACCATCCAGAGCCTGCGCCCGAGCGCGCTCAGGTAATTGGCGGTGGACTTGGCGGCGACCGGGGCGATCGCGACCGGTTCGCTCGCGCCCGTCTGTCGCGCTGGCGTTGCTCCCGTCTTGTGGATCTGAATGCCGTCCATGCCGGTCTCTCCTGTGGGCTCCGTTCCTTAGCCTCGGGCGGGCGATACCGCCGGGCGACTCCCGTTCGGGACCGGCTTGCGCCTGGTTTCGACCGCCAGCTCGGCCGCCGTCAGCGAGTGCTCGCGCTCGAGCCGATCGGCGAGCGCCTGCGCCAGCCGCTGGGCGTAGCGAAAAACGATGTCGGCGGCCAGCGGGGGCTGCTCGGGTATTCCCACGAAGAACTCGAGCACTCCCATCGGGCCGCACTTCACGCGAAAGATCGCCGACGAGCCGGGAGCGTTCACGCCCCATTCCGATTCGTGCCAGAAATCCCAGGCCGGGTCGCCGGGCGCGCCGGGGCCCTGGATCGAGACCTGATCGCAGCCCAGGCCGCGGGCGGCCTCGTCAAAGACCGCGCGGGCGGCGTCGGCCGTCGCCGCCAGCTCGACCCGCTGGATCGCCTCCCAGGCCGCCTGGGCGGCCGCGCGTTCCTGGCGCCCGCGGGTCAGGCGGTCCTGGAGGTCGTCGCGGAGGTTGGCCAGGTCGTCGCGGCGGCTGGTCACGACCAGCAAGAAGACCAGGCACCCCGAGATCCCCAGCACGAGCGTCAGGTATTCATTTCGCAGCGCCACCCCCAGCATCACGACCCCGCAGAGAAACCCCGAGAAACAATAGAGCAACAGGGCCGCCCTGCGCGGGCCCAGCCCCAGCCCGATCAAGATATGGTGCACGTGCCGCCGATCGGCCGCCGACAACGGCAGGTTGCGCACCCAGCGGCGAAAGATCGCCATCGCCGTGTCCGAGATCGGCAGCCCCATGGCCAGGATCGGGAACAGGATCGAGATCGCCGACGGACCTTCCATCGAGCCCTGCACGCCGATCACGCCGATCAGAAGGCCGATCAGCATGCTGCCGCTGTCGCCCAGGAAGATGCAGGCGGGGTGCCAGTTGTAGAGCAAGAAGCCGGCCAGGCTGCCGGCCAGGGCGACGGCCAGCACGGCGACCTCGAAATTGTCGTTATGAATCGCGACCAGGGTGAGCGTGCCGCTCACCAGGAGCCCGACGCCCGAGGCCAGGCCGTCCATGCCATCGATCAGGTTCCAGATGTTCATGCATCCCAGAAACCAGAGGAGCGTGGCGAGCAGCGACAGGGGGGCGATCCGCGGATGCATGCCCAGCAGGTCGAATTGCACGCTGGCCCAGTCGAGGTTGAGATTCAGCGAGAGCACCTCGATCGACTGGATGCGCACGCCGCCGAAATAGAGCAAGAGCACGGCCGTCGCCTGCCCGAGCAGCTTGGCGCGGGGGCCGAGCGAACGGGTGTCGTCGATGAAGCCGACGATCAGGATCACGACGGCCGAGGCGAGCAGGCCCAGATGCCGCCCGGCCGAGAGCGGGTCGGTCGAGCCGATCCGCCACGATTCGACCAGGCTCGGCAGGATCGCGCCGGCCAAAACCCCGAGGGCGAGCGCCAGCCCGCCCAGCCGGGGAACGGCCCCCTTGTGAATCCGGCGAAAATGGTCGGGCCGGTCGATCGCCCCAACCCAGTTCGCCAGCCAGGTGACCAGCGGCGTCGCCAGCACGCAGCCCGTCATCGCCACGGCGAAGATCGTCAACGAGGCGTTGGAAATCAGCATCAGCCGCATCCTCCCCTGGGACGCTGTTCATTCTGGAAAGAACGCGGATTGGGGGAGAGGGGCGACCAGGAACGGTCGGCCCGGGCGGGGCTTCGAGACCGCGCATTCGCCCCGGCCGCGAGCGCGGACGGCGACCGACCCAAGGGCCGATCGGGAATCGAGGGCGAGACCAGGATTGGGCGTTCCGCGAGGTGAAACACGTTGAACTCGTCTTCCATGACTCGAGCAGGTGCGACCAGATCCCAAGAATCCATCCCGGGCGTGATCGTTCAAGGTCGCGGCAGTATCTCCGTTCCGACCCCGCAGGTCAAGCCGGAATCCCCCGGCGATTTAATCGAGGAATGGGCGGCGGGGGCGACAGTGAGGTAGTTGAGGAGGGGGAAGTCGCGTGCGTTGACTCCGCGCGCCCTCGCTTTGACATGGGGGGAGAGTGGGTGAGATGGCAACGCGCGACCGCGAAAAACCAGGTCTGCGCCCTGGAATGTCGCCTCTCACCCCGCTGGTGTGGAAACGAAGACATCGTGCCGGGGCGGTTCCTGGCGACCGGCGTCCAGGTGGAATCGAAAATCCAAAAAACTATTTGATTGATTGGATATAGGCGATGACGTCGGCGACGGCCCGGGCGTCGAGGTCTTTCTCGAGGCCCTCGGGCATGAGCGACAGGCTGGTCGAGGCGATCGAATCGATCTGGTCGCGGCCCACGACCTCGCTCGCCCCCTCGGCCCGTTTGAGCGTCACCGCCGACGCCGATTCGCCGGCGATGATCCCGGTGCTCACGCGGCCGTCGAGGGTGGTGATCGCATAGTTGAGGAAATTGGCCGCCACCTCGCGATTGGGGTCGAGGATGTGGGTGAGCAGATCCTGGGGCGAGCGATGCCCGACCGTCGCCAGGTCGGGGCCGACGTCGTGCCCGCGCCCCTGGGCGCGGTGGCAGGTCGCGCAGTGCTTGGCGAAAACCTCCAGGCCGCGCTTCGAATCGCCGGCGATCTCGAGCGATTTCTGATACGTGACCAGCACCTCGCGGCGACTGGCCGTGCCCGCGCGTTCCTGAACCTTGCGCACCCGCGGCGCGAGCGCGGGCGCTCGCGCTTCGAGTGCTTTCCAGCGCGCGGGCTCGACGGCGGTCGGCGCCAGCAGGCCCTTCTCGACCGACTCGAGCGCCACGAGCGCTCCCTCGCGACGTGCGAACAAGACCTCGAGCGCCTCGCCCTTCACCGCCGGGCTCAGCGTCTTCATCCGCTCGACCAGCACGA
>DAIDHE010000323.1 GCA_027459775.1 Planctomycetales bacterium | reverse complement strand
GATTATCCGGCTCATTGCCGCGAGTCTCGTTGCGAGGAGTCCGATCATGCGTCCCGAGAATGGCCACCACGGCGAAGATCCCGAAACCCCGTCCCACGGGCCCGACCAACCCGACCTGCCGTTCTTCGATCGCGACCAACTGGAATTCCTGGGCGACGACGCGACCGACGAGGAAGACGAGTCCGAGCTCGACCTGATCGACTCGCTGCCCAGGGTGGTGCTCATCACCGGGGCCTCGGGGAACATCGGCAAGAAACTGCGGGCGGCATGGGCCGACGTCTATGAGCTGGTCTTGCTCGACAAGAACCCCGACGACGACCAGGTGACCAGGGCCAACCTTGAGATCCTCGACGACGAGTGGATCACCCATTTCCACGGCGTCGACACGGTCGTGCATCTGGCGGGAAACCCCGACGAGTTCTCGCCCTGGGAGGCGCTCATCGGCTCCAATCTCGACGCCATGGCCAACGTCTTCAACGCCGCCGCCCTGGCGGGTGTCGAGCGGATCGTGTTCGCCAGCTCGAACCACGTCATGGGGCTCTACGAGCACCAGGGGGACGGCCCGATCACCGTCGACATGCCCCCCATGCCCGACTCGCCCTACGGCGTCACCAAGCTGGTCGGCGAACGGCTGGGCGAGAGCCTCTCGCGCGCCTTTGACCTGACCTTCATCGCACTCCGCCTGGGCTGGGTCCAGCATGGCCGCAACCGCCCCGAAACCCTGCCTCACGAATGGGCGCGGAAGCTGTGGCTCTCGAACGCCGACCTGATCCACCTCTTCGACTGCGCAGTCGAGGCCGAAATCGAGGATCGCGACTTCCTGGTCGTCAACGGCATGTCGCGCAACCACGGCATGCGCTGGGATCTCTCCGAGGCCGCCGAATTCCTGGGCTATCTCCCCAAGGACGACGCCCACGCCGAGCTCCGCCACTCGCCGGCGACCTGAAACGACGTCCCGCGAAAAACCGCTCGGGGACGCCCCGCTCGCGACAATCGCGCAATCGCGTTCTACCCTGCTTGAAGGCTGCCGTCTCTCGACGTCCGAGGATGACTTGCCGCACGCCGGGGGCTCGCCACGCGCCACCGTCACCCGAGGATCGATCCCATGATCCCAAGAATCAGACTGGCGCTTGTCATTGTCATCGCGCTCATGCTTGTTGATACGTGGACCAGGACCGGCCTGGCCGCGAGCGTGCGTCGAGGCGCCCCCGGTTATTCTTCCACACCCGGCACGGCCGCGACGGATCCTGTTCCACCCCCCCGCCTGCGGTCGTGCAGCGAGCGATAAAAGCGCAGCTCCGCCTCGTTGCTCGAAAGCGCCCCCTTGGCCTCGCGGGCCAGGTTCACGCTCGCGCCCAGAAGCAGCCCGACGCCGATCACGGCCAGCAGCGTGGGAAGCAGCGCCAGCCAGTTCCAGAGCAAGCTGTCGATCGCCAGCGCCAGGCTCGTCCCCACGAAATGGGCGAAGGCCAGATAGAGCGCGGCAAGCGCCTTTCGGATGCGGTCGGCCCTGCGCTCGAGCAAGCCGAGCTGATCGTGAACGTGCTCGAGCCTGAGCGTGAGATAGTCGAGGTCGAGAGCGCCCCGGCTGAGCTTGTCCCCCAGGTCGTCCAGCACCCGCATGCGGTCGACGATCCGCGCCATCCGGTTCGAGGTCGAGATGATCAGCGAGGCGTTGGCGGTCATGAAGATCGCCGGGGTGATCATGGCCGTCAGCGTGGCGTAAGTCGGGGAATCGAGCGTCGCGGGCATGGGTACGGGCATGAGACGATTCCTCGGTTCGGGCGACGACGTCGAGCCAGGACGCGATCGGCCATGATAGCGCCTGCCATGCCGATTGTCGAAGCCCCGTCATTCCAAACCAGCCCTGGCATCCCCCCGCCATCCCCAAACGCGGAAACCAGAATGGATGCTTGCAAGCATGCGCGCACGATTGGTCTGGCTTGCGAGGGTGTGCCATGCGCCCCAGAGCGCCGCCCTTGCGCGGCGGAATCACGAAGGCTCTGGAGTGTTTTGAGTCCCGATCCTCGCTTGACCGCCTGGCGCGGTGTGGCAGTTTTGACATGTTTTGCGCGCGAAATTCGACCCTTTGACCCCTCCCGACACAGGGAATGCGCCCTTTTTGCCCCTTGGCGAGGGCGGCTGTGCCATCCCGCCGGGGGTTGATCTCGAGCGCGCTGGGCGGGTTTTCGTGCGCCGTCGACGTCATGAGGTGGGGACTCTCGACACGGGGAGCGTGATGCGCGTCGTAGGGGTCGGCCTGACCGCGGCCCGGTCCAATCCGACCGCGAAAGGGCATGCGGCAACCGAGTGGTCTCGCCGGTCATCGGAGGGGTGAGATGAGCCAGCATCAAGGGAGAGTCTGACCAACCGCTCGGGCTTGCCCGCGAAGAACGGGCCGGTCGATGATCGAGGCGCGCTCGTTTCGACCCGTCGCTCGGCGCGCACTCTCACGTCGATCGAGACTTCCCCGTTTAGACTAACACCGGTTTAGCTTCCCGTTACTGGAGCCGGCGCGGATTGTCTCGAGGATTCGCCACAACAAACGGGCAATTCCTGAGTTAAGATTTCGAAAAGTTTTTTGGGCCGGTTCATTGTTGCGCGCCGCGGCCAGTCGCCTTGCCAGAAATCGGCGGGTTGCGATCGACGGAGAGCCGCGGGACAGACGCAGCGAGAGAGTCGAGGGTCGTGGGGCAGGCGCTTGCGAAACGCCTCAAGGTGCAGGGGCCGTATCTCAAGCCGAACCGGTCGATCGGGTGGAAGGACGTTCGACTCGGCGACTTCGGGATGAGCGCGGTCTTCCCCGGAAACCTCGACAATCTCGCCATCGCCGTGAACGCGTGTACGAAGGGACGGAACGGGACCGACAAGCCATCCCCAGTCGACCGACGGGCCGACGATTCACGGGAGGCGCCTGACGGGACGAAAGCCTGACGGGGACAGCCTGACGGGAACGCAAGAACGGCCAGGCAGGGAAATCGACCGCTTGGCCTGGGTTCAGTCGTCTGGAGTATCGATCAAGGATCGCAACGGTTCTTGACAAGTTCCACGGCTCGTATCGTCCGCTCCCAGGCTTCTAAACCCAGCGGAATGAGCGCCATGGCATCATCCTACCGCAAGGATCGGGCGCTCAAGAGACGCTGAACGCCACGCCGTGGCTCGCGCGCCAGTCCTCCCGGCCCGGCGCGGGTGATCCACTATGCATGTCCCTCACCAGCAGAGCCATTTCGCCCGTTTTGCGCTGGGACGTTACTTCGCGGATCTGGCCCCGGCGGGAATCTCCTTGACGAGTTGGTCGTAACGGGCCTTCAATCGGGCCACGACGTCGCGATGTTCGGCGGCGACGTCGTGCTGTTCGCCGGGGTCGTTTTCGAGATCGAACAAGCTCATCGCCCCGGTCGGGTCGCCGGTGCGGAGGCCGGGATACTCGGATGGGTGAGCTTGTTCGTAGGGGGCGAGGATGGTCACGCCGTCGGGTCCGCGGGGGTCGATCCAGCGCTCGTTCGGGTCGAGGGCGCGATGATCGCGCGCCGGCAAGACGTGGAGTTTCCATCGGGCGTCGCGGACCGTCGCCGGTCGCGGCCCCATCTGGCCGAACACGACGTCGTGAACGGCGTGCTCCCGTCCCGCAAGCATGGGGAGCAAGTCCTTGCCGTCGAGCGCGCGGTCGGGCGGCGGGGGTACGCCGGCGGCGGCCAGGGCCGTGGCGAACAGATCCATCGTCACCGCGAGCTCGCCCCGGACCGTCCCGGCGGGAAGATGGCCGGGCCAGCGGACGATGCAGGGAACCCGGAAGCCTCCCTCCCAGGTCGTGCTTTTCATGCCGCGCAGGCCGCCGGTGCGGCCCCCGTACCACGGCCCGTTGTCGCTGGTGAAGACGACCAGCGTCCGCCCGTCCAGGCCGAGCTTCTGAAGCCGCGCGAGGATCTGGCCGACGCCCCAGTCGAGCTCGGCCAGCGCGTCGCCATACAGCCCCGCGCCGCTCTTTTTGTAAAACGCCTCGGAGCAGGCGAGGGGCTTGTGGGTCATGGCGTGGGCGAGGTAGAGAAAGAAGGGCCGGTCCCGGTTGTGCTCGATGAACCGCAGCGCCCGCTCGGTGTAGCGGCGGGTCAGCGTCGCCTGCACGACCGGGTATTCGACCACCTTCTCGCCATCGAGCAACTGGACCGGCCGCATGTCGTTGCTGTAAGGGATGCCCAGGTACTCGTCGAAACCGCGCCGGGTGGGCAGTTGTTCCGGACGCTGGTGGCCGAGGTGCCATTTGCCCACCATCCCCGTGGCGTACCCCGCCCCGCGCAGCACCTTGGCCAGCGTGACCTCGGTGAGCGGCAGCCCGGCGGCGTCGGCCGCCGCGCCGCCGTCGGGCGCGGGGTTGGTGGTCAAGCCGCACCGGAACGGATAGCGCCCGGTCATGAGCGCGGCCCGGCTCGGCGCGCAAAACGGAGCGGGCGTGTTGAGCTGGGTCAGCCGCACGCCCTCGCGGGCCATCCGGTCCAGGTGCGGAGTCTTGAAGCGGGGGTGTCCGTAGCAGCCAAGATCCCCATAGCCAAGATCGTCGGCGAGGATGATGACGATGTTCGGCCTCGGAGCGGGCTCAGGCGGGTCGCCCGCGCGGGCGGAACGACAGCCGGCGATCAGCACGGTCAGAATCACGAGCGGGCGGGTCACGATGGCGATCGCCTCGTTCTGGGAGTGATGAGCAAGCGTGCGATTCCCTGATGGCGAACCCAGTGTAAGACGGGGATGGCACGAGGACCAGTCTCACTCACACGGACGCTCGACATTGCTACAATCGGTACGGCAGCCGACCCGGCTATCCTCTTGCCCTGGACGGCGACTGGCGGTCGGGACGCCTGTTCGTGATCGGTCAATCAAAGACACCCACGCTCCGTCGCAAATCATTCCAGCGTGAATGGATTGGTCGCCCTGAGTGGATCGAACCGTCGCTGTTCGTGACTCAGGAATGATCTGGTCCGCCCTCCTTGCTTGTGTCGCGGGTGGTCGATTGGCGATAATCCAAGAAAGGTCCGAGACGCGAGCCCTTGGCCGTTACCGACGATCCCCGACCACGAACGACACAACGAGGCGGTCATGCTCGACATCGAAAAGGCCGAATCGGGGGCGCCACCCTCGGCAAGTCCGGGGCGATGGAAGGATCTTGTCAATTCGATTGACGCTTTTATCGATTCCAGCTATCAGGATCGTCGTGCCGGTTATCTGGAGCTCAAGAAATACGCCGATGCGCGAATCGCTCGGCTCGACTCCCCAGCTCAAACGCAGGCTGTCGCCCTCATGGACGAAGACATCCCCGAACTCCAAGATCGCCCGACCGATCTCGATGGGCCGTGGCCCTACGAAAGGCTCGACCGGCTCATCCGCACGGTCGTCGACCACCCCGATCGCTGGCTCGAGACGCCGAGTGAGCAGCTTGGCTGGAGGAAGCCTGGCGACCTGATTGGGACCGCCGAGGAAGGCAAACTCGTGTCGCTTCTTCAGGCCGTCGATCAGGGTCTCTTCTAATGAAGACGGGCGGCTGCTCCCGCCTCATGCTACGTCCCGAAACCGGAACCTGGTTCCGGGCGTTGAACCTTCGATATTGGATATCGCGGCTCGAGACCAATCAATCGAGGACGTCTCGGAGCCGATTCAGCAACGCAAGCGCCAACTCACCGCTTTATCGGATTCTCTACCTCGGCGAAAACCATCAGGTTGCCATCTACGAGGTCGGGGCGCTTCTCGGAAACCCGAATGCGCCCCTCTCCAGCCCGAGGGGCTCGTGGGTGCTTATGAGTCTACAGGTCACGCTCCATCACATCGCCAATCTGTGCGACCCGCGGCAACAGAGACTCATCGCCACGAACGATCAGGAAATGACGGGTGTGTGGGCGAACAATTCAGGCGCCGCCCCGACCCAGCAACTTGGCGCAGCGCTCCACGCGATTCCTCTTCTTGAGGGCTTTGTGTTTCCGTCGTCCAAGGTGGGAAGCCGCAACCTGGCCGTCTTCCCAGACAAGCTCGATGTCCGAAGCTCGATCCTCTTCGTGAATGAGCTCGACAAGAAGACCGAGAGCTTTGTCTAACCAGGCTTCTCGCGCCGGCCCGCGCCGCGTACCATGAAAACCGTGCGCTGGGGGCGGAGACCCGGTGATCGCGGTCGAGCCGGAAGGGAACGCATGCCAAGGTCGCGATTTCGCCTGCTGGCGCTCGACGTCGACGGAACGCTGCTCGATTCGAGCGGCGTTTTGCGGCCGCGCACCGCGAAGGCCGTCGCCCGCGCCAGCCGGGCGGGCCTGCGCCCGATCCTCTGCACCGGCCGGCGATACCGCCGCGCTCTCCCCATCGCCCAGGCGCTCGGGCTCGACGCGCCCCTGGTCTGCAACTCGGGGGCGATCATCAAGAACCCCCGAAACGACCAGACCCTCTGGCGCGCCGATTTCGATCCCGACCTCGCCCGCGACGTGCAGGCGCTGTTCCAAACCCACGACCAGCCCATGGTCGTCTTCAACGACCTCGCGGCGACCGAATGCGATTTCACCGTCCCCGCCTACCCGACCGGACGAGCACTCGTTGATGAATATCTCTCGCTGAATATCGAGCATGCACTCGTTCAACCGGCATTCAGCCTCGCCGGCAGGGCTCTGTTCCACGTCTGTGCGATGGGGACGAGGGCCGAGATGACGGCCTTCGAGACCGTCGTGAAGCAAACGCTCGGAGGCCGGGTGCAGACCTATGTCCAGAAAAGCCCGCGCTACACCGGAACGATGTGCGAGCTGCTGCGGCACGACGCCGGCAAATGGACCGCCATCGAACGGCTCGCGAACGAGTGGGGCGTCGACAGGAGCGAGATCTGCGCTGTCGGCGACGATGTGAACGACCTGGCGATGATCCGCCACGCGGGGCTAGGCGTCGCGATGGGTCACGCGCCCGACTGCGTTCGCCTGGCCGCCGACCAGATCACTGGCCACGACGACGAAGACGGCCTGGCAATGCTCGTCGAATCCCTCCTCCTCGAATCACAGGAGTGAGGGCTCTTTGATGCTTGACCTCTTTGATTCTATCAAAGAGTCCTGACTCCTTTGCTTCGAGGAATGTCTCCATGGCCGATTCGCCCGACGCCTCGTGGATTCGCGACGACGATGGAGCGCATGACCGGACGCTGGTCGATACGTGGCTGTTTCGCCTGCGCAGCGAGCGGTTTCGCTCGCGGAAGTCGGGTGCATGCCACGATTATTTTGTCGCCCATCTGGCCGACGGCGTGCATGTGATCGCCGTCACGCCCGACCAGCGGGTGGTGATGGTGCGGCAGTTCCGGGCGGGTTCGAGGCGCGACAGCCTGGAGACGCCGGGCGGGCTGGTCGAGCCCGGCGAGGATCCGCTCGCGGCGGGGGCGCGCGAGCTGCTCGAGGAGACCGGGTATGCCGGCCGTGCGCCTCGGTTGATCAGCACGCTTTTTCCCAACCCCGCCTTGCTGGCGATGCGGATCAGCACGATCGTGCTCACGGACGCGGTCGCCGTCGCCCGGCCCAAGCCCGACGCGCTGGAGGAAGTCGAGGTCGACCTTGTACCCACGGGTTCGATCAAGACGCTCATCGAGCAAGGTCGAATCGACCACGCGGCGTGCGTGGCGGGGCTGTTGCAATGGCTGGGGGAGGCCTGAACGGCCGGAGCGCGCGGATCAGGGCCGCGATCGGGTTGCGGCGACGGACTCGGCCGGGGTGGTTTTGCGCGCGAGCCGGGACGTCTCCGTCGTGCAGCCGCAGGCGTGGAGGGCGAGGACGGCGTAAGCGGCCCCGGCGTGGGCGATGTAGTGATGATCGTCGTCGTTGAGCGACCGCGTGAACCAGCCCCCCGAGGATCGCTGATTGGCCAGGAGCCAGGCGACGGCGCGCCTGAGCGCGGGGTCAAGAGCGGGCACGCCGGCCTCGCGCAGGACAAAGGCGACCAGGCCGGTCGCATAGGCGTCGGCGGGTCCGTTCGGGTCGTTGGGGGTGCCGTCGCGGCGATCCCAATCGCCCAGCGATGCGACCGCCCAGCCGCCGCCAGGGCGTTCGAGCGCGCGGAGCCGCGCGATCGTTTCTTGCCGGGCCTTTTCGGTCATGAGCCCGTCGACCTTGGTCGAGGCCCACAAGAGCACCGTCTGGTGGTGCAAGACCGGGGGCGGGTTCTTGGCGAAATAGCCGCGGAGCCGAAGGACGCCGGCCTTGGCCTGGGGCGTCTGGGCGTATCCGCCAGGCGCATGGCCCACGGCCAGGGCGGCCACGAGAGCGCCATAGTAGTCGTCGTATTCGAGGGGATACCAGTCGCACTTGACCCACTCAAAACCGCCGTCGGGCTTCTGAACGGTCCACATGCGGTCGAGCGCCTGCCGGGTGCGGGCATGGAGCGTACCCGTGGTCGCCCGGTCGCTCCGGGCGAGCCCCTCGGCGGTGAGGACGACCTCGGCCGGCCACTTGGGCTTGGATTCGGGGGCCTTGTCGTCCCAGTGCGCCACCCGCTCCTCGAAGAAATGCCGGACCTCGGCGTAGCGGGGGCTCGTCTCGCCGAGCGCGGGCCGAGCGCCCAGGTAGGGATAATTGGTATGGCAGCTTCCGCAGTTCTTTTCCTTGGTCCAGGCGAGGGCGACCTTGTCGAGATAGTCGCCGGCCCTGGCCATCGAGGCGACGGCGGCGAAAGGCTCGGAGGGGAGCTTTGACCCCGCCCGCGCGACCGCGCCCGATTGCTGGGCCAGGACGGTTTCGGGTGCGGCGACGAGCGCACAGCCCACGGCGATCAGGAAGAGCCGAGACAGGCGAACGCGTTTGGACATGGTTTGAGCTCCCGCGGAGACTTCGCGATCGGGGTCGCCGCCGCCGTGCCGGGTCTTGGGTACGATGGTTTTCGATCATATCAGGCTCAACGGGCCGATACCAAGCCGGCGTGGCCGAGATTCATTCGTGGCGGACGTAGACCAGCAGATTGCCGCGTTTCGATTGGACGCAGGCCGCGCCTGAGCGTCTGAGGCAATAGGCGACCCGCTGGGCCATGGCGAGCGGGCGCTCGAGCCGCCGGGCGAGGTCGTGGGTCGTGAAGGGGTCTGGCCCCTGGCAGTCGGCGGGCAAGAGCGACCAGAGATCGCTCGCCCGTTCGAGCGAGCGGGTCTGCTCGATCGCGACTAGGCGACGGTCGACGACGTCGTAGTAAGGCGCCCTGCGCCGGGGCACGCGGACCTCCTCGATCGAGACCGCCAGAACCTCGATGCGAAGGTTTTCGTCGGGGAAAACAGGGGCGAGCCCGACGAGGTCGTCGAACACGTCGATCAGCTGGCCGCGTTTGGGGCTCTTCCGCCCCGACAGGTCGGGTCCATCACGACGGACGCGGCGGACGACTCTGCGCTCGAGTGCGACGGGCTTGATCAGACGGACGCGATGGCCGGGCAAGAGCCGCCTGAGCTTGTCGCGGAGCGGCCCCAGCGGCCCCGATTGGACCTCGACCAGCCGCCCTTCGGGATCGACGGCGTCGATGCGAAAGCCGTCGAGCGCGACCTCGCTACGGCCCGCGTCGGCGTACCGCTCCTTCAGGGTCCGGTGCAGACTCGACTCCATTGCGTCCGCTCCATCGGGTTTTTTAGTCTCTGGCGAGCGGCTCGACGCCCAGGTCGCGGATCGTGAGTAGCGGCTGGAACGAGAGACCTTCGTTGGCGAAGGCGGCCGCCGCCCCTTCGAGGCGGTCGAGCACGACGATCACGACCTTGACGGTGCATCCGCGGGCGCGCACGGCGGCGACCGCTTGCAGCGAGGAGCCGCCGGTGGTCGCGACGTCGTCGACGATCGCGACGACCGACCCCGGCTCGAGCGGGCCCTCGATCAGGTTGCCGGTGCCGTGGGTCTTGGCCTCCTTGCGCACCAGGAATCCCCGCAAGTCGCCGCGTCCGCGCAGGGGCGCGCGCCCGAGCGCGGACCCGACGATGGGATCGGCCCCCATCGTCAAGCCGCCGATCGCCTGGACGTCCGGATGATCGGCCAGCACGTCGAGCACGCCGTCGGCGATCAAGAGCGCCCCCTCGGCCCCCAGCGTCACCCGCCGGCCGTCGATGTAATAATGCGAGCTCCGCCCGCTGGCCAGGGTGAACTGGCCCACCTTGAGCGCATCCCGCTTCAAGATCGCGATCAACCGCTCCCGATCCGCGCCTGGTTTGAGCACGCTCATCGACATCGCCTTCTTGCCATGTTTCCGCGCTGGTACACCTGGCTGAAAACGGGCCAGGCTGGGGAAGGAACACTTCCGGTCCGACGGCGGGCCAGTATAGGGGGGACGTCGCCGCGCGCGGAGACGATTATTCGCGCCCGCGACGTGGGATCGGCCCGCGCCAGGGCTGGGCGTGGAC
This sequence comes from Planctomycetales bacterium, assembly GCA_027459775.1. Lineage (GTDB taxonomy): Bacteria > Planctomycetota > Planctomycetia > Isosphaerales > Isosphaeraceae > JAKBAP01. Next base: position 4,339 of record DAIDHE010000323.1, on the reverse strand, counting down.
CCGTGAAGGTTCCGCTGTCGTGCCGATAAGTCGTCCAAATCGTTCACTCGGACATTTTGGGGAGCGTTCATCAGGAAGCTCTCAAAAAGCCCCGGACTGGAGGAATTATCCAGAAATTCTTGAAGAATACGTCCGATCCCCCTTTCCACGGGTGACCGATTCGGTTATGATGAAATCGTTCAAATCGTCCAGAGGGTTCAACGATGGCGACGGCGGAGATGTTTTTGAAGACGCAGCGGGCGGCCGAGGCTCTGGGGGTGAGCGCGAGCACGGTGAAGCGCTGGGTGGACCAGGGAATGATTCAGGCGGCCCGGACTCAGGGGCGGCATCGGCTGATCCCGCTTTCCGAGGCGCGGCGGCTGGCGCGTGAGCAAGGGCTGGGTTTCGCGAAACTCGAGGCGTTGGTTGAGCTGGGGGTCGAGCCGGTCCGGGGAGTGGACGACCGGGTGCTGGATCTGCTGGAGGGTCATCTGCGTGAGGGGCGAGTGCGCAAGGGGCGGGCGCTGATCGAGTCGATTTACGACTCGGGAGCGAGCGCGGTCGATCTCGGCGACAAGGTGATCCGGCCGGTGATGGCGCGGCTGGGCCATGCCTGGCAGGTGGGCTCGATCGACGTTTATCAGGAGCACGAGTCGACGGCGGCGGTGGGGTCCGCGCTTGCCGAGCTCGTCGCACGCCAGGATTCGGGGGCCGAGGCCGATGGGCCGCTGGCCCTGGGCGCGACGCCGGCGGGCGATCCGTACACGCTGCCGGGCCTCTTGTGCGAACTGGTGCTTCGCGAGGCGGGCTGGCGGGTTCGCAACCTGGGCGTCAACTTGCCGCTGGGCTCGCTCGCGAGCGCTGTCGTCGAGCATCGTCCGAAGCTGGTTTTTCTGTCGGTCAACTTTCTGGTCGAGCCGGCTCGCTTCGCGGCCGAGTTCGCCGCCCTTGAGGCGGCCGTATCGTCCACGCGGGCAGGGCTCATCGTGGGGGGGCGGGCTCTCGACGCCGACCTGCGCACGCGGCTCGTTTACGCCAGTCACGGCGAGTGCATGGCCCATCTCGCCGAATTCGCGAATCGGATCGCCGGCGATCGGCCCGCGGCCGGCCCGGCCTCGAATCAAGCTCCCTGAAACGTCCGCTCTGGTGGAAAGGATCGATCATGACGTCCCGGCGACATTTCGAAACTGCACGCTTCGCGAATCTGGAACAGAGCGACATCGAGGTGCTGGGAGCCCGGCAAGAGCGTCTGCTCTTGCTCGAGCTGGCGGAATGCAAGGGCAAGCTCGGGCAGGCGCTTGCCGACTTGAAGGGGATCGAGGCGGCCGCGGCGACGGCCGATCCCCGGGCGACTGCGGAATTGATTGCCTCGACCTATGTCGACAACGGACCTGGGCAAGCGCGGCTGGGGGCGGTCTATCGCCGCTATTGCGAGATCCGCGGCAAGCTCGCCCTGGCGAACCTCAAGCTGGTGGCCCATATCGCCAAGCGGTTTCGCGAACGCGGCATCCCGTTGTCGGACCTGATGCAAGAGGGATTCTGCGGCCTGCTCGAGGCCATTGATCGTTTCGACCTCACGCACGAGACCAAGCTGGCCACATACGCCACGTGGTGGATCCGGCAGTCGATGCAGCGGGCGGTCGCGTCGGGGGCGTATCCGGTTCGGCTCACGCCCCGGCATCTCAGGCAACTGGCTCAGAACCAGGAAAGCCAGGACGAGGGCGAGGCGGGCTCGGGCGGGGGCGAGCCGCCTGCCATGGCGGTTCGCTCGGCCATGATCGACAGCATTCACGCGGCCACCCGGCCGACGGTCTCGCTTGACGCCACCGTGAGCCGAGACTCGAGCTTCACCGTGCTCCAGACCCTGAGCGAGCCCGAGGGCGATTCGATTGACGCGGTCGATGCCGACGAAGCGGTTGAAAAGCTCATGAGCGAGCTGGGTCCGCGTGAACAGCGCGTGCTGGCGCTCCGTTTCGGGCTGGGGGGTTGCGAACGACTCTCGCTGACCCAGGTCGGCCGGATCCTTGAGGTCTCGAAGGAACGGGTGCGGCAGATCGAGGAACGCGCGCTCCGGAAGCTCCGAACGTCGGCGGAGACGGGCCGGGTTGGCGCGGGGCTCGGGCTACCGGTCTAGAAACGTAGAGCGGGTGCGGGGATCAGCGCCCGTGGACGGGGTCTGCTTAAGCCGGCCCGCGCGTCCGGTCGATGAGACTGGGGGACAAACCGGGTCTCGCGAGATTCGAACCAGGCCGATGAAACCCCCGCTCGCCCGATCGGACGCTTCGTACGATTCGATCGGGTCGTTTCTTCACTATCTGATGGCCGAGTGTGGGGCGTCGCCGCACACGCTGGCGGCGTATCGATCCGACGTCATGCGGTTCAATCGCTGGCGAGAGAAGACCAAGGCGGGGAAGGTCGAGGCCACGGACGTCGCGACGCTTGTCCGGTACGTTGAGTGGCTGAGCTCGGAGAGCGGGCTGGCGGCGAGCTCGATCGGGCGGAATATCGCCTGTCTCTCGACGTACTTTCGCTTCCTGGTGGTCGAGGGCCGGGTCGCGGAGAATCTGGCGCGGTTTCTGGTGGCGCCGGCGGTCTGGGACCGGCTGCCTTCGGTGCTGAGCCCACAGGCGGTGGACCGGCTGTTGTCGGCCCCGAGCCCCGATACCCGGCTAGGCCGGCGCGACCGGGCGATCCTGGAGACGTTTTACGCGACGGGCTGCCGGGCCTCGGAGGTCGCCGGCCTGCGAACGAACGACCTTGATCTGACGGCCCGGACGGCTCGCTGCGTCGGAAAGGGAGACAAGGAGCGGAGGGTGCCGCTGGGCTCGCGCGCGATCGCGGCCCTGGCGAGCTATCTCGAGCACGATCGGCCCGCGCTGGCGGCGCGTAGGCCTGGGGCCGAGGCGGTCTTTGTCTCGAAAACGGGCCTGGGGCTGTCGCGGGGTGCGCTCTGGTCGGTGGTCAAGCGGCACGCGCGGGCGGCGGGGCTGGCGGTGGACGTGAGCCCGCACACGCTGCGGCACAGCTTTGCCACCCACCTGTTGGCCGGCGGCGCGGATCTGCGGGTCGTGCAAGAGCTGCTGGGCCACGCGTCGATTGCGACCACGCAGATTTACACCAGGGTCGAGCTCAGCCGGCTCCGCGAGGTTCACGCGCGGTACCATCCCCGCGGCCGGGGATCGGGCGCGGCGAAGCCGGGCTCGTCAACCTGACCGGGCGGGCTCGAGCTCGGCCTCCTCGGCCTGGGCCGAGCGGAAGCGCTCGTTGAGTTTGACCTGAACGACGGAGCGGTAGCCGGCGGGATCGGTTCCCTTGGGGCTGGCGACGCCGATCCCCTTGCAATCGTGGACCGGCACGATGCGGACGATTTTTCGATCCTGGTCGGCGAGGAGGGCGACGCGAACCGAGCCGATCAAGGCGGTTTCATCCCAGTGGCAGCGGCTGGCGGAGCCGTCAGCGAGGAAGAGCATGACTTCGGGCATGCCTGCCTCCTTCATGCCCTCCCAGATGTCGGTGATCAAGTCGGCCATGGTGCGTGGACTCTCGAAAAGGGACGGTGCTTTAGAGAGAGTCTAGGACAGCGACGGGCGTGTGGTGATGAATCGAGCGTCCAGGTTGCTTGGGTTGGCGCTATCCGGACTGACTCAGGCTCTCGGGATGGGCCAGGGTCGTCGCGGGAGATTTTGATCGAACCACTCCCAGGGTGTGGAGTTTCTTGAGGTCGTCTTCGAGCCGTTTGCCGAACCTGAGATTCTCGTTGGAAGGGCGGTTGAGCTCGCGAGCGAGTTCGTTAAAGCGGCCGTCAGCGGACTGGGCGCGCTTCAGATGGCGCTCGGCCAGTGCGGGATGGTTGCTGGCGAGCTCGATCTCGGCCATGGACAAGAAGACGCGGAGCGTGTTGCGCAGCAGGTAGAACTTCTTCTTGAGCGGCTTATCCTCGAAATTATTGGTCGCCATGAATCGGGAGCAGAACGCGAGATCGGTCTCCGCCCTGGAGAGGATCTCGAGGGCGGACTGGGCGTTGAGGATTCCCTGATCGCGTGCGTGATCGACGTAGGCGACGGAGGCCCAGACCCTCTGGAGTCGTGAAAAGTAAAGATCGGCCAGAACGGACTCCGCGTCGGATCTCGATTCGAGGTATTCGATCGAGCGGGAAAGGCGATCGATCGCCCGCGGGAACTCTTGAAGCAGGGTCTCGACGCGCGCCAGCCTGCGCTCGATCACGGGCGAGTCGGGGTTGAGGGATTCGGCCAGGAGCAGCCCATCGCGCGCCACCCTGGTCAAGGCGACTCGCGCCTGCGCGATCGAGGCGTCCTCGTCGTCAAGGTAAGCGATGTCGTACTTGTGGGCGGCGAAATCC
>DAIDHE010000294.1 GCA_027459775.1 Planctomycetales bacterium | reverse complement strand
GCGTTAACGGAGAGGGGGGGATTCGAACCCCCGAGACCGGTTTCCCAGTCTAACGGTTTAGCAAACCGTCGCTATCGACCACTCAGCCACCTCTCCCGGTCGAGGGACGGCGCGCGACCGTCCTTCGTCGACATTGATTCTCTCGAAAGTTAGCAGACGATTCGGGGTTCCGTCAATGCTCCTCGCTCGAACCGTCCCGGAGGGCGGGATCTAGGAAGCGGTCTGCATGACCAAGCGTCGCTCATCGCCGGTTTTTCCGCCATTCGGTGGCGCGGCAGAATCAAGACGACGCGCACGCACCGACAGATCCCCCTGGCATCGGTTGTTCCACCAGCCGGCGGAGTGGTAGGATCAAGCTAGCTCGATCCACGTTCCCTTGAGCCCCCGAGGTTCTCGATGCGAGCCGACTCGATTCGCTCTGGAATTGTGCGCATGGTCCATCAGGCGCCGTTCCGCCCCTTTGTCGTGGCTCTCGAGAACGGCGATCGGGTCACCATTGGTCATCCTGAGAACATCGCGTTTGATCCCGAGGGCGAATTCGACGATTTCTACGTGATTTCAGGCCGAGTAAGGCTCTTCAGCACGTTCGACGCGGTCTCGTGGGTGGGGGCGGCGGACACGGTCCAGGATCTTTCCTGAGTGGGCCGCGAAGGCGAAGGCCGACTCCAGACGCCCAGCACCGATCCCAGACGCCCACCTTCCGTCTCGGCCCATTTCCCGCCTGGACGTGCATGCGGTTGACCGACCTTGAGGGAGTGAGTCCCCGCCCGCAAATGCCAGGCGTCCTCCTCCCTTGCCCGATACCAGCCTTTAGATATGGATCGCCCGGCCGTCGACGGCGAGGGCGGCTTCGCGGACGGCCTCGGGCAAGGACGGGTGGGCGTGGCAGGTTCGCGCGACGTCCTCGGCGCTGCCGCCAAACTCCATCACGGCGACGGCCTCGGCGATCATGTCCGAGGCCCGCGGGCCCAGGATGTGCATGCCCAAGAGACGATCGGTCGTCTTGTCGGCGAGGATCTTCACAAAGCCCTCGGTCTCGTCGAGCGCCTTCGCCCGGCCGTTGGCCAGGAACGGGAACTTGCCGACCTTGTACGACAGCCCCTGTTCGATCGCCTGCTGCTCGGTGAGCCCGACCGAGGCGAGCTCGGGGGCCGTGTAGATCACGCTGGGGATCGTGGCGTAGTCGACATGGCCGGCCTTGCCGGCCAAAAGCTCGGCGAACGCGACGCCCTCGTCCTCGGCCTTGTGGGCCAGCATCGGGCCGTCGATCAGGTCGCCGATCGCCGAGATCGTGGGGACGCTGGTCCGGTAGTGCTTGTCAACCCCGACCTTGCCCGTCCTGGGATCGACGGCGATCCCGATCTTGTCGAGGCCCAGCCCGTCGCTGTAGGCGCGGCGGCCGACGGCCACCAGCACGCGGTCGCAGGCGACATCGAGCTTGCCGCCGTCTTTTTTCTCGGCATGCACCGTCACCCGGTCGCCCGCCACGTCGGCGCCCGTGACCTTGGTCTCCAGATGAAACTCGAGGCCCTGCTTGGTCAGGAACTTCTTGAGCATGTCGCCGGCCTCGTGGTCGGCGATGGGGACGATCCGGGGCAGGAACTCGATCACCGTGACCTTCGACCCCAGCCGCTTCCAGACCGAGCCGAGCTCGAGCCCGATGTAGCCGGCCCCGACGACGACCAGATGCTCGGGCACCTTTTCGAACGCGAGCGCCCCGGTCGAATCGACAATTGTTTTTCCGTTGAACGGTAGAAACGGGAGCTCGATGGGCACCGAGCCGGTCGCGAGCAGGATGTGGCGCGCTGACAACATGCGGGGGCCCTGGGGGGTCGCGACCTCGACCGAGTCGGGCGAGGCGATCCGGGCCGTCCCCTGGACGGGCTCGATCTTGTTTTTCTTGAAGAGGAACCGCACGCCGTCGGTGAGCCCCTTCACGACGTCGTTCTTACGGGCGAGCATGGCTTTCAGGTCGAGGCCGAGCTTGCCGAACGTGATTCCGTGCTTGCCGAAGCGTTCCTTGGCGAGGTGGTAAAACTCGCTGGAATCCAGCAGCGCCTTGCTGGGGATGCAGCCGATGTTGAGGCAGGTTCCGCCCAGGGCGGGCATCTTTTCGACGCAGGCGACCTTCATGCCCAGCTGGGCCGCCCGAATGGCCGCCACATAGCCGCCAGGCCCCGCGCCGACGACGACGAGATCGTAGGGTTCCGACACCGCGATGAGACTCCGCGTAGAGGGATTCGGTCAGACGTCGAACAGGATGCGTTCGGGACTTTCGATCAGATCCTTGACCCGAACCAGGAAGCTGACCGCCTCGCGGCCGTCGACCAGGCGGTGGTCGTAGGAGAGCGCGAGGTACATCATGGGGCGGGCGACGATCTGGTCGTCGACCACAACGGGGCGTTTCTTGATCGAGTGCATGCCCAGGATGCCGCTCTGGGGCGGGTTCAGGATTGGCGTCGAGAGCAGCGATCCAAAGACGCCGCCGTTGGTGATCGTGAACGTCCCCCCCTGGAGGTCGTCGACGCCGATCGTGCCGTCGCGGGCCTTGGCGGCGAAGCCGGCGATCGTCTTTTCGATGCCGGCGAACGAGAGCTGATCGGCGTCGCGGACGACGGGGACCATGAGCCCGCGCTCGGTGCTCACGGCGACGCCGATGTTGTAGTAGTGGTGATGGACGATTTCCTTGCCCTCGATCCGGGCGTTGACCGAGGGGAACGTCTTCAGGGCCTCGACGACGGCCTTGACGAAGAACGACATGAAGCCGAGCCCGACCTTGTGCTTGGCCTGGAACGCCTCTTTATAGCGGGCGCGCAGGTCCATCACGTGGGACATGTCGACTTCGTTGAAGGTCGACAGGATGGCGGCGGTGTGCTGGGCGTCGACCAGGCGTTCGGCGATCCGCTGGCGGAGGCCGCTCATGCGTTCGCGGGATTCGCGCGCGCCCGGGGCGGGCTTGGGGGGCGCGGGTTTGGCGGGCGCGGCCACGAGCGCGGGCGCGGGGGCGCTCAGGTG
>DAIDHE010000273.1 GCA_027459775.1 Planctomycetales bacterium | reverse complement strand
CGATTCCGACCCCAAGGTCCGCGCGGCGGCGGCCCGGTCGCTGGGGTTGATCGCGTCGTATTCGGTGCGGGTGCAAGCGGGGGCGGAGACGGTTCGCGGGGCGTCGGCGGCGTTGATCAAACTGATGAAGGATCCCGACGCCCCGGTCCGCGTCGAGGCGGCTCGGGCGCTGGCGGTGATCACGGCGACCTCGCCCGCGGGGGGCAAGCGGGGCGGCGGCAAGAATGCCGGCAATATTAGCAAGAACGCGGCCGCGGCGGGCATCGAGGTCGACGCCTTGGCCAGCGCTTACAAAGAAATGCTGGGCGAATCTGACGAATCGATCCGGGTGATCGCACTCGAGGGCCTGGGAATGATCGGGCCCGCGCTCGATTCGTCCCCCGCGCCGGGGCTGGTGGCCGCGCTCGATGATCCCGAGTACAAGGTTCGAATCTCGGCCCTGAGCGCCCTCGTTCGCTATCCCAAGGGTTTGGATCCGGTCATCCCCAAGATCGCGACGATGCTCGTTCATGATCCCATCGAGGCGGTCAGGCTGACTTGTTCGAGTGTGATTGGCCAGCTTCCAGCCGCGAGCCTGACGGCGGCGGCGGTCCAGCCATTGGTCGGGGCGATGAAAGCGGCGGGGAGTGATGCTTCGTATTCGATTTTGATGCTGATCTCGAACATGAATGACGAATCGCGTCGCGCGGCGATCCCGGCGTTTCTCGAGGCGCTGCACGCGCCGGCGGCCACGGACCACCCGGTCGGGGGCATGAATCCCACCTTCAATGCCTTCACCGGTCCCGCCCAGGTGGCCGCTCGGGCGCTGGCCAAGACGGCCCCCGGCACGCCCCAGGCGGGCGAGGTCGTGTCGGCCCTGGCGGGAGTATTGAACTCCGACGCGCCCAAGCGCTGGCCGGCCGCGGCCGACGCCCTGGCGGCCTTTGGCCCGGCCGCCGTCCCCGCCGTGCCCGCGCTCATCACGACCCTCAACAAAGCGGCTGGCAACCAGCAGATCGCCAACGCCGCCGAGGCCGCGGCCAAGGCCCTCGCCGCCGTCGCGCCCGGAACCCCCGCGGCCCCGGACGCGGCCGCGGCCCTCAAGGCCGCCGCCAAATCGCCCATCGACTCGGTTCGCAAGGCCGCCGAAAAGGCCCTCGAGAAACTCGCCCCCAAGGCCCCCGAGAAAAAAGGGGCGTGATCGCCCCCTCTCATCGACGAATCAACAGAGGGTCACATTTAACGGCTCTTTTGGGGTGCTCGCCGATGCCACTCGAGGACCACCTGCTCACCGAGGCGCGAAACCCGGCGTCAGAGCGTCTGGACACGCTCGACGCGCTTGCGATCGTCAAGCTCATGAACGCCGAGGACGCGGGCGTCGCCGCCGCCGTCGGCACCCAGGCCGAGCCCATCGCCCGGGCCGTCGATTGGGCCGCGGAAGCCTTGGCCCAGGGCGGGCGATTGATTTACGTCGGAGCTGGAACCTCCGGCAGGCTGGGCGTGCTCGACGCCTCCGAATGCCCGCCGACCTTTGGCTCGCCGCCGGGGATGGTCGTGGGCCTGATCGCCGGCGGTTTGGACGCCCTCACCCGCGCCGTCGAGGGGGCCGAGGACGACCCCGCGTCGGGCGCGGCCGCCATCGCCGGCCTGGACGCCAGCGGCCGCGACCTCGTGGTCGGCATCGCCACCTCGGGCCGCACCCCCTATGTGCTGGGCGCCATCCGCGAAGCGAAGCGCGGCGGGGCGCGTACGGTCGGCCTCTCGTGCCAGCGCCCGAGCCTGCTCGCGCGCGAGGTCGACATCGAGATCGCCGTCCTGGTCGGCCCCGAGGTTCTGGCCGGCTCGACCCGGCTCAAGGCGGGAACGGCGACCAAGATGGTTCTCAACATGATCTCCACCGGCGCGATGGTGCGCATCGGCAAGACGCTCGGCAACCGGATGGTCGACCTTCGTCCGCTCAACGAAAAGCTGAGGATTCGCAGCCGGCGGATCATCCGCGAAATCGCCGGGGTCGACGACGAGACGGCCGGGCGAATCCTGGCCGACTGTTCTGGCGAGCTCAAGCGCGCCCTCGTGGCCGCCCTGGCGGGGGTCGACGCCGAAACCGCGAGCCGGCTTCTCGAGCAGAACCGCGGGCGGGTTCGCGAGGCCGTGGCGGGAGCCGGGAAAGAGGCCGCGCGATGACGGTTCGTGGCCTGCTTTTGGGCGTCGACGGCGGCGGGAGCTCGACCGAGGCCTGGCTGACCGATCACGCGGGCGAACGCCTGGGTCGAGGCGCCGCGGGTCCATCGAACGCCAAGGCCGTCGGCCCCGACGCCGCCCGATCGGCCCTCGAAACCGCCATTGCCCGCACATTCGTTGATTCGAATCTCGACCGCGCTCCGGTCGACGTCGCCTGCCTGGGATTGGCGGGCTTCGATCGCCCGGCCGACCGCGCGCTCCTGGCGGGCTGGAACGAGGAATGCCAGTGGGCGCGGAGGCTGATCACGGAAAACGACGGGGCGCTCGTGATCGCGGCCGGGACGTCCGAGGGATGGGGCGTCGGCCTGATCGCGGGGACAGGGTCGATCGCCGTCGCTCGCGCGGTCGACGGCCGAACGGCCCGCGCCGGCGGCTGGGGGCACTTGATCGGCGACGAAGGGAGCGCCTATGCTCTCGCGCTCGATGCGCTGCGGCTGGTGACGCGGCGGCATGACGGCCGCGAGCCTCATCCGCCGGGCGGCGACCCGCTCGCCGAGCGGCTCATGCGGGCTCTCGGCGTCGGCTCGCCCGGCGAAATCGTAACCGCCCTCTACGCTGCTGAATTCACCCGCGCCCGGATCGCCGCCCTCGCCCCTGACGTCCTCACGGCCTGCACGCCCGCCGACGCCGAGCGCTTGCTCGTACCCGACGGCCGAGCGCTCGCCGAGATCGCCTCGGCCGCCGCCCACGCCCTCGATTGGCATTCCGGGCCGCTCCCCTTGGCCCTGGCCGGAGGGTTCTTGTTGGCCGCGCCGACGGTCCAACATGCGTTGCTCACCGACCTGAAGATACAAAGATACGAGCCCGCCCACACCCTCGTATCCGAACCCGTCAAGGGCGCCGTCGCCATCGCCCGCCGGGCCTTCGCGGCCGGCCCTTTGTGCTCCCAACCTTGAGGCCCTCATGAACCACAAGCAAAAACCGTGGCGCATCGTCGTGATCCTGGGATCGCTCTGGGCCGCCGTTCTCTCGATCCCGACGCGGGGCGCGGAGCCCGCGACTCCCGTCCGGGGCGTCCTCGTCCGAGCCCAGCGCGTCACGCCCGAATTCTTGAAAGAGTGGAAGGCCAAGGGAGCGCGGAGCGTCGTCGTCGTTCTGGACGAATCGGTGAAAAAAGAATGGCCGTCGCTGGCGCGAATGGTCGCCGCGCGGGGGATGGATCTCTGGGCGTGGGTCGAGGTCGCGCGCAACCCGGCGATGGCCGACGCCCATCCGGAATGGGTCGCATCCCTGGGCGGTCACCACGACGACTGGCGCAAGCGGTTTCCCGACGCCCCGCGCGGCCGATCCGGTGAAGGAATCAAAGCATGGCCCTGGGTGCCAATCGGCTATACCGCCGCCTATCACGCCCATCGGGCGCGAATCGAGTCGCTTCTGGCCAACCTTCCGGGATCCTGGTCGGGCGTGTTCTTGAACGACCTTCAGACGGGCCCCTCGTCGTGCGGCTGTGGCAACGACCAGTGCCGCTGGGCGCTCGATTACGGCACGCCGGCGACAACGGCGAAATCTCCCGGCGACGACGCGGCCGCCCGGCTGGTCGGCGACATTCGCAAGGCGAATCCCGGCAAGGCGGTCGTGCCGGTCTGGGTCGAGGAATGCGAGCCGATCGATCTGCCGGGTGCTCCAGGGGGTACCGGCCTGTGTGGCGGGGTGGGCTGCGCCCGCGGCGACTGCTGGCCGCGAAACGCCCGCGCCTGGAACCCCCTGCACGCCGGCGGCGGCCCGATCGCGCTTGGCGTCTGGTCTGAAACCTTCAAGCGCGACCCCGACCGCTGGATCGATTCGAATATCAAGCTCTTTCAAAACCAGCCCGCGGGCGCGGCCGCGCTCGAGCCCGATCGCACGATCGCCGTGGTCGAGGCCTGGGGCTTGGGCGATCGCGCCCTCGCCGCTCGGCTCGCAACGGTCGCCAGATCCGCACCCGGCTGGCTCCTCGCGCTCGATCCCATCGACCAGTCCTGGAAGCCCATTGTGATGCCGGAGAAAGGAAAGTAGATCTTCAATCCTTGAAATCGAAAAACCTGGTCTTCGATTGGGGCGCGGTCGAGAACAACTTGTCCAAGATCGCAGGCTTCCCCGTACTGGCATGGTCGGATCGCTCAGGATCGAGACGCATCGTGATGTGCTTGTCCAGAAGAGCCCGCACCCTGGGGCCGTTTCGCCGATCGTCGGCCTCGACCTTGGCCCAGTCGGTGCGAGTCAAGAAGCACTTGTCGTACGAACGACGCATTTCCTTGTTCTGCATCGACAGCCTCCCGAACACGGACCGACTGAAAGAGATCTGGAAGGCCAGATCCTCCATCAATCCCACATCCGACGGCTCGTCGACTCGCATGGTCGCCGCGAGTTCCGCTCTCGAAGGAAAGGAAGGCCATGGACTCGGATCGGCTTCATCCACGGCGAATTCGTGGATCACCAGGAACGGATCGGCTTCCCCACCGTGGGTCACGGTCAGCCGCTTGAGCGGAACGCGGCTCTTGGAGTCGACGACCGCCGACGTGAAATTGCCTCCTGGCGTAAGGTAGGTCATCTGATATGTCGAGCCTTCTCGGCGCTTGACCACACAGGCTGGCGCGGAGCCGGCGAAGAACGATTTCGCATCGAAAGAAATGGATGAGGGCTCATCGTCCTTCTCGATGGAAAAATTGAAGTGGAGCTTCTCGTTCACCACCCCCAAAATGCATTCAAGCCTGGCCTCGGGAAAGAAAAACAGACGGTTGTCCGCCGGGCCATGAATAAGATATTTCGTATCGTTCACGTAGAAGACAGGGGTTCCATGGAGCGGCTCGGTCGCGTAAACCGCGAAGCGATCGGGCGCACGATAAAGGATGAGAAGGTCGAGCTGCATCTCGCCGACGAAATTGAATCGGCCGCTGATCTTCAGGTTCCGACATCCCTCTGGGCCGGTCTTCACCAACGGCAAGAGCCTGATCAGATCCTCCGCTTTCGGATCCTGACAGAAGCCGACATCGGGAGCACACACGACGACGAGCGCGTGGACGGCGCAAAGAAATGGACCATGTTTCTTGACCGTCGACCTTCGTTGGGAGATTCTCATGCCGGCCTCCTTGCCGCAAATCCAGTCATGAACTCGCGCCGATCAGGTGCCGGCCGTCGCGGATCAACACGCCACCGCCGACCGAATCGCGCGGATCAGAAGCAGGGGGCTCGTGCCTGTCAAGGCCATCCGGCGACCGAGTTCAACGCCAAGACTCCGAAGGATCGCAAGGCGTCTCCGAGAGAGACCGGATCGGCCGATCTCCGCCACCCCAGCCTGGACCGCATTCGTTGAGCGCCCAGGGGAATGGAGGAGCTGGAGTTGGTACGTTTTATGGTGCGCGGTAGAATCACCCTCATGGAACCGACAAGACACGTCGAGATCACGCCTGGAATTTGCAGCGGGCGCCCGCGCATCACGGGTAGTCGAATCCGCGTTGAGAACGTCGTTCGATGGACCGAGCAGGGGATGGCGCCGGATGATATCGTGGCCATGTACCCTCAGTTGACGCTGGCCCAGATCCACGGGGCGCTTGCCTTCTATTTCGACAACCGTGAGGAAATCGAAAGGCAAATCCAGGAGGACGTCGACTTCGTCAGGGCTATGAAGACGACGCACGAGAGCCGCCCGACCCCGGCCTCCATGGGTGTGGAAGCCGATGCCGATTCGCTATCATCTTGATGAAAGTGTGGCGAGCGCGGTCGCGCATGGCCTTCGGCGACGCGGCATCGACACGACGATTACCGCCGAGGTCGGCCTTCGAGGCGCGTCCGATCAAGAACACCTCGCCTTCGGTTTGGCCGAGGGGCGAGTCGTCGTTTCTCACGATGGCGATTTTCTTAGAGGTCGTCTAGAAAGCCATGGCAAAAGATGTTATGGCGGCGTCATGGACGCCAGAAACAGGTACGACACGGACGTTTCCGATGCCGAGTGGGCTCAGCTCGTGCGGGTGATTCCCGCACCCAAGCCCGGCGG
>DAIDHE010000211.1 GCA_027459775.1 Planctomycetales bacterium | reverse complement strand
CGGCGACGCCGTCGTCTCGCCAAACCCGTTGGTCTCGGTGAACACGCAGGTGTAAACCCCGGCCGGCAAGAGCCCGCCCGTCGTGCCGCCCCCCGTCGCCGATACCGTCGCCGCGGCGGTCGGAGCATTCGTCCCATTCTTGTTGGCGGCGATCAACAGATTGAGCACGCCGGCCGCGCCCGCGGCCTGAAATTGGGCGAAATTCGCCCCCGACGGCGTCACGTTTGGACTCACGTATGCCATTATGTAGATCCTTTCGCAAGAGTGTGCTTGGAAGATTCGTCCGCCCGCCGCGGCGGGTCGTCGGGAACGGGAGGTTGGTCGGATTCACACGACACGGCGAACGGGCGCGCCGGCGGCTCGAGCCCGAACGCCAGCCAGGCCTCGTCGATCATCGCGGCCGCCGCGGCCGCCAGGGCGTGCAGCTTGCGCGCCTCTTGCTCGCACTCGCCGAGCGTTCCCTTCACCTGCTCGAGCTCGGAGGGCAGGAACACCGGCAGTCCTTCTTGCCTTCGCGCCTTATGCCAGCGCTCGCATAGCTGGCCCAGGAGCACCGAGGCGCGGTAGATTTCCTGGTTGTGCTTGGCACGGTCGGTGAGCGTCCTGGGCAGGCCCAGGCGGTCGCCCTGTCGGTCCAAGAAATGCGGGGTTCCCCGATAACGCCACACGGTCGTGCCTCTTGAGGATTGGGAAGGTCGCGGAAATCGCGCCGACCGCCAAGGCCCACGCTCCACCGCGCCTGGAAAAAAACGGCCGTCCGCCGCGGTCCGCCCCGGCGGACGGCCCCGACCGATCAGTTCGCCGAAAACGCCGTGATCCCCTCGACCCAGGCGTGATGGCTCTCGTTGACGACCTCGATCGCCAGCTCCGCGATCCAGTCGCCCTCGACCATGTCGCCACGGTTGCCGCGGAGATTCCAGTACGGGTTACGCTTGTTACGAATGTAAACCTCTGAACTCGTGAGCGCGATCGCCGTGAACGGCCTGAGCAGAGGCGCTTCCACGATCGTCACCCCGTGCAGGAACGGCGCCTCGAGCACGTTGATCGGCGTGCCGAACACCGTCTCGCCGGCCGGAACCCGCTGAATGGCCTGGCCCCAAGTCGCGAACCCGCTCATGAAGTTGGTCGAAACCACCAGCAAATCGGGCTCGCCGCCGTTCGACCGGGCCGCCTGAAGCGTGTCCCGGATCATGTCGGTCGAACCGTACGCCGAGGCGTTGACCGGGCTCGTGGCGGCGGGGTTGGCGCTCGAAATGTTGTTGGTCTGAAGGATGTACTTCAGCCCGTTCATCTTGGCCGTCACTGGAACGCCAGCGTTGTTGGCCGCGTCCAAAGGCGCCTGCGAAACGCCGTAATAGCACGACGTCTCGATGTCGTCCACCATGTTCTGGAGCTGGACGGTCATGTTGAAGTCGAACGGCGACTGAATGCCGGCCGGCATCACCTGCGCCCGGGCCGTCTGCGCCGAGCCGCCGATCTGCACCGGGAACTGGAACGTCTGGCAGTACTGGGTGCGCGGCACGCCCACCGTGGTGAGGCCCGTTTGAAGAACTTCCGAGCCCGACCGCGAGTTGCCGATCAGGTTGACCGTCGACCCGCTGGCCGCCGAGGCGATCGGCGAGTAACCGGCCACGCCCCGCGTGACGTTGACGGTGGTCGACGACGTGGGGTCGCCGCTGACCTGAACGCGCTCGACCAGGCCGGTCGCCGAATCGATGACCTCGAGGACGTCGTGGTTCATCAGGAAGGTGGCGTCCGCGAAGGTGAGCGACGTCTGGGTGTTGCTGGTGACGGCGGCGCCCAGGGTGGTGCCCCGCGCCCGGTACTTGTGCGTATACATCTGGAAGTCGACCCGCTCGACGGGGACGTACGGCAGCCGGGTCACCAGCGGATTGCGATTGGCGAACCAATTGCGAATCGCGACCGTGACGTCGTTGCGGGCTTCAATTCCCGCCTGTTGAGCGCCCAGAAAGCCTTGCAAGAAATCAGCCATGGGAGAAAGACCTCAAATGCGGCGTTCGCGGTTCTCACGGCGCCGCGGGCCGTGGCCGGCTCTGGGGATTGTCGATTCGCGACTTCGGATTCTCGATCGTGCGGCCAGCGCGCGGGCCGCTGAGCTCGCCCATCGAGAATCCCAACCGCCAATCGTCAATCGCCAATAGGAAAACAAGGATCGAGAGTCGAGAATCCAATCAACGGCCAGTACCTCGCAGGCCGAACGACGAGCCCAGGTTGAGCCTGGGATCGAGCTCGTCCTTCTTCTTGGTTTGCATTTGCAGGATGACCGCCTCGCCCAGGGTCTTGGGGACGGGAGAGGTTGTGGGAGCGGACGGCGGGGTAGGGGTGGTCTGATGAGCGCCTGTCGTCCCGGCCGTACCCCCCTGGGCCTGCGCCCGCACGAAATGGGCATACTCCGGGCGCTCGAGCTGCGCCCGCACGAAGTCCCCGACCGACTGGAACGTGGGCGTCCGAACCGTGAACGAATCGCCCTGCGAATCGACCAGGAACTCGTGGCGGAAGAGCCGGGTGAGCTGCTCCGCGCCCCCGGGAACCAGGGGCTGCGACGACAGCGCCCGCGACAGCTCGCCGTCCAGGGCGTAGCGCTTGGCGCGCTCCTCGACGGCCGACAGCCGCGACCGCTCGGCCGCGAGCTGATGCTCGGACTGGTCGCGGAGCAGCTTGAGCGCGTTCTCGACCTCCCCCTTCTGAGCCAGGATCTTGGCCTGCTCCTCGCGCGCCGACGACTCGCGGGCGCGCTGCTCGCCCTCGAGCAAGGCCAGCCGCGCCTGCGCGGCCGTGAAGGCCTGCAATTGTTCGAGCGGAATGGCCACGGTCTGCGGCGCCGGCGTCCCGCTCGCGGGATGAGCCTGCGCGTTGGGTTGCGAGGATGCGGACTGAGGCGTTTCATCGGGCATCGGTTGCTCCATTCGTGATGAGTGATTCGTGATGCGTGATCGACGATGGGTGGCGTCGGCGCGCCGCCCAGGCGGCGGACCAGCCGCGCCGCTACGGAATCGTGGGAACCATATTCGCAACCTGCGTCGAGTCGGAGACCCCGGTGGGATCCTCGCCGGCGTCGGCTTCTTGCGAGCCGGGGCCTTGCATGGCCTCGGATTGGTCGCTGATCCCCGGGTTGGGCAGCCGCCTGGCCGGTTCCTGGATCAGGGCCTTCTGGGCCATCATGCGCTCGACTTCATGATCGAGGGCGGCGTATTCGGCGTCGGAGAGGCCCAGAAGCGCCTGCCGGGTGATGGCCTGGATCAGCTCGCGCTCGACCGAGGGGGCCTGACCGGCGGCGGCGATGATTTGCTGGAGGGCCATGGTGGTCCGGGTGAGATCGTCAGCGCCCTGGAGCTCGAATCGCGCGGGGTAGACGACCCGGATCTCTTCGCGCTCGACCTGATTGATCCGCCAGGGAGTGCTTACCTGGTGCTTGGATCGCAGCACGAGCAGGGCGTACTCGGCCAGGAACCGCTCGGACTTGGCCAGGCTCTTGGCGATCGACGCCAGCAGCTTGTGGCCGGTCGCCGCGTCGAGCTGCTTCGAGATCCCCGACTGACCCACCGTGCCGTTCGCCGAGCCCGCCGGCTTGGTCAGGCACGCCCGGCGGTCCTTGGCCTCGAGAATGTCTTGCTTGTTCTTGCGGATCGATTCGGCCGGATCCTTGGAGGGCGACACGAATTCCCAGCCCTCGTAGGCCCCCGTATCGGGGCACTTTTTCTTGGGCAGAATGTAGCCGGGGCCGACCGCGAGGGTGTTGTCGGCCTTGCAGAAATCCTCGGCCCCCGACAGAAACGGGTGGGCCTGGAGCGTGTCCGACAGGATCAGCTCGCTGTCGCGGTTGTAATACTCGCGCTGAAGCTCGGCGACCCCTTCGTAACGGCTCTTGCCCACGTGGGGCATGCGGTGCTTGGGCTGGTCGACCAGGCGGACGATCGGCACCCGGCCGAACCCGTGCGGGGTGCGTTTGAGGATCTCGTCGCCGTCGTAGTTGTAGAGGATCGATTCCTTGTCGTTCCAGTAACGATAACGGACGTACTGCCCGCGCCAGGAGGCGGCGACCTGGTTGTCCTGGTCGGAATCGATCGATTCGCCGCGGGCGCCGTGGTCGATGCGTTCGCTGGGGTCGACGTACTCGCGGACGAGGCACTCGGTATAGCGCCCGGCCTGGTCGAGCCGCTGCCAGAGCATGTTCTGGGGCAGGATGAACGAGGCGACGCACTTGTCGAGCCCGAGCCGCATCTCGTCGAGCCGGGTGACGACGGTCTCGCCCTCGGGAATCTGGGGATGGTCGAAGCAGACGTCCAGACAGCCCAGCACGAGCAACAGCGGGGCGACCGAGTCGCGCATCCAGTCGTCGATGGGCGTGCCGCGTCCGTCGACGTCTTTCCACCAATCGACCAGGTCGAGAGGTCCATCTCTGCGCACTTCTTGATCGTAGAGTTTCGCGAGATGGATCTCGACGGCCTCGGCGACGAATTCGGGAACGGGGGTGCGGCTGCGGCGGAGCTCGTAATCGTCGTCCTGGGCGGTCGCGGCGGCGTCCGAGCCCAGCATGCCGGGGAAGGGGCCGTAGCCCATGTCTTGAGCCCCGGCGTCGATCATCCCCATGCCGCCCGAGTAGCCCTGATAGACCGTCGGGAACTGCTGGGGGTCGGGGTATTCGCGGCGATGGCGAATCAAATTCCGGCACGGCAGCCCGCGGCGATCGGGGCCGTAGACGGCGTTGCGATAGCGCTCGCCCCCCTCGAACGAATCCAGCAGCCAGCGCCAGCGCACCTGATGCTCGAGCCACTCGACGTGGCGCCTGCGCACCAGGTTCTTGCCCTCGGCCTCGGAATCGCTCGGCTTCGCGTGCTTCTTCCAGTCGTGCTTCATGTCAGTTCATTCCCTGAAGGGTATTCATGACCGTCTCCACGAGCTGCATGGAAAGCGGAATCAAGATCACGATCGCCAGCAGCATGAGAGCGAGGTCAATCCAGGAATAACGCATGTTTCTATTCCTAATTGAGTAATTAAAAAAAATTGCTCGGATTCTGGGGTTTGCGTTCAGGCGCCGTGTGTCCAGAACCGGGCGACGGCCTGGGCCAGGTAGAGAAGCTGGCCGGCGCGGCTGGCGAAAAGGCCGACCTCCAGCGAGTCGAACGCGGCCTGCACGAACACGACCAAGATCGGCGCGATGGTCGCGGCCAAGATCATTCCGAGCACGATCCCAACGCCGTAGTCGCGCATGGAGAGCTTCCTTAACCACGGTGGACAACCCACGGGGACCAGGCGTATTGCCTTCTTGGACGGACAGCCCACGGGGGCCGGGCGTATTGCCTTTTCACGGTGGACAACCCACGGCGGCCAGGCGTATTGCCTTTTTGAACCACAGAGACACAGAGACACAGAGAAGAAAAAACAGAAAGAAAACAGAGAGAGAAAACAAAGAGAGAAAGCGAGATATCGGAGAGAAAGATAGAGAAAAAGAATTGTCACTTATTAAGTCATAACATCTAATAGTTAGCATCAACAGAATAAACGTTGTATGTGATTCTCGCCTATTGAACACACACACACACACAC
>DAIDHE010000206.1 GCA_027459775.1 Planctomycetales bacterium | reverse complement strand
CGCGCCCTCGAGCACTTCTTTCCCGACGCCCAGCTCGAGGTTCTGGGCGACCGCAGCATCATCGACTGGGACGGCTCGTCGGACGAGACCTACTATCGCCTGCGCGTCGATCCCGAGGGGGTCGGCGTCGAGATCGAGTGGCTGGGCACCCATCTTTCGTTCCAGCCCGGCATCCCAGCGCCCCTGCTCGCCAGCGAACGGAGAATGATCGAGGTCATCGTCGAGGCCATCGATCTGCGGTTTCGCGGCCTCTTCAACCAGGAGATCGCGCATCGCTTCGACCGCTTCCACTATCTGACCGAAGACCTGATCATCGCCGACTATCTGGATCTGATCGACCCCTATCGCCTGCCGGCGGCGCTCGAGGCCGTCCGGGTGGCCGCGCTGTCGACCTATGAAAATCGCCGGGTGTCGACCGGCGCGATCCTGCTCGGGACGGATGAAGACGTCGCCGATTCCGGCCCGCGCAATCTCGAGGGAGCGCCGACGTTCAACGCCCGGCTGACCGCCATCAAGGGCTTTCACAAGCTCTGCGACGGCGTGCGAACCCTGTTCCTCGTCGACCGCCAGGGAGAGCTCGTGCGGGTCGTCGACGTCGAGCGCTGGGCCGATCTGGTGCAAGGCTCGGAAGGGATCTCGCATCCCTGCCCCCGGCTCTACATCAGCCACGCCAAGGCCACCCGATCGGGTGGCCACGTCGCCGTCGTTCTCACTCCGTCCCAGGAGATCAAGGTCTTCGCGCGCGGCGTGATGATGTTCAGCTTCAGCAACGCGCGCTGGCGGCTGCTCGACATCCCCAGCAAATTCGCCGTCTGGCGCGAGGCCGTCGGCTGCGCGGGCCTGACCTGCCTGGCCGAGTCGCTGTTTCAGGCCGCCCTTAACCTGGCGGAGGCGCGGGTGGGGGCGCTTTTCGTGGTGGTCCGCGACCCGGCTCAATCGGTTCCGCAGCTCATTTCCCTCCCCGATCAGATGGCCGCCGAGATCGCCGTCGACGATCCCGAGGATCCCGAAAACCTGTCGCCCCGGCTGGCCAAGCGGACCTTGCACCACGTGGTCCGCGGGCGGACGATCGGCGACCTCGATCCCACGGTCCTCGAATCGATCGCCAGTCTTGACGGCGCCGTTGTGGTCGACCAGGAGGGGCGGCTCTTGACCTTCGCGGCGATTCTGCGGATCGCTCCCGAAAGCCTCGAGCTGAGTCGCTCGGTCCAGGGCGCTCGGACCCTCGCCGGGCTCGCCGCCTCGCTGCACGGGCCCGTCCTCAAGGTCAGCGAGGACGGCTATCTGACCATGTTCCTCAAGGGCCGCCGCGTCTGGGAGCTCTAGGCCAGGGGCCAAACCCCCTGGGCGCGATTCGCACAATTCCGGCCCCTCTTCCCAGAATGGATTGGAAACCACCCGCCGGCGCGCGTCATGATCCATGACCGTGCGAGGGTGCCGTGCTTTCATGTCGCGCCCGCGCGGCCGGGCCGCCGCGCGGGCCTGGGAGTCTTCACTGCCATGTCCAGGCGCCAGCTTTTCAACGTCGTGATCGTGGTCGCGGGAACCGCCCTTATCGGCCAGGCCGCCCCGGCCGACGACCAACCCCAGGCCGACGGGCCGCCGGTGTTCGTCACCATCAAGCCCGTCCGGCTCAAAGAAACCATGACCGCCCAGGGCTTGGTCGCGCCCGGACGCGCCGAGGATCTCGTTTGCCGCGTGAGCGGCGAGACCGCCATCGCCTCGATCGTTCCCGAGGGAACGCACGTCAAGCAAGGCGACCTCGTCTGCCAGCTCGACGCGACCGCGCTCAAGGACCAGCTCACGAATCAACAAATCAAGACCATCTCCGCGCAGTCGTGGTACACAAACGCGCAGCTCACGCGCGAAGTCGCGGAGGTCGCGGTCCTCGAATACCGGGAAGGGATCTTGGTCCAGGAACGGGCCGCGCTCGAGGGCCAGCGGAAACTTCACGAGTTCTTGATCAAGCCCCACCAAGACGATCTCGACCGCATGCTCGACGCCCAGAAACGCGCTCGAGAAGCGATCAATCAGGGCCTGGCCAAGCCCACGCCGACCGAGATCCTCGCCGAGATCTCGATCGACGACCATGTCAGGGCGGCTCGTCACGAGCTTCACCAGGATGGGTACGAGATCAAGCAGGCCGAGTACAAGATCGCGATGCTTGAGAAGTATACCGCCCCGACCAAGATCAAGCTCCTGAAGTCCGACGTCGAGAAAGCCCGCTCGGACGAGCTCGCCAAGAAAGCGGCGTGGGAACTCGAAACGAGCAAGGAGCGCGTACTGACCCGCCAGATCGCGGCCTGCCGCCTGGTCGCGCCCATTGACGGCGTCGTGTATTACGCGAGCGACGCCGCCCAGCGCGCGATCAAAAGGGGGGATAAGGTCCACGAACGCCAGACGATCGCGCGCGTGGTCGACCTCAAGAACGCCCCGCTCCAGATCCATGCCAAGGTCTCGCCGTCTCAGGTCGATCGCCTGAGACCCGGGCAACCGGCGTGGGCGCGAATCCACGGTCAGGGCGGCACGCGCTTTCCAGGGAAAATCAAAACGGTCGCGTCGGTGCCCGAGCTTGGAGGCAAAATGAGCGACGAAGACGAGAAGGTCTTCTCCGTGGTGATCGAGCTCGAAAAGAATCCAGCCGAGACGCTCCCCGGCGTCGAGACCGAGCTTTCGATCGTCTTGACGCGCGACGACGCCATTGTGCTTCCGAAGAAGGCCGTGTCCAACGCCCTTGATGAGTATCAGGTGGCGGTGAAAAAGCCCGACGGCGGCCTGGAATGGCGAATCGTGAGGGAAGGCGCGTCGAGCCGCTCGATGGTCGAGATCCAGGAAGGACTCAAGAACGGCGAATCCGTGCTGATCAACCCGCGCGGGGGCGAGAACTCCCCGTGGCCCGAGGATAGCAAGCTCGAGGTGGAAGATTCGCCCGCGCCCGCCAAGCCGGCCGGACCGACCCGGTGACACGGAAACCGGCGCGACGGCGTCGAAGGGTGGCCCGCGGTGGGCGATTCCCGTTCGTTCCCCAGGAATCATGGAACCGCGCGGCCTCGGCGCGGCATTATCGGGTGCAAGGCGAGGGCGGTGGGAATGCAATGGCGGGAGCGATAACCCGATGGCGAAGCGACTCGCGGGCCTGAGGCAGCTTCAGACGCTCTTCAGCATCGGGGTGGTGCGGAACCTGACGGACGGGCAGCTCCTCGAGCGGTTCGCCGGCGAAACCGGCGACTCCGCCCAGGCGGCGTTCGCGGTCTTGGTGGAGCGGCATGGTCCCATGGTGCTGCGCGTTTGCCAGAGCGTGCTCGACGACCCCCACGACGCCCAGGACGCGTTCCAGGCCACGTTCTTGATCCTGCTTCGCAAGGCGCGCGGGCTCTGGGCGCGGGATTCGCTCGGTCCGTGGCTGTTCCAGGTCGCCCGCCGAACGGCCCTCCACGCCCGAGCAAAGGCGGCCAGGCGGAAAAAACACGAACGTCTGGCGGCGAGCCTGACGCCCGAGTGCTCTCCCATGCCGCCCGACGAGATCGGGCCCGCCCTCCACGAAGAGATCGCCCGGCTTCCGGAGCGTTACCGGTCGCCGGTGATTCTGTGCGACCTCGAGGGATGTTCATACCAGCAAGCAGGGCGGCATCTGGGTCTGCCGGTCGGCACGGTGAAGAGCCGGCTGTCGCGCGGTCGGGACCGGCTCAGGGCGAGCCTCGTTCGCCGCGGCCTGGCCCCGGGCGCGGGCATGGCCGCGCTCGGGCCAGGCGCGTCCACGACCCTCGTCCCCCCCGCGCTCGTCGAATCCACGATCCGGGCGATGATCTATCATTCCACCGTGAAGGCGCTCGCCGGCGGCTCGGCCGCCGTGCTGGCCCGAGGAGTTCTCACAGCCATGTCGATCCATCAGTTTCTCAAGGTCGCGGCCGTCGTGACGGTGCTGGGCGCGGGGGCCGGCGGCGTCGGGCGGTTCGTCTCCTTCGGAGCGGCCGGCGAACAACAGGCCGCCCCCGCCCAGGCGAATGACGCCCCGGCGGCCCAAGCGCCCGCGCAGCCCGAGGATCAGGCGCCCCCCGAGGCCGATGGCCCTCCCTCGTTCGCGACCGTCGAACCCACCGTGCTCACCGAGCAGCTCGCCGTGGACGGCTTTGTCGAGGCCGGCCGATCCGCCGATTTGTATTGCCGTGCGGAGGGAAGCAGGACCATCCTCAGAATCGCCCCCGAGGGAACGCAGGTCAAAAAGGGAGACTTTCTCTGCGAGCTCGACTCGGCCTCGCTCAAGGACGAGCTCACCGACCAGACGATCGCCGAACAAGCAGCACGAGCTTCCCACTCAAACGCCAAAACCGAACGCGAAATCGCGGAGATTGCGCTGGCGGAATATGAGAAAGGGATCTTGCCCGTCGAGCGAAGTGCT
>DAIDHE010000186.1 GCA_027459775.1 Planctomycetales bacterium | reverse complement strand
CTGGTTGAGAATGGTATCGATCGCGATGGCGGTCTTGCCGGTCTGGCGGTCGCCCAGGATCAGCTCGCGCTGACCGCGGCCGATCGGGACGAGGGCGTCGACGACCAGGAGGCCGGTCTGAAGAGGCACGCTGACGGGAGCGCGGTCCATGATGGGTCGAGCGGGCCGTTCGATGGGCAAGCGCTTGCTGAAAGCGACGGGGCCCTTGCCGTCAAGGGGTGCGCCGAGGGCGTTCACGACGCGCCCGATCAGGCCGTCGCCGACCGGCACGTCCATCACGCGACCGGTTCGCTCGACGGAATCACCCGCGTGCAGACGCTCGCACGCGCCCAGGAGCACGACGCCTATCTCGTCGTGATCGATGTTGAACGCGATGCCGAACAGGCCGCCGGGAAAGCTCACCAGTTCGTCAAAACCCACGCCCGGAAGTCCCGAGACCTTGGCGATGCCGTTGGAGACGCTGGTGATGGTTCCGATCTCGAGCGGAGTCATACGCGGGGCAAACGCGGCCACCTTCTGGCTCAGGCTTGCGAACGCCTGGTCAAAAACCGCGTGCAGGCTGTCGGGCGAGTCGCTCAAGGGTTTGCCTTTGGGGCCATGCCCGCCGCCGCGAGGTCACTCCTGGGTTCACGAACCGGACCGGCCTTGGGTTTGCTTTCAAGCTTGGGGTCGGGCTTGGAATCGGTCTTGGCCTTGTCTTCGGGCTTGGGCGCCTGCGGAGGATCCTGGTGCATGAGCTCGCGGGCGCTCTTTTCCAGGGTTCCGAGGTAATCGGCGATGCTCCAGGCCAACTTCCGTCCTCCCTTGGAGAGTTCGATGCCGCCGATCAGCTCGGGGGCGGTCTCGAACTCAAATCGCGTCTCCACGGCGAAGGACTGCTTGACCGCGTTTTCGATGGTGGCGCGCTGGGCGGGGGGCAGGTCGAACGCGCTGCGAATCCGGGCTGGATCGGCCGAGGTCGTGAGCGCGGCCGTCATCTGGTCTTTCGCCTCGCCGCTCAAGGAGCGCACATGCTCGAGGAACACGGCGACGATGCGTTCCTCGAGATTCGCCGCGGCGAGGTCGGCCAGGGTCTTGCGCGTGATGGCGAACACTTCCTTCTGGACCCAGCGACCGATTTCTTGACTCAGGCCGCGCTGCTCGATTCGCAACGACTCGTGACGTTTGGCGCGCACGGCGTCGGCTTCGTGGTGCGCCAGCTCGAGCAGCCGCCGGCGTTCGGCCTCGGCCTCGGCCTTTTGCAAGAGCGCGGCCCGATCCCGGTCGAAGGTCTCGTTCTTGTGTTGAAAGTCGTCGCGCTCGGTCTGGGCGAGCGTTTTTTTGGCCTCGGCCTCCGCGAACTGGGCGGCGATCCCCTTCGCCCGTTCGTCGATGACGTGGAGAATCGGCTTGAAAAGAAAGCGCTTGAGCAACCACGCCAGAATCAGAAAGTTGATCGCCTGGGCGACGACGGTGAACCAGTTGATCAGCATGGGTCATTTTCCCGCGGTCTGTTCGACGACGTGATTCCAGAACGGGTTGGCGAAGATCAGAATCATCGAGATCACCAGACAATAGATGGCGATGGATTCGATCATCGCCAGGCCGACGAACAGGGTTCGGGTGATGGTGTTGGCCGCGTCGGGCTGTTGTGCGAGCGATGTCAGGGCGGTCGAGACGGCGCGTCCTTCGCCGAGCGCGGGCCCGATGCTCCCCAGGGCGATGGTTGCGCCCGCCGTGATGATCGAGGCGATCGCGATGACGGTCACGCTTTCCATGGATGGCCTTTCGTGGTCGTGATGGGGTCGGGTTCTTCGCCGCCGCGGGTGGCGGCGGCGATGTAAACGGTGGCGAGGATGCTGAAAATGTAGGCCTGAACCATGCCGGTCAGCAGGCCCAGGAGGTTCATGAAGATCGGGAACACCAGCGGGGTGATCGAGAGCAGGATGCCGACGATCATGGTCCCGCTCATGACGTTGCCGAACAGACGGATCGCCAGGGCGAAGGTGCGCGAGATCTCGCTCAGGACGTTGAACGGCAGCATGAAGGGCGTCGGCTTCAGGTAAGACGCGAGATAGCCGCGCCAGCCTTGATCAAGGACGCCGAAGAACGGCGTCGCGAGGAAGACCGAGATCGCCAGGGCCGACGTCGTCGAGAGCGAGCCGGTCGGCGGTTCATATCCTGGCAGGATGGCGCAAAGGTTTGACACTGCGATGAAGAGGAACAACCCCCCCAGGAATCCCAGGTATTTTTCGGGATCCCGCAGGCCCACTTCCTGGATCTGGCTTTCGATCGAGGTCACCACGATCTCCAGGAATCCTTGCCAGCGTGGGATCCGCGACTCGGTCACGAGCTTGCGCGTGATCAGCCAGGATCCGATCGTCATCCCGAGCATCAAGAGCCAGGTCGTGAGGATCGTGCTGTTGAGCACGACGAATCCGTGCCGCCAGAAAATCAGGTCGTCGGGGCTAAGGCGCACGGAAGGCCTCGCTTTCCCGATGGGTCCGGGCCTCGGCGGGGGCTCGGCTGAGCCGGTTCACGACCATGACGCGTGCGATCAGAAACCCGACCAGCGAAGCGGCGAGATTCGACCAACGGCCGCGCGCGAGGAACGAGAATCCGACAAGAATCATGGTGGTTCGCAGCAGCAGGCTGCTCATGAACCAGAGCGCGGGCCGATCGGAGGCGACCCCTTTCTGGACGGTCCACCAAAGGCCGCCGAAAAACAACGCGCCCAGCAAGCCGCCGGCGATGAACGCCAGGGCGAGAGCCATCCCGTCATTCATGGGGATCCTCCCGCATTTCCTTGTACTGCGAATCGACCCAGCGCCAGGCGGTCAGGGATCCGACGACCGCTCCCATGAGCAGGAGCATCAGCGTCCATGAATACCTGCTGGGATGCCGCCGGTCGACCCAGATGCCGATGGCCGTGCCGATCAGGGTCGGAACCGCAACCGACCAGCCGATCAACCCCGACATGCCTAGACCGAACCAGACGCTTCTGGTCGACCCCTGCTGGGCCTTCAGCTTGCGCGCCGCCTGCGCGCCCACTTCACGACTGAAGCTCGTCTCGTCGTCAGGCTTTTTTTCCTGATCGTTATTGTCCATGTTCGATGTCCAGGATTCGAGAGATGAATCCACCCTCCATCCGCGTCAGCACCGAGCGAACGTTTTTCTCTTCGTCGTTCAAGTTGAGGAATTCGCGGGTGACGGCTTCCTGGAGCTGGCCGAGATCGATGCCGCCGATCGCTTGCCGCACCGAGATCAGGACGTCCATGCCCACCTTGACCAGAACCCCTTCATCGACGGCCAGGAAGACCTCGTCTCCGCTTTCGGTTTCATAGGTGAGGATCCCAGGCGCGAGGGCGGCCGCGCAGTCGAGTCGCCGGGGCAGGATTCCGAAAGCGCCGCTCGGCGTTCGGGCCACGATCCGTTTGACGCCCGTTTGCTCGACGAAGATCCGGTAGGGAATGAGAACCTTGAGATTAATGGGCGTTCGCTCCTTCCTTGAACGCGGGCTGGGGTTTGCCGGCCGCCTCGGGTTTCACCCGAGCCGTGGGTTGGGAACCAGGCTCGACGAGTTTCTCAGGCTTCAAGGTCTTCGCCTTTTCCCTGGCCTCGTCGATCGTCCCGATCATGTAGAAAGCACTCTCGGGATAGTCCTTGAATTCATCGTTCAGGATGAGCTCGCAGCCGTCGAGGGCGTCTTTCAGGCTGACGTCCTTGCCCTTCAAGCCGCTGAATTGTTCGGTCGCGAAGAACGGCTGGGTCAAGAACCGCTCCAGCCTGCGCGCGCGGCCGACCTCGTTACGGTCTTCTGGAGAGAGCTGCTCCATGCCGAGCATGGCGATGACGTCCTTGAGATCCTCATAGCGGGCGAGCGACTTGCGGATCTCGCGTGCCAGGTGATAATGCCGATCGCCGATGACGCCCGGCGTCGCCATCTTGGAGTTGGATTGGAGCGGATCGACCGACGGGTAGAGGCCCTCGCTCGCTCGTTTGCGCGAGAGAACGATCGACGCGGAAAGGTGTGAGAACGTGTGCACGGCCGCCGGGTCGGTCAGGTCGTCGGCCGGCACGTAAACGGCTTGAATGGACGTGATCGCGCCTGAGTCGGTGTTGGCGATGCGTTCCTCGAGGCCCGACAGCTCGGTGCCCATGGTCGGTTGATAACCCAGCCGTGAAGGCATTTGCCCCATCAGGCCCGAGACTTCCATGCCGGCCTGGATGAAGCGGAAGATGTTGTCGACGAGCAGGAGTACGTCGCGATGAAGGTCGTCGCGGAAATACTCGGCCATGGTGAGGGCGGTCAGGCCGACGCGGAACCGCGCCCCCGGGGGCTCGTTCATCTGGCCGAAGATCATGACCATGTTCGGCAGTACGCCGGCTTGTTTCATCTCGTGATAGAGCTCTTGGCCTTCGCGACAGCGCTCGCCGATGCCGCAAAAGATGCTCACGCCTTTTTGATGGCCGACGACGTTGTGGATCATCTCGGTGAGGAGCACCGTCTTGCCGACGCCCGCGCCTCCGAACAGTCCCGCCTTGCCGCCGCGCTCGAGCGGCGCCAGCACGTCGATGACCTTGATGCCCGTTTCAAAGATCTCGGACCTGGTGGGACGACTCGCCAGGGGGGGCGGGTCTCGATGGATGGGGCGCCACTCGAGGTCGGAAGGGGGAGGCTGGCGGTCGATGGCGTTTCCGAACACGTCAAACATTCGCGACAGGGTTCCCTTGCCGACAGGCGCTCTGAGCGGTCCGCCCGTGTCGTGCACGGCCATGCCGCGCGCGAGCCCCTGGGTGGGATCAAGCGCGATCCCGCGGACATGACGCGCATCGAGCTGCATCAGAACCTCGATGGCGATCCGCCCCTGGGTCCCGGTGCGAAGCAGCGAGTAAATGGGTGGCAACCGCTGCTCGAACCGGATATCGACCACGCTTCCGCGCACCGATGCGACCACCCCCTGATTCGAGTGCGGAGCGCCGGCGGAGTTCGTCGTGGATCGGGTCATCTCCGCGCCTCGCACTGGGGTCCGATGCTTCTGGCGAGCGGGTTGCGCGATCTGGCGTACGAACGCCCGCGTACATCCTGGAAGCGCCTGGCGCCTTTGCCGGCGTCAAAGCGATCTCAATCATAAGTCGTCGCGACATCGTGAGGGAAGGCCGCGGAGACCGGCGTGATCCCCGAGACCGAAGAAACACGCATGCGGCGGCCCAGTCCGCCGACGGTCGATCGGCCGCTGGCGATGTGGCGCAACCACGGGCTTCGTCTCGCCTCGTACGGTTTTCGGGTCGCGCCGTAGGGCTGGGTCGTGATGCTTCCCGGAGAAGACGCCCCCGTTCTCGAGCCCGCGCCCACCGCCGCCATGGCGACCGGGACGGGATCACCAGACGATGGAGGGATCGACGAGCGTGTCGGGCGGCAAGACTTCCGGGACGTCCAGCCGGGCCACTCCGATCCGGTCGTCGGCCATCCCGTAATAGACGTCGAATCGATCGGGCATGCCGAGATCGTCGCGACGGTCGATCGCGGTGGGGAACACGACGTTGGCGACCATCCCCATGCGTTCCTCGGGCAGTTCCGGAGTGAGCAGCGGCTCTGGTGAACGATAACGGACGTGGCGCGGATGCTTCCGGGGCAGCACCAGTGCTCCCGCGGAGTAACAGAGCTTGGGCGCACCAGTCGTCGCTTCCCCGGAATCGCAGACGCCGTGGTAGATGATCAACCATCCATGACGCGACATCACCGGAGGAGTGCCGCCCCCCATCTTGAGCTGCTCCCAGGGCGCCGCCGGACTGGCCAGCCGGCTATGCAGGGTGAAGCGGCTCAGGTGATAGGGCTCCTCGCCCAGATCATCCAGGGGACAGTAGGAAATCCAGATGCTCTCCCGATGGAGATCCATCACGCGGGCCGCCGGCGCGAGGACGATCTCCTCGGGACGAGTTCCGGGAAAGAGCGGTCTGTGAAGGATCGCCATCGCGGGCTTGCCCTCGGGATCGGGGATGGCGACGGGGAAGATGCTGGCATCCTTGTTGTCCACGCCGTCGAAGTTAAGGCCGTCGTACGGGCGGAAAGTCGCGAGCCCCAGGCGTCGCCAATGGAACAGATCCTTTGACACGGCCAGCGCGATTCGTGGTCCCTCGGGCCCAAGCGCGGTGTAGGTCATCACGAAGAGCTTGAGGTCCTCACCGTAAGAGACGCGGGGATCCTCACAACCGCCGCCGCCGGGCCTTAACTCGTAGTCGGCCTCGGGCTCGAGCGCGATGCCAAGGCGCTCGACCCCCACCGGGTCGCCGGCCTCGCTGAACTTCACCCGAGCGATTCCAATGCGCGAGTAATTCCCTTTTGCGACCATACGCGGGAAAAGGTAATACGCGCCATCCGGGCCGCGAACCCCGGCTGGGTTCAGAACCCCTTCCACTTCCATCGCATTTCCCGGCTCGGGCGCCATCAACGTCCCAAGCCGGCGCAACTGAAATCCCGCCATGACGCCCCCTCTCAAGCTCGCGATCGCCCGGATCAGCCCAGGCAGGCGATGATCGTTTCGATCACCCGCCTGGTCTCATTCGGATCCCGGACGCGGATCAAAACCACGCCGGCTTGCTCGGCCGGGTCGTCGGTTCCGCCGGGGAACAACGCGTCCCCGACGAAGATCCTCTCTTCATGCGCAATTCCCAGGATATCTCGAAGCTTCCCGATTCCGTAGTCCTCGCCGATCGGTCCCTCGCGAGGAGAAGGCGCGGCCGGCCATCCGGCCAGTCGCCGACCGCCCCAGACGCGATCCTGAAGGATCGGCTCGAATCGCAAGGAATAGAATAGTACTATGATCATGTCTTGTTTATTGTCAACGCCGGACCGATGTCGCGAGGGGTCGGCGCATCGCCCCTGATTCTTCAAGACGGCCCTGGGAGCATGCTTCGTGAAGCGCCCGGTTTCGGCCGTCGGCCGGCCGGAACCGTTGGTCGCGCTGAGCGGGGGACTCGGACGCCGGCGGCGGTCGGTTGCTCGCCCTGGATGGTCGCCGAGTTCGCCTCGGTCTGATCGAGGAGATCCTTGGCGTGGAGCACATCCTCGGGCGAGCAGGAGCTGCTTGCCGTTCTGCACCTGGGTCTCGGGTTGCGGGATGCTGTCTTGCGAGACGCCGATGCCGAACAGCGCGGCCCCCAGGGTGCTCATCCACCCATCACGGCGGCGCTTTCGATCCAGACTACGAGCGGCCCCGCCACGAGCACGGTCCCGATGCCCGGGAGCCCGCGGAGCGCCGATCCGAACAGCATCCCCCAGACGCCTCCCCAGAACGCGCCCAGCTGGACCCAGTTTTCATGCGATCGCCGGTGTCGTGGTAGCCGACGACGCTCTCCTCGGTGTGATCGTCCTTACCGATGATCGACTGCTTCTTGATGTCGAAGCCGCTCTTTCGCAGCTCGCGGATGGAGGCCTGGCCATGGGACTCGAAGGTCGCGAGCACGAAATCCTTGACGGGGCTCATGTGGTTTTTCGATCCCTCAGTGTCGGCAAGAGCATCAGTCCCCCACACAGGATGATATTCTTTCCATCGGGTGTTCTTCTTGTGATCAGACTCCATTCCGTTGGCGCGGCGACCTCGAAGCGGTTTCTCCCGGGCGATCGCGGGGGGCGGAGCGCCGCGAAAAAAAAGCCGGCGTGGTCAAGCACTCGGAAGTGATCGACCACGCCGGCTTGTTCTTCGACGGGGCCCTGCGGCATGGCCGGATTGCCCTTCGTCGAGCCATCCGACGATTGCAAATGGTTCGTTGGAGGGGCGACAGGGTCTTCCCCGTCGACTCACCTAGAACTCTATCAACATACGGTTACGGCGCGGGACAAGCAGGTCGACCTGGTGGGAGGTTCCAGGCCTGGTGCTCTGTCACCGCTTGTTTTTGGGTTGCGTGCATTCTCTTTGGCTTGGTGGGCGCTTCGGGCGATGCACTGGCTGGCGCTTCGGGCTCGTA
>DAIDHE010000185.1 GCA_027459775.1 Planctomycetales bacterium | reverse complement strand
ACGGTCGCGGGCGAGTCGCTCGCGTCTCCAGCATAGACGACCAGGAGCGGCTTTTTCAGGACTTGATTGGGCTTGAACGCGATTTCCATCTGGCCCTGGACCAGCCGCCTCGTTCCCAGGATCTTGAATTGAGGCTTATGGATTCGGCCGTGCGGGCGAATCGTCGTCTCGACCATCACCAAGCCCGTCGGGAGACCGCCCCCACTCGCGATGAACTGGGCCGCGATGTCGACCGCCGTCAATCGCTTTCCCTTGAAGATCCCCGTCGCCGCCGCCTGGCCCGAGGTCGTGCTCGGAGGAGAACCCGAGCCGGAACCCGAGCCGCTGGCCACGTTGAACGCACTCGTCGACGTCAGCAACGAACCCGGGTTGCTGTCCACGTGAAAAACCAGGCCCGAGCCCTTGAAATTGACGGGGAACGAGAACGACGCGATCCCGCTCGCCGCCGTGACGGTCTCCGTGACGGACGATGCGCCGGGGTTGCTCGGGTCGACCAGGGTCGCCGTCACCGCTTGATTGAAGTAACTCGTCAAAACGCCGGCGGAATCCTCGGCAAAGACGATGAAACTCACAACCCCATTGTAAGGAACGTTCGCAAGCGGCTCGTCGGTCACCACCAGCTTCGTCGCGAGCGCGGACACGACCTCGAACGGGCTGGTCTGGACCGTCAACGATCCAGGAGGGTCCGTGATCTCGAAAGCAAAGCCAGCGCCGGCGAAGTTGCCATTGAGCGAGAACGAGGCGACCCCATTCACGGGCTGACCGGTTGCCGTGTAGTAGGTGACGCCAGGGTGGTCGACGTTGATCAGGGTGAATGTCACGGCCGGGCTGAACGACGTGACGACGTTGCCAAAGGGATCCTGGGCCGTGACCGCGACGTTGATCATGGTCCCCTCGACGATGATGCTCGGGGGGGCGGTGGTGAGAACGAACTTCGTCGCCGCGGCGGGCACGACGGCAAATGGATTCGTCGACCCGGAGGTCGCACCGGGTGCGCTCGCGGTGATCACCAGACCCGTTCCGGCCCCGTCCACGACGAGCCCCGCCGCGGTCGCGAGCCCATGGCTCACCGGGACCGACCAGCTCAGTGCGCCTTCGGCCAGGGTCACGGTTCCGCTGAACGACGAGTCCACCTGGCCGCCCGATCCGTCGACCTGGAGGGACAATCCAAACGGCTGTCCAGCGACGATCGAACTGGGCGGCTCGGTCGTGAAGATGAGCGCGGGCGTTGCGCTCGGGGCGGTGATGCTGAAGCTCGTCGACGCGGCCGCGGTCACGTTGGCCGCGGTCGCGGTGATCGTGTAACCCGAGCCGGCTTGGGACACGGTGATTCCCGAGAAGACGGCCACGCCGCCTGAAGCCGCGACCGTGGTCGCGCCGCCCAGCGCCGCTCCGCCCGGGCCGCCCGAGAGTCCCAGCGTCACCTGGCCCGTGTAGGTCGTCTCGACCAGGCCCGTGGGGTCCACGACGTCGACCGTGAGAGCGAACCCATTTCCGGCGGGGATCGAGCTCGGCGGTTCGACGGCGAAGACGAGCTGGCCCATCGTCCAGCCGATGTCTCTCAGGCCGGCCCAGTCGAGCGGGGTCACGACGAAACTACCCCCGTCGGGCGTCATGAGCGCGTAATCGCCGTTCGACATCGTCCCGAGCGCCCAGTGTGCGTCGAGAGAACCCGGCTCGGACGTATCCAGGGGCACGGGTCCGCCGTAGACGGATTCGGCATTGGCCCCGGTGAACATATTGTTCGTGCTGTTGACGTCGGTGTACCACGATCCGGCCGTTCCCACGCCCAGCACATGGCAGAGCTCGTGGAGCGACGTGCCGAGGAAATCGGTGCCCGGAGCGCCGGAAAAATCCCAGGTCGTGCTCTGATTGAACGTGACCGAGCCTCCCCAGGGCCCAAAGCCGGTCGGCGGGCTCGCGAGCGCACCCGCCTGGCCGCGCGACTCCACGAGATTGTTCCAGGCCGTCGAGCCCGAATCCGTGTATCCTCCGGGCCCGCCGAACCCGCCATAGCTCCCGGTCGAACCGCCCACATAGACGATGATCGTGTTGGCGGCGACGCTCATGTTGTCGACCGAGATCTGCTGACTGGTATCGCTCGGGTTGAAACTGAACGCCGTCCATGTGTCGCCCGCGCCGGGGTCGGGGGTGATCGCGGCCAGATTGGTCGTGAACTGGCTTCCGAGAATCTGGCCGGCCTCTTGCAGCACCGTCTTGGCCTGGGGATTGGCGGTGAAAAAACCCGAACTGTCATACGAATAATCAAACACAAAATTGATTGTGAGCGCGATTCGTTGCTCGAGCCGTTCGAATCCGAGCCGGATCGCCCGGCGCCGCCCGTGGATTCCAGGCGCCCGTCGGGTTGTGGTGGTTGGCCAACCGAGGTCTATCATGGGGGGCTCGATACCAGGGCGGCGGCGCGCGAACGGAGCGCTCGACGATCACGATTCGCGAGCATCATGTCCGGGAAACGATCGCCAGGATCATGATCCATTTCGTTCGGGATCGCTCGGACGAGTGGCCGCGACTTGTCTAGAGTACGAAACCCGCCAGGCGGGGCCAAGAGTCGTCCCGGTCTTGGCTGGCCCACGCCCCGCGATGATGCCGCCACGCCACAAGGGAGCGGGGTTCGAGGGGGGATGAATCGACTCCCGCGGCGGTCGCCAGTTGTTACCCGTCTTTCGCTCGACTCCCGGCTGGTTTACCATTTCAAGGATGGATTCGCGCCTGCCCGTTTCCCTCTTCCAACCCGCGAGCGAGCGCTCGCCGGCGAGAACGCATCGTGCCCAGCCTGACGGTCGAGAATTACGTCAAGACGATCGCGCTCATCGCGGCCGCGAACCCGCCGGGAACCGCTGTGGGCACCGGGCTGATCGCGCAGGCGCTTCACGTGTCGCCGGGGACGGTCACGGGGATGCTCAAGACACTCTCCGAAGCCAATCTGGCCACGTACGCGCCGTATGAGGGGGCCTTGCTCACCGAAGCCGGCCAGCGACTGGCGATGAAGGTCATTCGCCGCCATCGGCTGCTCGAGCGGTTCCTGGCCGAGACGCTGACGATGACGTGGGACGAGGTTCACGAAGAGGCCGAGCACATGGAGCATGCGGCCTCGGAGCGGCTGATCGACCGCATCGACGCCTTTCTGGGTTATCCCAGCGTCGACCCCCACGGCGACCCGATCCCCCGCGCGGACGGGTCGCTGGCCGCGATCGAAGCCGCCCCGTTGGCCCTGCGCCAGGCTGGCGAGCGGTTTCGGGTCGTCCGCGTGATCGATCAAGACCCCGCTTTTTTGCGCTATCTGAGCGAATGCGGGCTCGAGCTCGACGCCGCCGGTGAAGTGGTCGCCAATCGCCCCGAATCGGGTGCGATCGTCTGCACGATGGCCGGGCGCTCGGTCGCGCTGGGGCTCGCGGCGGCCGAGAAAGTGCTCGTCTCGATCGCCGCTCCAGGGCGCGATCCCGACGATCACGAGCCGCGAGCGGCCGAATCACGAGCGAAACGCGGCTAGATCGGCGTCGCCGGCGGGCTCGCGATCGACGGCGAGCGCTCGAAGCTCGATCCTCGGCGGCCGGCCCAGCACGAGGTCGACCACCTCCTCGGCGGTCGCCGGGGCGAGCTGAAGTCCCGCCCGATTATGGCCGGCGGCGATCACCAGATTGGCAAGCCCAGGCGCGATCCCCAGATAGGGCCGCGCGTCGATGCTCCCCGGGCGCAGGCCGGCCCAGGTCGCCTCGACCTCGGCCTGGCGCAGGACCGGGCAGAGCCGATGCGCCTCCCAGATCAGCGCCCGATACCCGGCCTCGGTCGGCATCCGGTCAAAGCCGGCGTCGGCCTCCGTCGCGCCGACCAGGATCCGGCCGTCGTCGCGCGGAACCAGGTAATTCTTGCCGTGCTCGACGATCCGGCCGAGCAGCCTTCGGTCGCTCCGTAACAGGACGATCTGGCCCTTGTTGGGGGGAGTGGCGATGCGTACGCCCAGGGTCTCGAGCAAGGCCCCGGACCACGCGCCCGCCGCGACGACGACGCTCGAGCAACGAAACCGGCCCGCGCTCGAGCGAACGGCGATCACGCGCCCGCGCTCGAGCTCGAAATCCTCCACGGCCGCGCCCGCGTGGATCGAGCCTCCCTTGTGGGTGATCGCCGCGATGAGAGCCCGGATCAGCCAGGGGTTGCGAACCTGGGCCCGGTCGGGCAGGTAGTAAACGGCCTGGATCTCGGGACCGAGGGCGGGCTCGATCCGTGTGACGTCGGCCGCCGCGAGCCGCTCGTGCGCGACCCCCTGCGAACGCCAAACGCCGGCTGCCGATCGGAGCTCGTCGTCCTCGGCCGGGGTGAAGGCCACGTCGACCCCGCCGCATTTGCGGTATCCGACGTCGACGCCGGTAAGCGAGCGCAATTGATCGGCCCAGAGGGGGTAGAGCCGTGCGCTTCGCGACCTCAACTGGACCATGGGGCTGGGGCCTGGCGTTTCGGCCTCGGGCGCGATCAGGCCCGCGCCTGCCCATGAGGCCTCGCGGCCCGGCGCGCGGCGATCGAGCACCCGCACGCGCAGGCCATCGCACGCGAGGGCGTAGGCCGACGCCAGGCCGATCACCCCTCCGCCGACGATGACCACGTCCGCGCTTTGGTCCATCACCGGGGGCTCCGAACAGGCAAGTTCGGGCGTGGCGCCGCGGCGCTCTTGCCGGGCGTGGCGGCCGGGGAGACGCGGTTCGCGCGCCAGGTTTTCTCGGTGATCCGGTACAGCGGCCCTCCCTCGGCGACCAGGATCAGATCGCGGCCTTCCCATGCGACACCCTCGATGGGTCGAGACGCGTGGCGCGTCTCGGCCACGAGCGGCCACGGCGGGTCGGGCGTCATGGAATAGACCCTCGCGACCGTCTCGGAGCAGACGGCGAGAAAGGTTCCGTCGCGGCTCACGCTCGCGCCTGTGGCGGGCTCGACGAATTTCGCGAGCCGGCCGATCGAGCGCGGTCGCGCGGGCCGGACGATCGGCGCCGGAGGGTCGAGCGGGACGGCCAGGAGCTCGGCCTCGCGGCCGTCGTGCCGCTTCGCGACCAGGATCATCTCGCGCCCTGAGAGGATCATGGCCTCGGCGTCGAACCGGCCGGCGGGCGTCGTGGGATTGTAAAACGTGGCCAGCGAGGCCGCGATCGGCCGGTCGAGCGGCTTCGCGGGGTCGGGCTCGTCCAACCGGTAGATCGCACGCAGGGGCAGGCGGCCGCCGTTGTTGCCGATGTCTCCGATATAGAGCCGGCCCTGGTCGTCGATCGCGACGTCTTCCCAGTCGACGTTGGCGACGCCCAGGTGAAATTGCCCGACGATCCGCCCGTCGGCCCGGATGGCGAAGAGCAGGGGGGGATTGCCCGAGTCGTTGTGCACCCAGAAGACGCCAGGATGCCGCCGGCTCGCGACCACCCCCGATGCCTCGGGTATGCGCGCGACGTCGAGCCGGCCCAGCGACTCGAGCCCAGGGCCTTCGGGCGCTGACTGAAGCCAGATCAACCCGATCGCGATCCACGTCCGCATCCGTCTTGATCTCCTCGAACGGCGAGCATCTCGTCTCTCGCCCAGGCTAACAAATCCCGCGCAGGCGCGAACACGGCCGACCGGGCATTGAGATTTCGCGGCGGGTACGTCACACTTTGAAGCCGTGGTCCGCCCGTGGCGGACCGAGGCCGGGCGATGGCTCGAGCCTCCCGTTCCCGCCGCGTGCCGCGATGAGACGCCCTTCCATGGAACCACCACAGATTCGCGCCGGCCGGGTGGAACCGATCGAGCGAGTGCAGCGCGTGATCGCCTTTTTCCCCACGACGGCGATGGGCAACATGGCGATCCAGCTTCTGGTGCAGCTTGGCGTGCCCAGCGACCACCTGGGCGTGACGCCTCCCGAGCAGATCGACGGGAGCCAGGGACTGATCCTGTCGATCCCTTGCGTCGACCCCGGCCTGACGGCCAAAATCGAATCGACCTGCCGCGCCTATGGCGCGAGGATCCACCGTCAGAAGCCCTGAGCGGCGCTGGCGGTTCCTCCCTCCTGATTCCGCGTGCCGAACCTCCCGCCTCTTTTTCGTTTTCCTGGAGCTCCCTCCCATGCGTCTTCCCTTGACCGCGTTCGCCCTGGGCCTCGCCTTGACTTTTCCCCTCGCGAGCGCCCGGGCCGGCGACGACGTCCCCTCGTTCGCCCGCGAGATCCCCGCCGTCAAGACCGGCAAGCCGGTCCTCGCGTTCAACGGCAAGGATCTGACCGGCTTCTACACCTATCTCAATGGGACCGGTCATGATGATCCCGATCATGTCTTCACGGTCAAGGACGGCATGATCCACGTGAGCGGCCAGCGTTTCGGGGGCTTCATCACGCGCGAGAGCTATCACGATTATCATCTGGTGACCGAGTGGAAGTGGGGCGAACGGACCTGGGCGCCGCGGAAGACCTCCGCGCGCGACTCGGGGATCCTGCTGCACTGCGTGGGCGCCGACGGGGCGGCGGGCGGCGTCTGGATGGAATCGATCGAGTGCCAGATCATCGAGGGGGGCTGCGGCGATTTCATCATGGTCGCCGGCAAGGGCAAGCCGAGCCTCACCTGCGAGGCGCGGCAGGTCGGCAAGGCGCTCGTGTTCGAGCCCGGCTCGAAGCCAATCACCCGCGACGGCGGCCGCTACGACTGGTGGGGCCGCGACCCCCACTGGCAAGACAAGATCGGGTTCCGGGGTTCGCGCGACGTCGAAAAGCCCGCCGGCGAGTGGAACCGCATGGAGGTGATCTGCGACGGCGACACGATCACCAACATCGTCAACGGCTACGTCGTGAACGTCGGCAAGGGCTCGAGCCTCAAGGAAGGCAAGATCCTGTTCCAGTCCGAAGGGGCCGAGCTCTTCTTCCGCAAGATCGAGGTCCGGCCGCTGGTGAAGTAGGGCGAGATCCAGAGACCTCGGCCAAGCCGGCGCCTCGCGGCGCACCGGGCCGCGAGGCGCGCTTCGCTCAATACCCCATGGCCGCGCCGTCCTTGCGAGGGTCGGAGCCGCCGATTAAAACGCCGTGCTCGAGGTCGATGCGGATCGCCTGATAGCCGCCGTACCCGCCCTTGCTGCTGACGAGCTTGTGCCCCTTGGCCTCGAGCGCCCTTCGCACCGAATCCGGCACCCCCGACTCGAGCGCCACCGAACCCGCCCCCCGCGCCGGCTGGCCCGTCGGCTCGGACGAGCCCAGATGGCGAAACCGCGCCGCGTCGCCCGCCTCCTGCACATCCATGCCAAAGTCGATCATATTGCACAACACCTGAACATGCCCCTGCGCCTGCATGTCGCCCCCCATCACGCCAAAGCTCAGCCACGGATTGCCGTCCTTGGTGACGAAGCCGGGGATGATCGTGTGGAACGGGCGCTTGCCAGGCTCGAGCCGATTCATGTGGTTGGGATCGAGCGCGAAGAGCGCTCCCCGATTCTGCAGCGCGAAGCCCAGATCGCCCGGCACGTGCCCCGAGCCGAATCCGTTGAAATTGCTCTGGATCAGGCTCACGCAGTTGAAATCGCCGTCGACGACCGTCATGTAAATGGTATCCGCCTGAAGCGGCTCGCCCGCGGTCGGATGGTCGCTCGCGCGGTCGACGTCGATCCGCGATCGGCGCCTGGCGGCATAAGCCTTGGAAATGAGCTCCTTGACGGGAACCTTGGCGAAATCGGGGTCGGCGTAGTATTTGGCTCGGTCCTCGTAGGCGAGCTTCTTGGCCTCGATCATCAGGTGCAGCGCCTGGGCCGACAGCGGCCCCATTTTCTTGAGGTCGAAGGGCTCGAGCAGGTTGAGCATCTCGAGCGCGGCGATCCCCTGGCCGTTGGGGGGCATTTCCCAGACGTCGTAGCCGCGATAGTTGGTCGAGACGGGGTCGATGAAGGTGCTCGTGTGATGTTCAAAGTCGGATCGCGCAAAGAGCCCGCCGACCGACTCCGAATAACGCACGATTGCTTCGGCGATCGCGCCTTTGTAAAAGGCGTCGCGCCCGCCCGCGGCGACCGCTTTCAGGGACCGCGCGAGGCCGGGATTGCGAAAGATCGTGCCCACCGCCGGCGCGTGGCCGCCGGGCAGATAGCAGGCGGCCGAGGTGGGGACGGCCTTGAGCCCACGCTCGGAGGCCCGCCAGTCGCCGGCGATGATCTCGCTCACGGGAAAGCCGTTGTCGGCGTAATCGATGGCCTGGGCCAGGAGTTCGGGCCAGGGCTTGGTTCCCAGCCGGCAGCGGAGCTGATCCCAGCCGTCGACGCAGCCGGGAACCGACCACGACAGCGGCCCGGACGTGGGGATCGTCCTGAGCCCCCTGGAGCGAAAGAGCTCGATCGAGGTCGCGCCCGGCGATCGCCCGCTGGCGTTGAGGCCGATCAGCTTTTGGTTCTTCGCGTCCCAGACGATGGCGAAGAGGTCGCCCCCCATGCCGCACGACATCGGCTCGACCACGCCCAGGACCGCGCAGGCGGCGATGGCGGCGTCGACCGCGTTGCCCCCCTGCTGGAGCATCCGCACGGCCGCCGCCGTGGCCAGCGGCTGGCTGGTCGCCGCCATCCCATGCCGCGCCATCACCGCCGACCGCGTCTTGCCCGCCGGGCCCGACGGCCGGTCCTGGCCCAGCACGCGGGGACAGCTCCCCGCGACCAGGAACAAGACCACAAGACCCACGAACAGCATCCCCACGGTTCGATCGAGCACGGTATCCTCCTGGTGTTGTTCATGTCGTCGCGATGAGTAGGTTTTCTCCCGTCGATGCATGACGGTCGATCTCGCTTCGGGTGGGCAGGGCCTCTTGAGCGCCCGCGCGGGTGACGGCCAGGGCCGCCGCGTGGCTGGCCCAGACCGCGGCGTCGACGAGCGTTTTGCCCTCGGCGAGCGCGACCGCGACCGCCCCAGTATAGGCGTCGCCGGCCCCGACGGTATCCACGGCCCTGACCTTGGCCGCGGAAATGCGCCACGACCGCCCCGGCTCGGCCGCCAGACAGCCTCGCGATCCCAGGGTGACCACCACCCCGCGCGGGCCCATCGTGAGCAGCCGCTCGGCCGCCTCGCGCGGGTCGAATTCGTTCCCCTCCATGCCCGCCAGCGCCCGCGCCTCGTCTTGATTGGGCGTCGCGTAATCGGCGTGCTCGAGCAAGGCGGCCGTTTCGGCCGCCTGACCGACCGGGGCCGGGTTCAAGATCACGGTCATGCCGGCCTCGCGCCCCCGAATCATCGCCGCCCGCGCTGTCTCGAGCGGGATCTCAAGACCCACGACCAGCGCCCCTCCCGAGGAGAACACCGAATCGGGCAGAGCCTCGACCATCGCGGGCGAGAGCCGGCCGTTCGCCCCGGGCGCGACGGCGATCATGTTTTCGCCGCCGTCCGCGACATAAATGAGCGCGACCCCCGAGGCGACGCCCCCCACCACGCGGACGTGCGTCACGTCGAGTCCCGCTTCGCCATAGCGCCTGAGCGCCGCCTGCCCCAGCGCATCGTCGCCCACGGCCGCGATGAACGCCACCTCACCCCCCGCACGCAGAGCCGCCATCGCCTGATTCGCCCCCTTGCCCCCCGGAGTGGTCGCGAACTGGCCCCCCAGAACCGTCTGCCCTGGAACTGGCAGCCGGGGCAGACGTACAGTCATATCAGTATTGATCGATCCAACGACGACCACGCGCGGCATGGGCGACATCCCCCTCGACGTTTGGACCACACTCGTTCGATCCCGCGCCGAACGACGGCCTCCCATGATAGGCGATTCCCCGGCGTATGGCTCATGCAATGAGATGGATGAGAAAAACAAGAATTCAACACACCTGGCTCTTCCAAATCCTTCGGCGGCTCTCATAGAATGCGTGCTTGATTCCCCAAGCTCAGGCGTGGAAGGTCAAATTGCGAACCGTCGACTCCCAACGTGGAGGACTTTGTGAACCCGCGTACGGACCAGAATTCCATCGATCTCTTCGATGCTGTGGATGCTCGTCTGAAGCGGCTCGTCTTCCGCCTGGGCATGCCCGCCGCGGAGTGTGAGGATTGCGCACAGGACGTCTGGCTCGCGTTTTTGCTCGGCCATGCCGACTGGGCGCTGGAAAAACCCTACGTGCAAGCCTGGCTTTGCGGCGTCGCGCGCAAGGAGGCGATCGATTACCATCGCCGTCAACATCGCAACCCGGTCCACTCGCTCGATGAAGACGTCGTTATCGAGGCCCATGGCAAAGAGGGAACCGACGACGATGTCGGCGAAAAGTTCGGCCCGACATCGCCGGTCCTCTCGGCGATCCAAGACGCTCTGAACGAGCTGGCGCCGGTCAGTCGTGGAATCTTCCTCCACCACGCGCGGGGCGATTTCGATTACACCCACATCGGCGAGATTGTCGGGCTCACCCCAGCCGAGGTGCGGGCCCGTTTCAGCCGGGCGCGCAGGCAACTGCGAAAGCGGCTCGCAAACGACCCACGATGCATGCGTGCTGGAGGGGGGGGGGAGATGGTGGGATGGGGGCTCTGGGCCGACTGAAGGCCAGGCTGATGGCGGCTAAATCGAGTCTTCGTCCTCTTCGCTGGAAACTTTTTTGCATTTTTTCTTACATCTTGTGGCATCAGGCGTTGCGTCGATCGGCTGAGTTCCGCCCGGGATTTTCTCAAGGGAGCGCCGAATCGGCGCAACAACCTCTTTCATAGAGCCTTACAGCAAGAAAAACCCAAAACATCCGCCAGACCGAGCGTGCGCGTTTGCGATTAGTATGATGTGCAACCTTTTGCCAATGGCATCCGGGAAGGCTTGACGCCTTACGGGGCTTGCCGCTTCTGGCAATCCACGAGGCAAACAGGGATTCCCGAGATTCTCCAAACCTTTTTCTAGAGAAAGAACCGAGCAATGAAGTTGTTTCGTGACAAGAGGAATGTCGTGCCTTTGGCGTCGGCTCTC
Source organism: Planctomycetales bacterium (assembly GCA_027459775.1). Lineage (GTDB taxonomy): Bacteria > Planctomycetota > Planctomycetia > Isosphaerales > Isosphaeraceae > JAKBAP01. The sequence goes on along the minus strand of DAIDHE010000185.1, from coordinate 5,475 downwards.
GTCGGCTTCGCGATGCTGGTGCACGGCATGGGAGACGGCCAGCAAGCGATCAACGGGGCAGAGGCGCAGCAGATCTTTGGTGGGAGCCCCTCTCCCACGTGCAACGCTGGTGCCGCTCTTTCGGGCAACACGGACTGTCTGGGGATGTGCGCAAACAACGCCACATATACGAACGTCGGAGCCAATGGAACCGCGACGTCGTCTCTGTCATGCGGCACTTGCGGCGGCTACTACACCGGATCGGTGACGTGTCCCATGTTATAGACGGGATCGTCGACGTGTCCCTGGCGCTGTATTCTGGCTTCCGCACAGTCCCAGACTCCTGGTCAGAGATGTGGTTCGTACTGGCGAGTCTGGGCTGTTTGCATTGGAAGGTGTCAACCAGACCGAGGACATCGCTGACAATGCCCCACGGACACAGATCCCCCAAAATGGGACAGATCACGGAACAAATCCGCGCCAATGTCCTCAATCCCATGGTCCGGCCCTCCACCGGCGCTCTCAGCGAGGGCTTGAGCCCGGAGCGGGCATGCCCACTCGGGTCCGGGCTGCGTCCAGTTTACGAAGAAGCGCAACGGTTGGACCAACAGATTCAAGGCCAAATCCTTGAACCCTCGGTGAGTGGAGGGTTCCTTCGAGTCTCCCCGGACCGTGGTCCGCGTCTTACCACTTCGCCCAGGAAAAGGCTCCGGCGCGAGCGAGACGTGAAGCGAAATGGCGACAACTGTACACAAGCGCTGCCCCGACGCGAAAGTTCGGGGTCCGTGCCCTCGCGAACCCCCACACCCAGCGGGCGCGATCGGCCCTCGGTAAAACGCTGGGAAGCCGGCGGAGTCGGACGCCCCTCAATACACCCATTTGCTTCGAGACAGCCTGATTCCAGGGCTTGACCAAGCAGATTCTCGGTTTCATTCTAGGCTGCTGATCGGCACGAACCCTAAGCTTTGCCAGCGGCGCGGCACCGCCATTGATGAAAGGCTCCTGTGGTACACACCTTATTGATCGCGGCGGCGGCGTTTGGATTGGCGCTGGGAACCCAAAAACGGCCGACCTTGTCGGAAATTCGATCCGCTCGTAAGGCAATCTATTGCGAATCATGCCCGGCGGGCCGGCTTAAAGTTTTCGCCGACTTCCATCTCGAAGTCGAGCAGGCGAACCCAGCATTGGGAAGCGATTATTTTCCGATTTCGGATCTCGCCGGCAAGACGATCACTATGAGCCGGTGGCGGGAGGAGACGTTCCGATCGGGGCCAAGGTTCAAGGAGCGAGTGATCAGCTACTTACCAAAGAACTTCAAAGGGTCTACCCCAGGTACGTATGATCTCACCGTCTGCTATAATGGCGTTCACTCTTGGAAGTACCGGCCGATCGACCGCGTATCCGAGCGATTTCAAGGGGTGACACGGGTAACGCAAATCGTTCAAGATTACTTCGGGGACATGATCGGCTCGAGGATACCCGTTCCTTCCGCCACGATGTCGCGGACCGTGCCGACGCCGTCCGACGCCGTTTACGATATTGACCAGGTGGTCGCCTCCGACCTATACGAGGTTGTCGGGGAAGAACAAATCGCTGGCGACCCTTGCACGATCATCGAAAGGCAGGGTGCCGATCGCATCTGGCTGGCGAACGCGAAAAACTACATCGTGGTCAAGCGAGAGTGGCGTTGGACCGTGGGCGGGCCTCTGAAACGGCGAGTTCTCAATAGCCAATTTCGCATCATCGGCGGCGGGGGGTGGCTGCCATTCTCGAGTCGGATGGAAATCTTCAGTCATCCCAGCACCCCGCCCGAGCGACGCGTCGGGATCCTGACGGCGGTCGTGGAGACGGCCGACGTGGAATTCCCCGACAGCGACTTCGAGCCCGGATTCCTGAAGGGGACGGTCGTCTTTGACGCCGAGACCGGAACGAAGTCCGTCACTGGCTCCTCCGAGGAAGAACTCGCCGTTGATGAGGCCAAGGGGATGCTCAAGAAGGTTAAGGTAAAGATGTCCGTGAATAATCTGGCCTTCCAGGACGAGCCCTGGTGGCGACGCCATTGGCTCGCGGCGCTGGGGGCGGTCCTTGTGATTTCGGGCGCGGCATATCTTCTTTTTCGCCGTCGGGGTGTCAAATGAATCCGCTCGCGGCCGTCCTCTTGCTTTCCGCGGTCGGCTTTCAAAGCGCGTCCTCGCCAATGCCGATGGACTACTGGCGCAATCCCCGCCGATGCGGATTAAACTGCCTATACGTTTACATGAGTATTCATGGAAAAGAGTATAAGCTCGATGAGATCGCCGGTCGCGTCAAGCTGGGAACGGAAGGGGCGAGCCTCGACAACCTACAGCGCGTCGCGACCGACATGGGCGTTCCGAGCTCCGTGGTGAAGATGACTAACGCCGAGCTCTCATGCGCCCCTTTGCCCGCGATTGCCCATTTTGACGTGCGGGGAGGACACTACCAGCTCCTGCTCGAGGTAAGCCCAGAAACCGTTACAACGGCGGACGTTTCGTCTGGAGAGATCAAGGAATTGTCCCGCGACGTCTTCTTGGAAACGTGGAGCGGATATCTCCTTGTTTCCGGGAAAACCCTCGATTGGCGAACGATGCTCTGGCGGGGTTTGGGTCTGGCCTTGATTTGTCTCGGAGCTGTTCGCTGGCTGCACGCCTTTCGCCGGGGAGGCCCAGCCGATGAACGCTATTCATAAACTTTTGCTTGCCGCGGCGGTTGCCGTCGCCCTGGCCTGGTGCACATGGTCGCACACGAAAATCGGCCCGGTCGTGCTTGAACGACCGGTTGCGATCGCGTCGTCGCGGCCATGTCTCGACCTGGGCTGTCAGCGTGGGCAACGGCCATGGTTGGATCTTGCGGATAAATTTCGGCCCGACAAACCCTTCAAGTCTCTGCCAGATTTGATGCACCATGTCGGAAATGGATCACTGGTCGAGATGCCGGACCATTCGGATAATATCACCAGGAAGATGCTGTTGACGAGCCTCCTGGACGGGACGCTGCCCGCGCGATATCAGCCAAAAACGGCATGGCTGTTCCGGGGAATTGACAATCGGCCCCACATGTCGCGGGGCGTCGACCAGGGAGTAGAGGGCCATCCCTCGCAGTTGCTCGCCGAGTTCGCCGCGCTCGGGATCCCGTCGTCGCGCGTGGTCCGGTTCGGTTCGACATCGGCCTCGATCGCGGAGCTCGTTCGATCCTTGCGGGAAGACTTTCATTTGGAAGGTGAGATCGAATGGAAGGCGATCGCGCTGGCTCGGTACGCACCAAGCAAGACCGGTTGGGTCAACCGCTGGGGGAAAGCGTTCGACTTCGACGCGATCACCGACAGCCTACTGCGACGCGCGCCCGCCGAGGGGTCGTGCCGCGGCACCCACGTCCTCCAGTCCCTAGTCGTCATCTGGCGTGTGGACGCCCTCAAACCGATCCTGTCCGGTTCATCCCGCGATTCGATCCGACGTCGACTTGCATCCACAATCGATCAGTTGCGGGCAAGCCAGCGCCCCGCGGGTTACTGGGCCCCAGACTGGTTCACGCCCCACCCCAATCGCGGCGATTATACGCAAGATCCTCTGCTGTTCCCGGATGACCAACTCGCGTTGGTGACAGGGCACCACCTCGAATGGCTCGACTTGCTGGACGACGATATGGCCCTGCCCGATGCGAATCGCCGGGCCGCCGTCGAGTGGTGCGTCCAATCGCTCGCGCGCGTCACCGAGGATTCCATCGCCAAGAATCTTTGCGCATATAGCCATTGCTTTCGGGCGGTCACCCGCGCTATTTCTCCGGAGATTCAGTCCAACGAAAGAGGCGTTCCATGAAGTATGCTTGCGCGCTCGCCTGCCTGTTCTGTTTGATCGGTCCGGCTGTCGCCGACGCAGCGCAGCCGCTCGACCTCGAGCGGATCGCCTCCCGATTCGATCGTCTGAGCCGCCGGTTCGATCATTGCCGGATCACCATCCGGCAATGGTCTTTTCGCGGGGACAAGCGCTTTCCGACGACCGAGGCGGAGCTCGTCACGGACGGCCGCCGCTGGAAACAAACCTACATCCATTTCGGGCCTCGAGTGCGGACTCCCGACCAAGCTCGGCGATACGACAGCCGCGTCAATTTTTTCCTTTGTACCGATGAGCAGCGACTCGAGTTCTGGGAGAAGACGCTGACGGCAACGATTCACTCGTCGCCCGCGCTCCCGTCCACGGGGTTGAACCTGACCGAGCATCTCACAAAAACGTTCACCACTTCAGCCTTGCTCCGGCCGTACCTGGATCGGCCTCTCGACATTTACTCGCCCGACGATTTCAAGCTTTATCGTTGCACATGGCGTGACTTGATGTTGCCCGAAGCGCTCCGCCAACCCGGCTGGGCCTCGATCGCCTCACCGCGAGCGAGCGCTGGCGGCGCGTTCCACCTCAGGCGGGAGATTTCTCCCGGCCTTGTTGACGACCTTTGGCTCGACCCTTCTCGGGGGTATGCCATTTCGCATCGAGAACTGTCGTTCCCGGGTGAGCATCGCATCGTTTTCGATTATGCCGATTTGACGTGCGTAAGCGGCGATCTGTGGCTGCCAGCGACCTGCCGGTGGCGCGGACTGGGAGGGTCCATGGTCGAGCAGAGGATCGTCAACGTTCAATTCGGCGAAGTCGGCGAACCGGATTTCGCGTTCACCCCGCCACCGGGATCCAAAGTGTACGACTCCCGCTCCGGGATCACGAGTTACCTCCCCGGCGGCGACGGCGTACTGAAGGACTTGGCGGATCGATCACGTTACTTGTATGCTCTCCCCAAGCGAGCAACATCGGAGGCGAGCACCCGGCCGGGGGCACTCGCGCCAGTCTTCTCGGGGACCGCGGCGGTCATGTCGCTCGGCTTGGTCTGGTGGTTCACACGAAAGCCATACGTCTCTATTCTGCGGCGGGTCTGGCGGCCGAGGCGCCTCGGTTTCACTTTGATCGAGGTTCTCGTCGTCATCTTCATCGTCGGGTTGCTGATCGCTCTGCTCTTGCCGGCGGTGCAGAGTGCCCGGCAGGCCGCCTTGCGGGCTCAGTGTCTGAATAACCTGAGACAGATTGGCCTGGGAATTCATCAGTACGAAAGCGCCAACGGACAGTTGCCCACCGGCCGGCTCAATAACGGCTTGGGCTTGGAGGGCTCGGCCGTGTTGGAGTATTGCCGGAGTGTGTTCGTCGCGATTCTGCCTCATATGGAGCAGACGGCGTTATACAATCATGACAACCTTTCGTTGTGGAGCACCGACGTCGCCAATTTGACGGTCGACGTGGGCCGTCCCGGCTTCTTGGTGTGCCCCAGCGATCCCGACGCCGCCCAGATCCTTTCCGCCGGCCCAGGGCCAGCGCGCACTTTAGGAAATCTGGGTAAAATGGGTCGATTTGCGCTCGCGCACTGGTTTTTGTACCATTCTCCGTGTTGTTTCCTTCAAGGCGCGGCACGGAGAATGAACGATGGCGGACAGCCGGCATGTTT
>DAIDHE010000179.1 GCA_027459775.1 Planctomycetales bacterium | reverse complement strand
CAGGGGCTTCAGTTGCTCGGCACGCTGGCGGGCCGCCTGTTTCTGGGCCGAGTCGTGCTTGGCGGCCGCCTTGGCGTTGGCCTCTTTCAGGTCGGCCTTGGCGGTGTCGCGCAGGCTGTCAAAGTACGTCGCGATCGTGCGGCTCGACGCGGCGAACTCGGCCTTGGCCGCCGCCTCGCCCTTGATCGCCGCGTCGATCACCGCCCGCCTTAGCTTTTCATCGCGCGCCTTTTCCTCTTGCTCGAGCCGCTTGAGCTCGGCTAGCTGCGCCGTTCGCGCGCGCTCGTGATCGGCGTCGGCCCCGGCGTCGCGCTCCGACCGCCGCCGCGTGATCTCCGCTTCGCGCGCCGACCGGAACGCGACCAGGTCCAGAATGGCCCGCACGGCCCCGCGCTGTCGCGCCAGGACGCCCTGTTCGCCGCGGCGGGGATGTCCGTCGTCCTGGCCCTTCGTCGTCGTCGCCAACTGGCGGGTCGCGGCGGTCACCATGTCTCACTCCGATCCGAGCAATCCTTGCGCACCCTGTCCATGATCTCGGCGATCTTTTGAAAGCCGTTCACCGCCGAGTTGACGGCCGGCTCGAGCGGCGCCAGATAGCGTTCCTCGAACCTTTGTTTCACGGCGTCGCCCCACGTTTCCTCGGTGATCCGCCACTGGTCGCGGAGAGCGTTCGTGCTCTGGGCCAGTTGCGTCGAACCGGCCATGACTCGTGAGTTGGGCATGACATTCTTCCTCGGCTTCCCGGGCGCTCGGCCGCGCGGTCGGCGCGCGGCGGTCGAGCACGGATCTAGGAATTCACGGCTTGATCGGGGATTGGTTCGTTTTCGTGATCATTTTTTGAAACCTGGGCGGTTGGCTGGGGCGCATCGGCGGCCTTGGCCGCGGCCTGGGCCGCGTCTTCATCGAGCATGGTGGTGGCGATCTCCACCAGGGGCGTGCTGGCCCGGCTCATCCCCGGTTCGGGCGCGATGCTCAGGGAGGGCGGGGCGACCCGGAGATACGATTCCAGCGCGTCGATCAGCCGCGACAGCAGATTGATCGCGCTCGGAACGTCGGTCGCGGTCATGTCCTTGATGCGCTGAACGCTGGCGTGGTATTCGAGCACGGCCTGGTTGAACATCGGCTGCCACTTCCGCACCATGACGAGCCGCTTTTCCGCGTCCTGGAGACTGGCCTCGGCCTGGCGCAGGTTTTCCTTTTGTTCGGACATGGGTGGGATGTAGTCGGCGCGTTGCTGGATCTTCTTGCGGAACAGGTCCGACTTGGCCTGGGCCACCAGTTCGCGGCGGCGTTTGATCTGTTCCTGCCAGTACATCGGCCGCTCCTCGATGAGCCACCGCGCTGTGCGCTTGACCTCGGATTCGACCGTCCCGAGCGCGGCCGCGGCGTCTTCCTCGTAGAGCGCGAGCGCCACCCGGAGCTCCTTGAGACTGTCGATGGACCGAACGTCGGCTTGAGAGCTCATGATGATGCGCTCGCCTTGAGCGCCCGCCCAAACGCGGCGGCGCGACCCGTTGGGGGCTGTCTCAAAAACGGGGGCTGGCGCCGAGTCCTTGATGCGCCGATCCCCCCTCTTGAAACGGCCTCCTCGACATGCACGCACCATCAAAGCTATCAGACGCCCCCCGCGCGAGCAAGCGGGCCGAATCAAAGGCGTCATGACTCTTTGATGCAGGGCGAATCAGGTCGAGGCTCTGATTGACGCGAACCGGCATCAAAGAGTCCTGACGCCTTTGATTGCTACGGCTGTTGCGGAGGTGGGGGCATGGCGGGGGCGGGGCCGTTGGGGGCGGCCTGGTCCGCGGGAGGGAAGGGCATGGATCGAGGCGCGGGCGCGGCGGGAGAGCGGGTGGGCGCTGTCAGGCCGCGCAGGCGCATCGGGCCGAGGCGCGGCTCGCCGTTCCTGGGGTCGGGCGTCGAGCTCGACCGCGATGGGTCGGAATCGCGACTCGTCGTCGGGGTGTCCTCGCCCATCGTCGTCGACTCGACGGGCAACGGCTGGGCATACGTCATGCTGGCCGGACCGCTCGTCATCGATTTGCTCAGCGACAGCCGGCCGACCGGGACGAAATTCACCCGCTGCGTGGGATCCGCATAGGTCGTGTTGCCGACCACATTGTTGGTCGCCCCGCCCCGGCCGATCACGTTCGTCGGTCCACCCGCCGCATCCGCCCCCGATCCGACCTCGATCGTCAGCCCATTCCCCGCGCCGCCCCCCGATGCACTCATCGCAAGGAGCGGCACCCCGGTGATGTTCCCAGGCCGAAGCGACGAAATCCCATAGGAACCCGTGATGAACAGGTACGTTGGGATCGGCACCCCGCTCGCACTCGCCGCCAAACTCGGTCCGCCACTCGAACTTCCCAAACTTCCCGATGCGGAATTGCTCGCGCCCGGAAACGGCGTCACCAGCGCAAGACCACTGGTCGTCAGGATGATCGTCCCGAAATTGGCGACCACCGGAAGCGTGCGATCCTCGAGCACGCAATCCCACAGATCAGGGCGAAACACGAGCCGGGTGTTTATCAAGAGCGGCCAACCCGCATGGTCATGTGGTGTGAATCGTGCCCGGACTGACCAGTCAGTCCACAATGCATCGTATGCGGTGCGAGTCTGGGTTTCAAGAGTTCTAGGCGTCAGGTTCGCGAGGATGTTCCGCGAAATGCGGGTGTTGGGGATCTGAAAGTGGGGGTTTCAGGGCCGTTTGGGGATTAGCCGGGATGTGGGTGGGAGAAAACGAGAATCGTGGGGATCTGGACCCTTTGATCCGTTGGCTGGTTTCGATTAGTCTGAGCGAGCCTGGATCGGTGCGGGGCATTGAATTCCATTCGGGGATCGGTCACGTCTTCATGTTGTCGGCGTGGAGGGGGGGGGAACGAAGTGATTCCGAAATTGGTGGTCGAGTTCATCGGGACGTTTTTTCTGGTGTTCACGGTGGGCCAGACAGTGAAGGGGCCGGACGGCGCTGGCGCATTGGCCGCGCTCGCGATCGGGGCGTCGCTGATGGTGATGGTGTACGCGGGCGGGCATTTTTCGGGGGGTCACTATAATCCCGCGGTGACGCTGGGGGTGACGTTGCGGGGCAAGCTGGCGGTGGCCGACGCGATTCCTTACGTGGTTGCCCAGGTTTTGGCTGGCATCGCGGCGGGGGCGATCGTACTCTTTATCAAGGCGAGTGCGATTCCGCCGGGGATGCCGGCCTCGGCGGGGACCGAGTATGGGGTGGTCGCCAAGGCCCTCGTCGAGTTTCTGTTCACGTTCGCCCTTGTGTACGTGGTCTTGAACACGGCCACGGCGAAGGGGACGGCCGGGAATTCGTTTTACGGGCTGGCGATTGGATTCACGGTGGTGGTCGGGGCATTCGCGGTTGGGCCGGTCTCCGGGGGCGCGTTCAACCCAGCGGTCGGTGTTGGGGTGACGGTCATGGGGCTGGCCACGGTGACCAATTTGATCATTTATCTCGTGGCGGATTTCGCGGGCGGGGCTGCGGCGGCCTTGCTCTTCAACGCCCTCGACATGGGGGGAGACAAGTCGACGACGTGAGCGAACCGCTGGACCGCGCGGCCGATTCGAGCCCGGGAGATTGCGCTTCCGAGCACGACCACGCGGAATTCGATCGCGCCATGATGGGTCGAGCTCTTGAGCTCGCCCGTCAGGCTCGAAGCCTGGGGGAAGTGCCGGTTGGCGCCCTGGTCGTGCGCGGCCGCCGGCTGGTCTCCCAGGCTTTTAACTTGCGCGAGACCAATCACGACCCGACGGCTCACGCCGAACGACTGGCCCTCGAACTGGCCGGCCGGGCGCTGGCAACCTGGCGGCTCGACGAATGCGTGGTCTATGTGACGCTCGAGCCCTGTGCGATGTGCGCGGGCGCGATGGTGCTGGCGCGGGTTGGGCGACTGGTCTACGGCGCGACCGATCCCAAGGCGGGCGCTTGTGAGAGCCTCTACCGGATCGCCCGCGACCCCCGGCTCAACCATCGTGTCGAGGTCACGTCGGGCGTGATGGCCAAGGAATGCGGCGAAATCCTCACGGAATTCTTCCAAGAACGTCGACATTTTCGTAAGATTTGAAGGCGAGGGGCGACGGGGCTCGCCCGCGTCCGCTACGGAGGGGTGCCTGAGTGGTTGATAGGGCCGGTCTCGAAAACCGGTGTACCCCTTCGGGGTACCGAGGGTTCGAATCCCTCCTCCTCCGCTTGATTTCAGAATCGTGCGCTCTGGCCTGATTCAGCGAGATTTTCAGGTTCAAACGTGTCATCTGAATTGTCGCTCCACATTTCTGATTCCCGCAATTACTTATTGGATAAGTGTTTGCGCGGTTCAAATCCGGTCGCCACTTTGCCGCGTTGGTTTGGTTTGAGTCTGGCTCGGGGAGCTTTGCGGCGGCTAGACGAACCCAGATTGGGCCACATCCAACCGACGCCGAATTCCGCCTTCTCGCTGGCCCCAAACAACGGCGTTTTTTCACGCCCGGCCGAGCGACTCGTCACCAGCCGTAGCGGTCGCGGTGGTACGCGAGCCAGGGGTCGAGAGCGGGGCCTAGCTGCGCCTGGCGGATAGCTGCGATCAGGTGGGTGGGGGAGGTGATCGCGAAGGAGACCGGTTCGCGCAGCGTTGCCTTCATCACCTCCGCCAGCGTCTGCGCCTTGGGGAGCCGCCTCCACATCCCAGACGACGTGACGCGCTCCAGGTAGGCCGCATTCTCCGTTGGGCAGACGATGACCAGCCGGACCTCCTCCACCCCGAACTCGCGCCGGCGCACCATGCGGTCTGCCAGGAGCCGCAGGCGCAGGAGTTGGTACAGGGGGTCGTACAACCAGTCTTCGAGTGGGACGGTCCCGTTGAAGGACGAATCAGCGGCCTGGTAGAGCGGCGTGTATCTCCGCCGCCGCTCCTCCCCCGTGCTGCCGTCGCCCTTGTACAGTCCTGCCTCATAGCTCTCCCCGAGTTTCCACTCGAAGAGGTATCCTCGCCGCTTCCTGCGGGCGGCGGCGATCATGAACGCGTCTGCGGTTGTCACTCGGCACCCGCGCCGCGGATCTGCGGCGTCTTCCAGCGATCCATCAAGGCCGATCCATTCAAACTCAACGGTCGAACGCAAGCCCCGGTACTCCAGCGGAAGCACCGATTCGGCCTCCGCATTCAGGGTGCGCAGCATGGCCTCCAAAGCGCCGGGCACGCCGGCCAGCGGCAGCAGGAAGTTCACGCACGCCACCTGGGAGCTGGCGAGGTTACGGGTAGGGGCGTTGATGGCGACAGCGTCGCCAGTATTCTCGTGCCGCCACCACTTGATGTCACGGGCGGAGAAAAAGGCCAGCGCCCCGCCCGATCTTCGCAGCGGCGGGAAGAGGTTCTCCTCTTCGCAGCCGAGTGCCAGGAGGTGTCCGTGGCGCCGCCCCATCGGGTCGTCGGGGTGGCGCCCAGCGTCGCTGATGGTCGGGGAGGCTGCGCGGAAGCCGGCCTGCTGCTCTCGCAGCACGAGCCGGTAGGCCACATGCGAACTGGGATCGACAGATTTGGACATGATTTACCTTCGATTCTTCTCCATTAGGGCTAACCACCAGGTGGCGTCATGCAGCACCCGCTTGCGCAAGCGCATCGTGTAGCCATTCCCCGAGCGCGGGGATCGCCTCCGGCCGCAGCACTTCCAGAGCGCTTGCGGCGGACCTGCCCGACCTGAGCAGGCAATTCACGGCGTCGGTGTCGAAGCAGCGGACGAAGTCATCTTCTCCGAAGCGCCGCGCCAGCACGATGGGAGCCGGCGCCACGGCGACCCCCGATAGCTCGGGACGGGTAACGCGCAGCGCCGCCAGTTCCACTTCCGCATGGCGCAACACTTCGCAAGCGGTGGCCACGCCCCCATGCGAGCGAAAGTACTCTTCGGGCGCGATCACGTGCAGCTGGACGCGGTCGAGCGCCCAGGCGTCGCGCTCGTACGGCGACACCCCGCGCCGGCGCAAGGCCAGAAGCCAGGCGCAGTACGCGAAGACTTCCTCAACTGCCTCCCGCGGGGTGTCCGTCGCTGTCCAGCTCTTGAGTTCTTTGAGAGCCACACACCTCAGCCCGGCGCCCACGTAGAAGCGCCCGAGATCGACGGCGGCGCGGTTGAAGCCGTTGCCACCCCCCACCCCGCCCGCGGCGTTCAACTGGTTGAACCACCGCGACTTCAGTGCCGCGAGAGTGCGTTCCAGTGTGACCTCCAAGTTGCGGCCAGTGAGCAACGCCCGCAGACGCTGCGAACTGAGAGCCAGTTCGCGGCGGCGGATGCCCCGCATGGAGGAGGCTACGACTACCGCCCCGGCGGCCTCCTGCTGAATCTTTCGGTAGATTGCGTCGAGCGCCATTGTCCGGCCTCCCAAAGTAAGGGTCGCGCGCGCCAAACATCCGCCTCACCATGACAAATACAATATGGACGCCTATAGTTTTTGTCAATTCGAATTGGCAAGTTTTCTAGGCTTGCCAAGGCAACTTACGGCGGATAGCATCCAGGCAGAGGTAAGCCAACATGCCGACGGTACCGCGCCGGGGGATGCGCCCGGTTTACGTTGAACTAGAGCAAGACCTGGCCGACCGGCTCGAAGCATTGGCCGAGCGAAATCGGCGGACGCTGAAAGCCGAAATCACAATCGCGCTTGAGAAGCATGTGGGAGGCGAGGAGGCAAGCCCGGCTGCGGCACTACAGGCTCCACAGCAACCAGTAGGCCCACGGGTTGGAACCGTCCTGCCACGGATTCCGGAAGCGGCTGCTCTTCCAACGACGCGAGGCAGGTACCTTCTCTTCATCGGGGAGCCGACCATTCATGGCGAGCCGAGATGGGTACATTTCTCATGGAGAGATTCCAGCTTCTGTCTGAGAGATTTCCTCCGGGGCAGCATTCGTCGGCACGATGCAACGATTCAGGCCGTAGACGTGTGGCGGGCCGCCCTGAGGCGTAAGCCAGCGAACGGCGAGTACTTCCACCAGGTCGGAGATTGGGAATGGTGGAGGAGAAAGTTGGAGGAGCTAGAACGGCAAGAACCCATTTAGGCTTCGGCCCCATGGGGCTGGCTGGGTATCTCGCCAGTGTCTGGTCTCGTGGTCAACCGGGATTCAGCATTAAGGCTTCCTTCCGCACGCGGCCTCAATGTCACCGATGGGTAACTGCAACGTCAGTGCCCTGATGCCGCCCAGAAAAAGTTCAATTGCCGTCCTGTCCTCTCCGCTTGAAATCTTTGAAAGACCCGCTGCCGGCATCGGTAGTGGGTTTTCTGCTTGAAGTCGTGTATTTCCTGGCTGCGGTTCTTCGGTTCTCTTTGCTGACGTTAACGCGGTTCAACTGCCGCCTGCCGGATGTCCTTCTGAACTTGATGCCAGTAGAATGTGTCTGATTGCACAGACGGCTTGACAATGGCCAGATGTGTGGCGATGCCTGACAGGTCATGGCTGACTTTGCCGTCCGAATCGACTGAAAGACCGTGCGAAACTTGAACGGCGAGGTTAGTGCCAGAGGAACCGCCGGCGAGGTTAGTGCCAGAGGAACCGCCCATGCCACAAGAGATACCCGACCGCCCCTCCGAAAAGCCGGTTCCCGTCCATATCGAGCTTCAACGTGTGCAAACCTGGCTATTCGCGGTGCCGCGCCTGCGGGCGATGGTCGGGGCGAATGCGCTCCTCGGCGAGACCTTGCGCGTCGTGCTTCCGGAGCTGGCGCGCGAGACGGGGTGTGGCTGGAGGCTTGCGCCGAGCAGCGAGACGTACCGCGCTGCCGACGAGAACGATCCGCTCAAGGACCACGACGACCCTGCCGCCGACGCGAAGGACGGCATCCTCGCGCGCGACGGAGGTCACTTCGAGGCGCTGTTTGCGAGCGGTGCGGAAGCGTTCGCCGACGCGGCAGGGTGCCTCTTGCGGTCGCGCCTGCCGGGTCTGCGGTTCCGTGTGTTAATCGACCTAGAGCCACTGACCAGGAGCCAGGTACATCTCTCCACCGAGCTGCCAGTGCTCGCCCCCTGCGAGTGGACTGGGCGAGGCCTCGCGTCTGACATCGTCGAGCAAGGCGACGAGCTCCCCGCCGTCTCGCTCGATGTGAAACAGAGGCACGAGGCGGCCAGGCGCACCGAAGACGGCACGGCTGTCGACGTGGCCAGCCTGCTCAGCGACAAGACCAAGCTCAAGGCGCTGAACCGCGCGCAAGAGCTGAAGGACTTGGTGGGTAATGGCTACCTCGCGCTCATCCACGCCGACGGCAATGGTGTCGGCAGCGGTGCGGGCAAGACCGACAGCGAGCGAGCGGCATACTTCCACAAGAATCGCGTGCTGCTGCGGCGTGCGGTGCAGAAGGCCATCGACGCGCACTGCCCCGACACGGGAAAAGCGCCGCTCATCCCGCTGATGCTCGGTGGCGATGACCTCTTGCTCGTGAGCCGGGCCGCGATCGCATTGCCCTTCACCGTCACTCTGTGCGAGGAGCTGGACGCGCTCCAGAAGGACAGCACCGGCTTCACGCTGACCCTCGGCGTCGGCGTGGTGTTCGCCAAGCACACCATCCCCATCCATCGGCTGCACGAGGTAGCCGAGCAACTCGCCAGCTCGGCGAAGCGCCGCTTCCGTGGGCCGAAGGACGGCGAGGCGAATCGCTCTGTCATCGACTGGGCCGTCTACAGCACCTCGTGGGTCGATGACCCAGAAGCGGTGCGTCGGCGCGACTGGCTGCGCGGCAGCGGCAACGAGCTGCGCGTGCTCTCACAGCGGCCTGTCGATGTGCTCGGCAAAGGCACGGGTTCATTGCAGGCGCTCTTGAACGGTGCTGAGAAGCTCAAGCAAGCGCCGCGATCGCAGCTCCGCTATCTCGTCGATCAGCTCCCACGTGGACGAGCGCTCTCGGAGTTGGCGTTCGCGGAACTGCCACAACAGGCCAAGGAACCACTCGAAAAAGCAGGCGTGACGACGCCGTGGCGACGAGCGGCGAACAACGGGCCATGGCTGACGGCACTGCTCGATCTCGTCGAGATCACCGAGATCGCTCGTCTCGGTCGCAACGCCGAGCGCGCTAACTCCAAGCGGGAGCTCGCCCATGTCTAGGAAGTGGGTACGCTACACGCTCACCGCCGAGTTCCTCTCGGACGCCCACATCGGCTCGGGCTCGGGTGGAGGTGGCATCGACGCGCTCATCGTCCGCGACCGCTATGACCGCCCTGTCATCTGGGCCTCGCACGTCGAGGGTGTGCTGCGCGACGCCGCACGCAGGCTTCGCGGTGAGGAAGAGGCGAGGAAGTTCTTCGGGCGCGCTGGCGGTGAGAAGCAATGCGCCGTCTTCACCTCGCTCTACGCGAAGGAGAGCCCCGAGAGCCGCATTTGGTGCTCGACCGCACGAGAGTCATTCGACAACCGCGCGCCGAAGGACGACACACTGCGGGTCATCGAGCACGTGCCCAAGGGCACTAAGCTCGTCGGTGAGGTCGAGCTGCCCGCGAGCGACTTGCCGACGTTGCAACGGTTCGTGCAAGAGGTCGACGCACTCGGCGGCGGGCGCTCGACTGGCGCTGGTCGGGTGAAGCTCTCGCTCTCAGAGATCACGACCACGACGCGCAAGACGGGCGCAGCGACGGGACGCCTCGTACTCCAGGTCAAGAACCGCGATCCGCTCTGCATCACCGCGACGGCGACGCCCGACAACTTGATCCCAAGCCTCGCGTTTGTGCCGGGTCGAGCGTTGCTCGGCGCGGTCGCTGCGTGGCTCATCGCCGAGGGCGATCACGCAACGGCCTCGCTGCTCACGTCGGGGAAGGTCTCAGTGAGCGACGCGCTACCGCTTCCCGCGACACCAGCGAAGCTCGATGGCGTGGAGGTGCTGCCCGCACCGCTCTCGCTCCAGAGCGAGAAGCCGAAGGGCGCGGCGGGTGACGTCCCCTGGTGGGCCCAGTCGATCGCGCCCACGAAGCGGATCGACTTGTGGGGTGCGGAAGAGAAGCTCAAGCGGCCCGAGGACGACCTCTTCGTCTACCGCGCGAGCCCGAGCGAGGCGTGGATAACCTTCAAGCCCGCGCGCAGGGTGCGACTACGCAACGGGCGGCCCGATCCCAAACAGGTGGATGCATCGCTCTTCGCCATCGAACAGATCGTTGAGAAGACGCACTTCCTCGCAGAGCTTCATGGTTCGCCCGAGGATCTGAAGAAAGTCGCGGAGAAGCTGGCGCCCGTGCTCGAAGGACGACGCTGGTTGCGCGTCGGTCGTGCAGGAGCGCCGGTCGAGGTGGCTCAGTTCGCGTGGTCGAAGGCTCCTGCTGCGACGAAGACCACGGACAAGGCACTGCTCACGCTGACCTCCGATCTCCTCGTGCGCGATGTGCATCTGCGCTGGAGAACGGCGCTCGATGCAGACGCGATCAAAGCGCTGTTTGGCGACGACGTTCAACTTGGTAAGTCGCTGCAAGACAGCGTCATGGTCCACGGCTTCAACGGCACGTCGCGCTTGTGGCGCATGCCTGCGGCGGCGATTCGACGCGGTTCCGTGTTCGAGGTGTCAGGTACCGGTGTTGCGAAGCTTGCGGAGCGGGCCGCGAAGAACGTGTGGCTCGGCGAACGCACGCACGAGGGCTTCGGGCGTTTCCGCCTCGACGACGCGCTTCCGGGTGTGACCGGCGAGACTCCTACAAGCAGTGCGCCGACGCCTGCCGCCGACATCGCGGAGGAGGCCATCGCCGCGAAGACGCAGGAGTGGTTCAACGTGCACAAGACGCTGGCGAAGCTTGGTGGAGGCAACGAGCGCAAGCCGAGCCTCTCGCAATGGCTCGACCTCGTCGGCGACCTCGAAGGAGGTGACGCGAACGCACTGACCAGTCGCCTCAATCCGACGACGGCAGGCGGCAAGAACTGGAAGCACCACGACGCGAAGGCGATCCTCGACAAGCTCAACGACAGAGCGCTGCAACCGAAGCAGCGAGCTCTTCACGCGCGCCTCTTCGTGAGATGGTTGCGCGCCGACATGCGCAAGACGGCGAAGGAGGCCAGATGACCACGAAGCTCACACTGTTTACGGCCACCCTCGTGCAGGACTCGGCGCTCTCGGTGTCGGGCCACGACCGCGAGACCAGCGCCGACCAGCCCTTCGCGCTCGTCGATGATGTTCCGACGCTCGTGGGGCGCGGCCTCAAGGGTGCGGCCGTCTCGCTGGCGAAGCGATTCTTCGACCCGCTGCCGCGCGCCGTCTCCGACGACATCAAGTACGGCGCCCTGCGCCGCTCGGCGTGGGAGTTCGCCGACGCGACCGCGACCGGCGTACCACGCATCCGCGCTGGCGTGGGCATTCGCCAGAAGACCGGCGCACGAGCCGGCGGCGTGCTCTACGACCGCGAGGTCATCCTCGCAGGCACGAAGTGGCAGCTCGGCTTCCGCGTTGACGGCTCCCATGCGTTCGATGACGCCGAGTTCACCGAAGCCGAGGGCATCCTCGGCTACGTGCTCGCGGAGCACTGGGCCAAGGGGCGCTGCTGGCTCGGAGGCAGCGCTTCGCGCGGTCTCGGCTGGTGCCACATCGACGACCTGAAGGCGTACCGCTTCGACGAGGCCAACTACGACGAATGGATCAAGACCGGGCGTCCACGAGAACCCAATGTGAGCGCTGTCATGGTGCCCGTCGTCTTGCCCACGCGCTCATGGTGCTTCCGCACGCTCGATGTGAACGTCTCCTTCGGCGAGTACAAACCCGAGCCTAGCGAACCCGCGTGGGGCCTCGACATGTTCGCCGTCGGCCCGCACGACACCGATCGAACCGTGCAGCCGACGGGAGACGGCACATGGGTCAAGCCCGCGTGGGCGACGAACCAGAGGACGCCTGACGAGCTGAGTACGGACCGCGCGTTGCTCATGGAGGACGGTCGCCCATTGCTCCCCGGCGCGAGCGTGCGCGGGCCGCTGCGTCATGCGTTTTCGCGCATGGAACGTACCGCGGGTCATGATGTGAAAGATCCGCACCTCGTGCAGGTCGACGTCGGCGCTGACGACCTCGCGGGCCAAGCC
This sequence comes from Planctomycetales bacterium, assembly GCA_027459775.1. Classification (GTDB taxonomy): domain Bacteria; phylum Planctomycetota; class Planctomycetia; order Isosphaerales; family Isosphaeraceae; genus JAKBAP01. Next base: position 26,193 of record DAIDHE010000179.1, on the reverse strand, counting down.
TTCGGTACCGTCAGCAAGAGCAGCCGCATCCTCATCCGCGACGCGCGCGCCGAAGGTGCTTGGTCGGCGGCGAAGCTGCATATGCACGCGGAGGACGAGTTCTCGGCGGGTTCCTACGGCAGCGCCAAGCGCGACGCGGTGCGCGTGCTCCATGGCACGTTCCCGGTGCGCGTCGTTGTCGAAGGGGCAACCTCCGAAGAGGTCGAGCCGCTCGTGAAGCTCATCGATCGCCAGGTCGCGCTCGGCGCGCTCGGGCATCTGCCGGTCGGCGGCCAAAAGACGCGCGGCGCTGGCTCGGGACATTGGCAGGCGAAGCCGTGGGTCAACGACGACGTCGTGAAGTCGTCGAGGACGTGGACACAGCCGAAGGAACCCGAGAAGCAGACGTCGAGCGTCTCAGGCTCGACGCGCACCTTCCTAGATCGACCTGACGCTATCGACGTGTGGGTGCGCAGCAAGACCGGCGAAGTCGCCGACGTGCTCACCCTCGGTGAGGCCGCGAAGCTCGCGAAGACTTCGCTTGGCAACGGCTTCGTCGCGTGGTGGTGCGATCCGACCATCGACCTCGACTTGCACACACCACCCGCGACGTTCGGAAATGCGTGGCCCAGTGAAGACGACAAGCTCCAGGTCGATGAGGTCGCCTTCTACGCGGAGCACGCGGTCTGGCGGGCCGTTCGCACGTCGAACGGCCCGCGCTTCGTGCTCATCGAGGAACTCACATCGAAGGCAGACGACGCGAAGCAAACCCGCGTGGTCCATACGCCCGCGCGCCTGCACGGCTTCCAGCGTTTCTCTTCGGAAAACACCGGCCAGGGCTACGTGCTCCTGCGAGAGTGGCACGTCGGTGACGAGATCCTCGGCTTCACACTCATCAAGGAGAAGCGCTGATGTCGCAGAAGCCACACCGGATGTATGTCGTGGTCAAGGACGGTAAGCCACGCGAGCCGAACAAGCTCAAAGGCCTGTTGGTTCCGCACGTGGACGTCATCGATGCCAGAAAGAAGATTGAATTCTTCATCGATGCTGTGAAGGAATCCCATCTGGAGCAAGTTCGAGCCAAACTCGCGGCGGCAGGCCTTGAAGAAACTCCTATTCCCGAACGGCCTGATCCCTTTCCAAAACCTTACGGCTTCGTCGCGCTCCCCAAGGAGTTCACGACCTCTGCCCCTATTTGGCACGACGGTACGAGCAGCAAGGGCCGACTCTCGGGCGAGATTCGCTTCGAGCTCGAGACGCTGACCCCGCTTCTTGTCGGGTGGGAGCGCGGGCTAGTGGGCGACATCGAAAGCGACTGGCCACTCCCGCAGAACATCATTGGTGTCGGTCAGCTCGCGAACAAAAAATCCGTGCTTTGCCCGCTACGTGCGCCTTGGGGCAAGCGTCCCGTAGTCATCCCCGGTGACTCGCTGAAGGGGCTTCTTCGCCACGAGTTTGGCGCACTCTTCGGTGCGCCGATGGAACGTGTCGCTGAGCGTTCGTACTCGTACCGCCCAAACCTCAAATACCCTGGTCGAACCGAGGGTCGGCTCCTTGAACCGCGTCTTGCCCGGGTGCGCACCGCGACGACCGTCGACGTTGGCGGCACGGCGTGGCCCGTGCCCGAGCAGGTCGATGTGCTCACGATGGCGACGAGGGATCAGCAAGCCTACTTCCCTCGAAGAGAGCTTGGATCTCGCGATATTGTGCGCCCAACCCGCGAAACCGAGCCCTATCGAGGTGGACTCGGAGCTGGAGAGCCGCTTCCCGAAGCAGTGCTCTCCGAGGATGCACGACGGAAGCTCATTCACACGCACATCGACGTGCAGCAGCTTCGCGTTGAGCACGAAGCCGTCCGCCCGTTGTCGCCCGTCATCGAGCAATACGCTGCAACGTTGACGCAACTGCTCGATGCGAACGACGGCCATTTCAGCGCTCGCCACCCGAACATCGGTACCGACCAGCAGAAGCAGCGCCTCGCGCGAGAGGCTGTCGAGAAGGGAGCCGGTAGTGCCTTCCAGGCCGGCGATCTCGTTTGGGTCGAGTGGGACACCGAGAAGAAGTGCATCGTCTCGCTCGGCTGGCACTACTACTACCGCTGGGCCTACACCGACTCGGTCCGCAAAGACGCCGACGCACCGAAGCTCGAACGGCACGGGCTCTTCCCGCTTGAGGCCGAGCGCGCGCATGACGACGAAGGCGCACCGAAGGAGCTCTCGGCCGTGCGTCGGCTCTTCGGTTACACCGGCGACAACGAAGGCAGCGCGGGCATCGGCAACGACGACCACTCGCAGCTCATGGGCCGCGTCTTCGTCAACGCGGGGCTCGAAGTGGTCGGCGAGAATGATACCGATGACGCCCGCTTCCTTCCACCGACCTTCCTCAAGGAGCTGGGCATGCCCCGGCCGAGTGCTGTCGAGCACTACCTCAAGCAGCCGCATCACCCGCAATCGCGGCCCGCCGACAAAGCCACGCTCGTCACCTATGGCGACGCCGCTGGCTATGACGCGCCCGGCGAGCTCGCGGGCCGCAAGTTTTACCTCGATCGCAGGGACGCCTACTCGGGCACGCCCTGGGAAGATGCCTCCAATGCGAACAAGCAGAATGACCGTAGCACCTTGGCGTTCGAAGCGTCTAAGCCGAGCCGCAAATTCCGCTTTGCCGTCCGCTTCCGCGACCTCGACGCCGCCGAGTTGGCCGCGATCCTCGTCGCCTTCTGCCCCGACCAGTTCAAGGGCGTGCTCGGCGGCACGCACACCGACGGCTACTGCTCGAAGCTCGGCTACGCGCGCCCGCTTGGCTGGGGCAGTGTGCGCATTGAGGCAAGGGCGCTCCTGATCCTCGATGAAGCAAGCGATACTCCCTCGCTGATGCCCGAAGCCGACCTCAGCGCCTGGGTGAAGAACAACCACCAGAAGACGGCGACGCAGGACGAGTGGCTGGCGATCCATCGCCGCAACCACCCGAGAGCGGGGGATTACCCACGCAAGGACGGGCAGATCTACACCTTCCACACCAGCTTGCGCGCCGAGCACTCGCGCAACCGCCGCTACAAGAAGGATGGCGCGTGATGAAGATGCTGCTCGTCATGACCGTTGGCCAGACAGACGTGCAGCTCGTCGTCGACGACCAGCGACACAAGCTCGACGGCAACACCTGCGGCACACTGCATGACGCCATCAAGGAGCGTTCGTGGTCAGTGCTCGACGCTCCGAGCGCGCGGAGCAGGGACATTATCAAGACCTTGCCCGATGGCGAGTTGAAGCTTTGCACACCGAAGCTCGATGCCGTGCTCACGCACTTCGGTGATGCAACGCCGACGTCAGCCCTCATCTTCGAGACCAACCGGCAAGATGCGCGTGACCCTCGCTTGGCAGGCGAAGTCATGGAACGCCGCTTTCGCGGTCGTGGCGTCAACCAGGTGATCCGCGTGGCGTTCTTGACCGGCGCGGAACAGCTTGAAGACCCGTCGAATAATGTCGACGCGGTCGTCCGGCGAACGGTCGTCGCCACGCTCTCGCACGCCATCGGAAAGCAGGTCGAGCAACTCACGAAGAACGACACGGTCTTCGTCGCCACGACCGGCGGACTTGCTGCCGCCAACGATCTCATTGACGAGATGGTTCGCCTGCACGCCGTCGGCGGACCGACCGTCACCGCGCTGGAGGTGCCCGATAGAGACCGCGCCCAGCAAGACGATCGCGCCTTGGAGGAGAAGTTCCACCCGGCAGCGGGCTACCGCGCGCGTTGGCACGCACTCTCGCTCGTCGAGAAGGGCAACCTCCTTGGCGCGTGGGGTGCGGTCAGCCACCTTGAGAGCGAGCTGGGTCAGGAGTGGACGCGAGTCATTCGGTGGCTCGCCTGCTTCGCGTCGTCGCTGCCCATGCTCGACGGCCCAACGGACGGCGACCTCGCCGTTCTCACGCATCCGCGCATGGCGGTACGCGCGGCGTTGCGCGTCGAGCTGGCGCTACGAGCGGGCGATGTCCCCCATGCGGTTCACGGCACCGTCGCATTCTTCGAGGCGGCGCTGTGGGACCACCTCGGCTCCTGCGCGACTCGCCATGTGAGCAAGCGCCAGTTCAGATTGGACCCAACCCCTGCCGACGATCTGGTGCGAGAGCGCGACGAGTCCAAGCTCACATGCTTGTCGAAAACCAAGCAGGACGAGGAGCGGAAGAAACCGTTCATCTTCAAGGAGACGGCCGATGGCCACGACTGGTACTGGATTGACGACAGCGAGGTGTGCGCCATCCGCCTTGCCGAGCACTACCTCAAGCGCACTGAATTGAAGAGCCTCGGCCAGGCAGTCGGCAGCAAAATCCGCGAGATCCGCAACGATGTCGCGCACAACGAGCCGACGCCCTCGCTCATGGACGACGCCCGTCGTCGCATGAGGGAAGCGAAGCTCTGGTCGGATGAGGACACGTTCCTGAGCCAGCCGCTCGTTCAAGCCGTACTGAAGGAACTCGGCGAGCAGTGTCCTGACAAGATTTGCATCAATTTTGTCTCGACCGTTCGGGAGCGTTTACTTGCTATTTCTTGAACGAGGCATCCGGACACAACCTGACATCGCATCTCCGAAAGTTGAGCGGCGAGGGCCGCGGCCGCGAAAACCCTGGAAAAATGAAGAGGCCGATCAGGAATCGGACACAATCCGGACATGTTCAGTGAATCCACGTGCAGTTGGAGAGGCTGACCTCCCTAGCTTGACAAACACTCGGTGAAATCTGAGACTGCCCTAGGGAGCTTTCTGGACGATCATACGAACTAGACTGGGTCATTATTGCTTTGATTTCCCGGGGAAATGCCGCCGCGGATCGGCTTCCCAGCCCCGGACGCCGGCGATAAAAAGTTCAATTGCCGTCCTGTCCTCTCCGCTGTAATCATGGTCGTGAACGTCATGAGCCGGCGAGTCCACCGATGGGGCTCGCACCGTTTTGTTCCTCACCGGGGAGATCCGCCAGCGTGTCGGCCGCCATCCTTGATGGACGAGCGCTGGCGAAGACCATCCGGGCGCGGATCGCTGCCGAAACCGCGGATTTGGTGGGGCGTACGGGCGTCGCGCCCGGGCTGTCGGTCGTGGTCGTGGGCGACGACCCGGCCAGCCAGGTCTATGTAAGGCACAAGGAATCAGCCGCCCGAGAGGCTGGGATGGCAGGGGGGGTGATCCGGCTCGCGGGCGACGTCGCGGCGGGGGCGCTGCTGGCCGTGATCGACCAGCTCAATGGCGATCCGGCCGTTCATGGGATCCTGGTCCAACTGCCGCTGCCCGCCCACATTGATGAGCGGGCGGTGATCGAGCGGGTGTCGGCGGTGAAGGACGTGGATGGCTTTCATCCCGAGAATCTGGGCCTGCTGGCGCAAGGTTCGCCCCGGTTCGCGCCCTGCACGCCCTGGGGGATTCGCGCGCTTTTGATCGCGTCGGGGATCGAGACGCGGGGCCGGCGGGCGGTGGTGCTGGGCCGGTCGCGGATCGTCGGTTTGCCGATGGCGCTATTGCTCATGCAAAAGGGGCTCGGGGGCGACGCGACGGTCACCGTCTGCCACACGGCCACGCCCGACCCCCGCTCGATCGCGCGCGAGGCCGACATCGTGATCGTCGCCATGGGCCGGCCCGAGCTCGTGAACGCGAGCTGGGTCAAGCCCGGGGCGGTCGTCGTCGACGTGGGAATCCATCGCGGCGAGGGGGGTAAACTGGTCGGCGATGTCGATCATGCGAGCGTCGGTCCAATCGCGTCGTGGATCACGCCCGTGCCCGGCGGGGTCGGGCCGATGACGATCGCGATGCTGCTCGAAAACACGCTCAAGGCCGCCCGGCTCGCGACCGGCCAGGCGACTGCACCCTGAACACCACCCCGGATCGCACGCCATGATCAAGCTGGGCATTTGCAACGAACTGTTCGAGGGCTGGGAGTTCGCCCAGGTCTGTTCCGCGGTCAAGAATCTCGGCTACGACGGGCTCGAGCTCGCCCCGTTCACGCTCGCCCCGTTGATCACCGACCTTTCGCGCGAGCGGCGGAATGAGCTCAGGCGGATCGTGGCCGATTCCGGGCTCGAGACGATCGGCCTGCACTGGCTGCTCGCGCGGACCGAGGGGTTTTATCTGACCTCGCCCGACCGGCCGGTCCGGATCGCGACCGGCGATTATCTGGTCGCGCTGGCCCAGGCCACGCGCGATCTGGGGGGTTCGCTGATGGTTCTGGGCTCGCCCAAGCAGCGGAATCTCTTGCCTGGGGTCGACCTTGCGACGGCTCGCGCTTACGCGGCCGAGGTGCTCGCGCGGATCATGCCCGAGCTCGAGGGATTGGCCGTGGACCTTTGTTTCGAGCCCCTGGCGGCGAGCGAGACCGATTTCATCAACACCTGCCACGAAGCGCTCGAGCTGATCGCCTGGGTCGGCTCGCCGCGGCTCAAGCTCCATCTCGACGTGAAGGCGCAGAGCGGCGAGACGGGGGCGACCGTGGCGGAGCTGTTCCGGAGGCACGGGGCGATCGCGGGGCATGTGCACGTTCAGGACGTGAATCTGCGGGGCCCGGGCATGGGCACGGTCGACTTTGGACCGATCATGCGGGCACTTCTCGAGGCCGGTTATGATCGATACGCCTCGGTCGAGGTCTTCGATTATTCGCCCGGTGCGCTCGAGACCGCCCGGCAAAGCATCGCTTGCCTGCGCGGGGCGCTCGATGGGCGGGGGTAAAATGTGCAGGGTCCGTCGCGGCACGGGCATGTGAGTGGAATGAGGCGGATCAGATGAGACGGGATTCATGAACTGGCACGATCGAACCAGCGTGAAACCCGACGACCGCCTGGGCATGGGGTCCATGACCTGAACATTGACCGGACTTGCGAGGAGTGGCGGCCCGCGCTAAGATGCTAGGGTCGTCGAAACCAAGCGTAGGGATGAGCGGGTCGCCCAGGACGGGCTGGGCGGAAAGAGGCGCGTTCGCCGGCGATCGGGATCTCACTTGACGGCTCGTGACGATCGTTTCGACGGCGCGAGGCGGATCAAGTCGAGGACGGCGCTCTGTTGCCACGTCATGTTGTAGGTTAGGCTGTGGTGGTCGCGTCGAGCGATCGCACACTCCAGTCAGAGGAAAGGGTGGGGCATGGCATCAGGTAAGGACGGAGCGGGAAACCCGCCGGGCGGCGGCAAGCGCAACGGCGGCGGGCATGTCACCACTGGGTCGGCGGGCGGGCCCAAGAAGAACGCCTTTTGTTCGTTCTGCCGGAAGAGTTACCGCGACGTCGGCCCGCTGGTCGAGGGGCCCGGCGACGTTTACATCTGCGGCGACTGCATCGAGCTCTGCCAGTCGATCCTCGATCAAGAACGGCGCAGGCGGGGCGTCCCCAAGACGCTCTTCACCGACATCCCCACCCCGCGCGAAATCAAGGAACACCTGGACGGCTACGTCATCGGCCAGGAACGCGCCAAGAAAGTCTTGTCGGTCGCGGTCCACAATCACTACAAGCGGCTCGTCCATGGCGAGGAATCCGAAAGCGAGATCGAGCTCGACAAGTCCAACATCCTCTTGATCGGCCCCACCGGCTGCGGCAAGACGCTGCTCGCCCGAACCCTGGCCCGGGTCTTGAACGTGCCGTTCGCGATCGGCGACGCAACGACCCTCACCGAGGCCGGTTACGTCGGCGAAGACGTCGAGAACATCCTGCTCAAGCTGCTCCACGCCGCCGATTTCGACCTCGAGGCCGCCCAGCGCGGAATCGTCTATATCGACGAGATCGACAAGATCGGCAAGACCACTCACAACGTCTCGATCACCCGCGACGTCTCGGGCGAAGGGGTCCAGCAGGCGCTTCTCAAGATGCTCGAGGGCACCGTGGCCAACGTCCCGCCCCAGGGTGGTCGAAAACATCCCGAGCAGCAGTACATCCAGATGGACACGACCAATATCCTGTTCATCTGCGGTGGAACCTTTGTCGGGCTCGAGCACATCATCGCCCGCCGCACCGGTCGCAAGACCATCGGGTTCGGCAGTCAGTCCCAGGCCGAGCAGCACACCGACCTGGGCGAGCTCCTGAGCAAGGTCACCTCGGACGACCTGCTCGAATTCGGCATGATCCCCGAATTCATCGGCCGGCTGCCGGTGATCTGCCCGCTCATGCCGCTCGACATCAGCGCGCTCGTCCGGATCATGACCGAGCCCAAGAACGCACTCGTCAAGCAGTATCGCCGATTCTTCGAGATGGAAGAGGCCGACGTCGAATTCACCGAGGACGGCCTGCTCGAAATCGCCAAGATGGCCAAGGCGAAAGACACCGGGGCACGCGGCCTGCGGTCGATCGTCGAGGACATCATGCTTGACATCATGTTCGAGCTCCCGGACCGGGCGGCGAAGGACAAGGGCAAATTCCTGGTGACGGGTGAGGTGGTTCGCCGGGAAAAGAGCCTGTTCGACACCGCCCCCGCAGCGATCACCAACCCCAAGGCGGGCGATCGCGAACGCAAGAAAGAGAGCGCCTGAGCAAGCGTCCCGCGGGATGGCTGCTCACGAAGGCTTCCGTGCCAGCTCGCGTAAAAGCGCGAGCCCGCGTGCCAGCGTCTGGTCGTCGACGGCGAACGAGATGCGAATGTGGCTGTCGCGTGCCGAGAAGACGTTGCCGGGAATGATCAGCAGGTTTTTCTGGATGGCCTGAGCGGTGAATTCGGTTCCCGTTCCCCAAGGCGCGCGGGGGAAGGCGTAGAACGCGCCTTCGGGTCGGGGCAGGTCGTAGAGGTCGTCCAGGGCTTCCACGACCATGTCGCGTTTGCGACCGTAGGCGGCGGTCTGGCTCGAGAGGTCGTGGTCGACGACGGCCGCGCCGCCGTGCTGGGCGATCGACGGCGCGCAGACGAACGTGAATTGCTGGAGCTTGGCCATTTCCTGGATGAGTCGTTTGGGTCCGTGGGCGTAGCCCAGCCGCCAGCCGGTCATGCCGTGCGACTTGCTGAATCCGTCGACCACGAGTACGTCGTCGTTATGGCGGGCCGGTGAGTCGAACGGGCCGTCGTAACAGAACGAGCGATAGACCTCGTCGCTGATGAGCAGGATTTCGCGGCGACGGCAGAGGTCCGCGAGGTCTTTCATCTCAGCCGCGGTCGCGACCTGGCCGGTGGGGTTGCCGGGGCTGTTGACGATCACGCACTTGGTGCGTGGGCTGAGGGCGGCCTGGACGCGTTCCGCGGTCGGGCGAAAGTCCGGATAAGTGTCGACCATGACGCTCGAGCCCCCCGCGAGCGTCGTCAGATGCCGGTACATGGCGAAGCCAGGATCGAAGAGGACGACCTCCTCGCCGGGATTGACGACCGCGGCCAGGGCGAGCGTGAGCGCGCCCGAGCTGCCGCTGGTGACGAGCACCTGGCGGTCGGAGTGGCCGTATTCCCGATCGACCTTCGCCTGGAGTCGGGACACGAGCTCGGGGATGCCCTGGGTGAGGGTGTAGGCGTTCGCGCCGCTCTCGATCGCGTGGATGGCGGCCAGGCGAGCAGCCTCGGGGGGCTGAAAATCGGGCAGCCCGATCGAGAGGTTGATCGGATCCTTGAGCTGGCGCGCGAGCTCGAACGCCTTGCGGATGCCGGAGGCGTCGATCCGCGACATTCTGGCGGCAATCCAGGCGTCGTGCATGAGGGCGGGTCGCGGTGGGTTAGTAGGTGATCAGGCTGACGACCTCGCAGGGCTCGAGCCTGGCCCGACCGCCCAGGAAGCCGAGCTCGATCAGAAATGCGCTCGCGATCACGGTCGCGCCGGTGGATTCCACCAGCTCGCGGCAGGCGCGCATCGTGCCGCCGGTGGCCAGGACGTCGTCGATCAAGAGCACCCGGCGGCCGGGTCCGAAAGCGTCGGTGTGGACCTCGAGCTTGTCCACGCCATATTCCAGTTGATACTCGGCCGCGATCGTCGCGAACGGGAGCTTGCCCGGCTTACGGATCGGCACGAAGCCGACGTTCATCCGGATCGCCAGCGGTGCGCCGAAGATGAAGCCTCGGGCCTCCGCGGCGGCGATCAGGTTGACCCCTCGCCCCTGAAATCTCTGGGCAAACTGATCGATCGAGGCGGCGAACGCCTCGGGATTCGAGAGCAGCGGGGTGATGTCCTTGAACAGGATCCCCGGCTTGGGGAAATCGGGGATGTCGCGGACGTAAGTTCTCAGGTCGACGGCTGCGCCCATGAAATCGGTCGCTCCCAGGCCGCGATGTCGAGGAAACCACGCCTTGCGGCTCGACGGCGCGCGGACGAAGCGCCCGCTCGATCGCGGTACGAAACACTATCGGTGAAGCCGGCGACGTTGTCCAGAGCCGCCCCCGCCTTGCGAGCGTGTCGTCGCCAAAAGAGAACATCCGGCCCCCGCATGGTCGCGAGGGCCGGATGTTTGGGTATGGCGTCGGCTCGAGCGGTTCGACCTCAGTTGGGCGACCCGGCGCCTGCGCTCGGGGCGGGGGCCGTGCCGCTCGGGGCGGGGGTGGCCGAGCCCGCGTTCTTGGACTTGGGGGAGATGCGGTTGAATTCCGCGGCCGCCTCGGGCGAGAGTGCGGCCGGGGTCGGGATCTTGGTACGCGACACAGCCGCGTCATCGGGCGCGACCGTCCCCTTGGGGGCCGCGGCCGCGTCTTTCAGGGGCAACTCCGCGTTGGGGTCCGACATCAGCTTCACGCTGCCCTGGACGTTCCCCGCCTCTTCGTGGACGTCGGCCTCGGCCTTCTTGTATTCGTTCGACCGGTCGTCGTTGGCGAGCTTCACGGCCCCGGTGAGCCGATTCTCGATCGACGAGGCCTTCACGATCTCTTGAAAGACGAGGCCCATCGCTTCCTTGAGCTTGACCTCATAGATCATGTCATAGGTTTGCTTCTTCACCCGTTCGTCGCGCAGGTCCGCGCCCTTGACGGCGGGGACCACGGACTCGCGGCGGAGGAGAACCCAGGCCGTTTCCGCGATCTGGATGGGGCCCGTGAAGTCGCCGTCCTTGGGCTTGTGAGAAGGATCGCGATCCTTGGGATCGCCGTCGACGAGCTGCTGGAACGCCGCGTCGGAGACGTTCTGGGGATAGGCATGGCGGGTGATCGGCTCGGCCACCAGCCCGCCCAGGGCCCGGCTGCCGCTGTCGATCGAGCGTTCCTGGGCGAGCTTCTCGAAGCCGCCGGGGTTCTTCTTGAGCTCTTCCCAGATCTCGATGGCGTTGGCTTGCTTGTCGAGCAGGATCATGCGACAGCGGAGCTTGTCGCCGAACTGGGCCTCGAAGGCGTCTTTCAGATCCTTGGGGGTCACCTGGACCCGGCCCGCGCAGAGCTTGCGCAGGGCGAGGGCGGGCTGGATGATGTCCCGCGCGTATTGCATCGGGGAGATTTTCTTTTCCTTGTCGAGGGTGCGGAGCCAGGCTTCGCGGCTGATGCCGAAGCGAGCGGCGACGCTTTCGATCTCTTGTTCGATCTCAGCGCCCGTGACCTCGAGCTTCCGCCCCTTGAGCGCCTGCTCGATGAGCGCGCGGTTGATGAGCGTGTCGAGGATCTTCGGTCCCTCGCGAATGACGCACTCGTCGGCGAGCTGTTGACGGGTGATGGGCTGGCCGTTGACCACGGCGATGGCGTCGTTGGGATTGACGGGAATATTGGTGGGCACGACCGGCGGCACGTCGAAATCGTTCACGCGGGGCTTGGGCGCGGCCGCGCCGCCGCGTTGGCCCCTGATTTGCCTGGCCTGGGCCAGCGGGGTGGTCGCGAAAAGGCTCGCTCCCAGAACCAGCACCAGCCACTTGGTTTCTCGAACCTGTTTCCCCGCCCACATATCGGCACGCCTCCTCATCCGTGAGTGCTCTTGCCGGGATTTCTCAAGTCCCGGACCAATTGGGTCGAATACCTAAAGTTTCGCCCCGATTTGGTCAACATCAAGACGGGCTGAATTCCAGCCCGGCCCTTCGCTCGGTGAATGCTTGTTCTCGGCGAGCGGCGTGGTACGATCGGTGGCTCGACGCCTGGACCGCGGCCGTGGGCCGCGGGCGCGGATCGACCCCGAGGGGATGAGAATGGCCCGAGCATGGATCGTGGGGATGCTTTCGGCGGTGTTGGGCGTCCAGGCCAGAGGTGCTGAGCCGACCTTCACGCGGCATGTGGTGGTTTCTCAGGAGAGCCATGCGTCCGACGTGGGCCGGGACGTGCTCAGGCTGGGGGGAAACGCCGTCGACGCGGCGGTCGCGACGGCACTCGTGCTGGCGGTCACGCTGCCCGAGGCCGGGAATCTGGGGGGAGGGGGGTTCATCGTCGCGTTTGACGCCAGGTCGGGCAAGGTCGTGACTTTTGACTTTCGCGAGACCGCCCCGGCGGCGTCGAGCCCGCGGATGTATCTGGGGGCGGACGGCAAGCCGCGGCCCAGGTATCGCGCGGGCGCATGGGCGGCGGGCACGCCCGGAACCGTGCGCGGGCTCGCGCTGGCGCACGCCCGGCTGGGCAAGCGCCCCTGGGCCGAGCTCGTCCAACCGGCCGCCCGGCTGGCCAAGGACGGTTTCCCGATCTCTGCCGACCTCGCCCGCTCGCTGAACCGCCAGCTCGCCGAGCCGACAGCGCCCCGGAAGACGGGGGGGCGCGACGACTTCGGCCGCCTGGCCGACTTCCCCGAGTCCCGAGCCGCCTTTTCCAGGCCCGACGGCGCACCCTGGAAAGCCGGCGACCGCTTGATCCAGGGCGACCTGGCCCAGACCCTCGAACGAATCGCCTCCGCCGGCCCCGACGATTTTTACACGGGCCGGACGGCCGATGTGATCGCCGCTTACATGAAAAAGCACGGCGGGTTCGTCTCGCTCGAGGATCTGAAGTCCTACCAGGCCAAGGAGCGACCGTCGGTGCACACGACCTATCGTGGCCATGAAATCCACGGCGTGGGACCGGCGTCGTCGGGGGGCGTCGTGATTTGTCAGGCGCTCAACATCCTGGAGGATTTCGATCTCAAGGCCGACGGACCGAGCTCGCCTCGTACCCTCCACCGCGTCGCCGAGGCCATGCGCAGGGCGTACTGCACCCGGGCACTGCGGCTCGGCGATCCCGATTTCGTCTCGATTCCGGTCGACGAACTGGTCTCGAAGCCCTACGCCCGCCGGCTCGCCCAATCGATCGGCGACCGGGCCACCAAGAGCCAGGATCTGGCGCCGTTCCGGGTCTTGCCGGCCGAAAGCGACCATACAACCCATTTTTCAGTGCTCGATTCCGAGGGCAGCGCCGTCGCCATGACCTATACCCTCGAGGATTCCTATGGCGCGAAGTGCGTGGTCGAAGGGGCGGGGTTCCTGCTCAATAACGAGATGGGCGATTTCAACGTCATTCCCGGGCGGACCGACGTCACGGGCCAGATCGGCACCGAACCTAACCAGATCGCACCCGGCAAGCGAATGCTCAGTTCGCAAGCGCCGACGCTGGTTCTCAAGGAGGGCCGGGTGCGGATCGTGACCGGCTCGCCAGGTGGCAGGACGATCCCCAACACCACGCTCTGGATCCTGCTCAACGTGCTGGATTTCGGCATGGACGCGCGGCGCGCCGTCGACGCGCCTCGGACCCACCACCAGTGGTTCCCGGACCGTCTGGTCCTCGAGGGGCGGAACTGGCCGGCCGAGACTCTCACCGCCCTGGCCGCCATGGGGCACGAAACGCGAGCCACGCCACGCCAAGGAGTCGCCAACACCATCGTGGTCGCGCCCGATGGCCGCACAGTCGAGGGGGCGGCCGACCTCAGGCGCGAGCCCTCCCGAGCCTCCGGCGATTAACAAGCGTGAACATTGACGATCGCATCACGCTTTTCGCCGGCCGCGCGGCACAAAACGTGCGATCACCCGTAAAGGACTGCGTGTATTCCATGGATGCGACACACACCAGCCCCTCGGCCGATCCGAGCGCGTTGAGAGCAGTCGTCCGGGACGACCGCGAAAACAGGGGCTAGGGTGGTAAAGGATCAACTGTGGTCCCGACCTGTCGCCGGAGATCGACATCATGACCAAGAATCATCATCACTCCGAGAGCCCCACCATTCTGCTCCGCGTCAGCGACGGCGCGTTTCATATGCACCGCGCGTTCAACGATTTTCAACAGGCGAACAAGAGCGCCGAGGCTTACGCCGGGGCCGGCTTCAGCGTCGCCATGATGTCCGCCACGGGCCGATTCCTCATGGCCTACGACGCGAGGCGACAGCGGGCGGCCGTGTAAATCAGAGCCCTTGGCCAGTATCGGCCAGCTTGCTCGAACCGGCCCAAAACTGCTCGTCATCAGGAAAAAACGGGAAAACAAGGCTAAAATCGCCGGTTTCTCCTGATTTTGCTGGACGTTTCCCGCATAATCGTCGAAAACCATCCTCCAGAGCCTCGGAGAACGCCCTCTTCGGAGGGTAAAACCAAGGGGTTGAGTTTGTTCGTACTGGCGATGCATCGATATTCGACAGGAGGGTTAGGATCAATGGCCAAGAAAGCCGCGACTAGCAAGGCCGGCGAGACGAAGCCGGCGGCCACGGGCGAAAAGAAGAAGCTCGCGACCAAGGGTGAGGTTTACACCAAGCTGGCCTCGAAGACCGGCCTCACGAAGAAGCAGGTTGCCGACGTCTTCTCGGCGATGACCGACATGATTGGCAACGAGCTGGGCAAGAAGGGTCCGGGGCTGTTCGTGATTCCCGGCCTGCTCAAGCTCAAGGTCGTCCGCAAGCCCGCCACCAAGGCCAAGATGGGCATCAATCCGTTCACCAAGGCGCCGATGGAATACAAGGCCAAGCCTGCCCGCAACGTCGTGAAGGCGTTGCCGCTCAAGACGCTCAAGGGCATGGTCTGAGGTCACGGATCCCGCTCGGGCGACGCCGCCCGGCCGGGAGCGTGAATGCACAAGACGCGCCGGCTGCCCGCTCGAGGCCCCGCCGGCGCGTTTTTGTTTCAATCCGGTGAGCGCCGGCGATTATTCGACGACCAGCTCCCAGTGCAGAGCAGGGGTCTTGCCGTCGATATCGAGGATATATCCCTCGCCATCGGGTGCGCGATCGAGCTTGGCCGGACCCGCGCGACGACCGCTCGAGTCGAGAAAAAAGGCCCGGTGCGCGCCTGGCTTGCGCAGGCGGACGCGGGCGCGGATGGGCTCGTACTGGAAGGGGGGACGGCCGGGGTCGGCGACCAGGCGCTTCCAGCCGTCGACATACTGGATTCCCGTGGGCTCGACCCGGCCGACCACGGTGACGAGGATCCGGTTCGATTCGGCGATCGGCTTCGGAGTCGCCGAGCTGACGGCCAGGACGGCGTAGGGGGCGTCGGTCGAGAGATCGACGTCGGCCAAGCTCGCCGCCTCGTCGCTGATCCAACCGGCGAGGCACTGGGTGTACGGGGTGTCGATCACGAGCCGGCCGTGGGCGGGATCCCAGTGCGAGGCGGACTTGCGGCGGTTCTTGGCGGTTGATTTGGCCGAGTTTTTCGAGCGCCCGGCGGCCGGTTTGGCGGTGGTCGGGGCCGCGCGGTGGAAGAGCGAGGCGGCGTGGGGCAGCATCGCGAGGGCGTGCGGGCTGCCGTTCAAGACCTCGGGGATCTGAAAGATGTCCTCGCCGCCGACGGTGCCGACGGGGCCATCCCCCCAGACGGCCGGGAACTGAAAAACGCCCCTTCGCACGATGGCGTCCCAATCCTCGGCGACCGCGGTATAGACGCCCATGAGCAGGTCGGCGGCCTCAAAGGGCGAGGCCCATGCGCCGCTCGTCTGGTTGCACCACTGGCCGACCACGTAGGGACGGTCCAGTTTGCGTTTCTGGTTCGCGGCCACGGCAAGACTTTCGCTGGGCCGGCTCCAGAGCGTCGACCGCCGATCAGGCGCGATCCACGGCGGCGCGACCCAGAACATCCGGTCCTCGATCAGGTCCAGGCCGGGGGCGGCGGCCGCGGCGACGAATTCGGGCTCGCGCCTCCAGTGTGAGACGCCGGCGAAGGGCGTGTGCACGCCGTCAGCCCGAAGCGCGGTCGCGAGCCGCCGCCCGTGGGCGGCCTCGAGCGATTCCCAGAGTCGCCGGCCCGCGCTGCCGTGGGTTTTTTCGGCGAGCGCCTGCAGCTCCTTGGCGTAAGGCCCCGGCAACACGCCCGAGCCGTCGATCAGATTGAACAGCGACACTTCGCCCTTGAGAGTCGTCCAGGCGATGGCGGGCTCGTCCTTGAGAGCCAGCTTGGTCTCGGGATTGACGTGGGCAAAGAGCGCTCGGGCCGTCTCGAGCGCGAGGCTTTCGAGGTTGGGGTTGATGATCGCGGCCGGTCCTCCTCCGGGCCCGACCTGGCCGGCGGCGGCGACCTGGTCGTCGGGACGGAAGCGGCGGCTGCTCTGAAGCTCGATCGCCACGTGGATCCCCCGCGCCTTGAGCGCGGCCATGAGATGGTCGAGCCGGGCGAGCCCCTCGGGGTCGAAAGACCTGGTGTCGTCGCGGGTGTCGTCGAGCAACCCGCGGCCGGGCCCCAGGGTCGCGTCCAGATCTCCCAGGCGTACGATATTGAACCCCGATCGCGCCAGTCTGTCGACCAGGACATCAGCCCTGGCGGCGTCGAGAAACGCCGTGGGGGCGAGCAAGTTCGCGCCCCAGAACCGGGCAGGGCCGCCGTCCGCGAAAGCCAATCGGCCGTCCTTGACCACCACCCGCCCTTTCTTGCCCGCGGGCGCGTCGAGCAGGAACGAAAAATCGAGGGCGCTGCCGGCCTCGATCGCCCCGGCCGGCGGGATCGGACGCCAGTCGTCCTGGTCAAGGGCAACGTGGAAAGGCGACCACGATCCGGCTTCCGCGTTGGGCAGGGCCGTCACCACGACGTCGTCGATCCGTAGCGAGCCGCCGGGGTCGGTCTTCTCGAATTGCAACATCGCCCGAACCGCCCCGTCCGGCACCCGCGCTTGCGCTTGCTCGCGTCGCCAGCCGCTCGTGCCGGACCATTGCAAGAGCACGTCTCCACGCTCGTGGCCGGGGAGCGGCAGGCCGTGATCGTCGAGAAAGAAAAAGGCCGCGTAAGCGCCCCCCGAGCCCCGCAGGCCGGCCGCGCGGGCCGTCACCGTCAGCCCGATCGCCTCGAACGGCTCGACCGGGATCGCGATCCCCGTCAGAAGCTTGGATCGCGAGCGCTCGAGCGCCACGGCCGACTCCGACCGGTATCCCGGCGTGACCCTGTGGGCGTCATTCGAGGGAAACCAGTAGGCCGGGTCGGGGTCGCCGAGCTCGAACTCCCCGTTCACGACCAGGTTCGTCGTCCGGACGTCCTCGCGCGCGACGAGCTCGATCGAGACGCCGTCGAAATCGAGCGTTCCGGTCGCTCCCATGAGTCCGATCGTCATGATGGCGTCCTTGGCCCCTGGGGGCACGGGGATTCGTTTGGCGACGCGCAACCAGCGGTCCGGGAGCGCCTTTTTCCATGGGCCCATCACGCCGCGCGAGAGATGGTGGAGCTCCGCGCCCAAGAAGTCGATGAGGAGCGAGGGATCCGCCCCCTCGCGGTCGCCTGAGCCGATGTTCGAGCCGCGGATCCAGATTCGCAGGACGACGGCCTCGTACTTGCGGCCGTCGACCCCGAACGCCCGTGAGAGCCGCGCCGGCCGGCCCGGCTTGTCGGCCTCGAAACGCACGAAATGGGGGCCCGATGCGCCCCCTTTGTCGAGGTATTTCATCCCCCGCGCGTTGTACCAGCCGTCGGGCGCGTCGTCCTTGTTCTGGTCGGTCTCGAGGTCGTCAAACGGCGCCGGCGGCGGGCGCTCGATCAGCTCTTCCTGCGCCCAGGCGCTCCCCGCCGAAAGCGCAAGCGCGATCACGGTCAAGCAAGCAGCCCAAAACGCGGGCCGGAGAGAGCGTCCAGGCGCTTGCGGCTCCCGTTCGTGTCGTTGGCGGGTGTTCATTGCGGCTTTTCACTCGGGGACGTCTTGGTTTTCTTGGCGCTGGCGGCCTCGCGCAGGGCGCGGCCGGTCATCGGCACGAACAGGGTCGGGCGCAGCTCGCGATCGATCATCTTGCCGTCTTTCTTGATGATCAGGTGCACGGTCTGGTTGAACCGGTCGCCCAGCGGGATCACCATCCGGCCGCCCTCCTTCAATTGATCGACGAGCGGGCGCGGGATCTTTTGCGGCGCACAGGTGACGATCACGGCGTCGAACGGAGCGGCGTCGGGCCAGCCCTCATAACCGTCGCCGATCTTGGTGTGAATGTTGGTATAGCCCAGATCCTTGTGGACCTGGGCGGCGCGTTTGCCCAGGTTTTCATGGATTTCGATCGAGTAGACGTCCTTCACCAACTGCGAGAGGATGGCCGACTGATAGCCCGAGCCGGTGCCGACCTCGTAGACGCGGTCGGTGGGCTTGGGGTCGAGCACCTCGGTCATGAAGGCCACGTCGAAAGGAGGAGTGATGGTCTGCCCCTCGCCGATCGGGATCGATTCATCGTCGTAAGCCTGGCGCTGGGTCTTGGGGGGCAAGAACCGGTGCCGGGGGACGGTGCGAAAGGCGTCGAGCACGCGGGGGTTCTTGATCCCGCGCTCGACCAGATGCCGCTCGACCATCCGCAGCCGGGCTGGCGCGGTGGGATCGGCGGGGTTGGCCGGGGAATCGGCCTTGGAATCGGGCTGGGCGGGGACCGTGGGCTTGCGGACGTCCTGAGCGGCCGCCGGGATCGCGAGCGCCAGGACAAAAAACGCCGTCGTCAGGACGGGCGGCTTCGTGGCGGGGGAGGGTTTCACGACCATGGGCTCGCTCCTTCAGTTGGGCCACGGATACAAGACGCACGAACCCGCCCGAACATTCGCCCGCGGCCGAATTCGGCTCGATCGCCCGAGAATACGCGGGCCGTCGCCGATCCGCCAGCGGGCCTCGATCAATTGTACTTGGTGGCGAGTGCTGCCGTGGGTATAATCCACACTCGTCAGTCTCAAGCTAGAACCGTGAACGATTCGACGATCAACCGATGGGAGTCGCTCGAGTGGCGATCCACGCAGGCCGGTGCGCGGTGGGAGCGCTCGCCGTCGCGCTTGTTGGCGCGGCGGCCGTGGCCGCGTTTGACGCCCCGTCGCCGCTCGAGGGCAAGGTGTTGACGCTGGCCGCCGCGCTCAAGACCAGGGGGATCCCCGTCCACCCCGATCCCGAGCCGATCGCCAAGCAGGTCGTCCTGCTCGCCACCGACGGCTCGATCATCCCCCTCTTGTCCGATGAAGCCAGCCGCGCCCTTTTCCTGGACGACCGCCTGCGCGACCGGCCGGTCCAGATCCACGCCAAGCGATACCCCGGCTTGCCCTACGCTCAGGTACTTTCGTTCCTGGTCGAGCACGAGGGACGGTTTCAGAGCGCAGGCTATGAGTGCGACGTGTGCGTGATTCGCGTGCGCTACCCGCAAATCTGCCCCTGCTGCCAGGGAGAGATGGTGCTGCGAATGAAGCCCGATCCCCGCTAAACGCCGCCATGGACGGCGCGATGGGCGCGTCCTTTTTGAGAGATTCCGACAGTGTTGTTCGATCACGCGACGGCCTGGAAGGAGTTCCCTGATGTGGTCCTTTGAAGCGGTCAACCTGCTCCTGGGCCTGGTCGCGATCGTCACCGTCACAACCACGGTGGGGTCAATGTTCGCCCTGTTCTGGGCGCCCCGCCGCAAGAAGCTTGCGACCGTCGACCTACCCCCGATCTCGGTCTTCAAGCCGCTGCGGGGGCTCGACGAAGAGCTCGAGCAAAACCTGCGCAGCTTCTTCTTGATCGATTATCCCCGGTACGAGCTGCTCTTTTGCGTCGCCGACGCCGACGACCCCGCGATCGCCGTGGTGGAGGCGCTCCGCCGCGAGTTCCCCGACCGCGACGCGACCTTGATCGCCGGCTGCCCGCATTACGGGCTCAACCCCAAGGTCCGCAACCTGGCGGCGATGGAGCGGATCCGCAAGTACGACGTGATCCTGGTCAGCGACTCCAACGTCCGGGTGCGGCCGTCCTACCTGCGCGAGACGGCGGCCTATCTCGATTCGCCCAAGGTCGGGCTGGTGAGCAACATCTTTGTCGGGGTCGGCGAGGAAAGCGCCGGCGCGGTCATGGAAAACCTCGAGCTCAATGGCTTCATCGCGGGCGGCGTGGCCGCCGCGGGGTTGGTGGGGGCGACCTGCGTGGTCGGCAAATCGATGCTGATCCCGAGCGCCGTCCTGCGCGCGATCGGGGGCTTCGCGGCCGTCCGCAACGTGCTCGCCGAGGATCAAGTGATCGGCATTCGCGTGCAACAGGCCGGCTATCAGATCAAGCTCAGCCATCACGTGATCGAAAACGTGAATCGCGAGCGCAGCTTTCGCTGGTTCTTGAACCGTCATTCGCGGTGGTACAAGATCCGCCGCCGGGTCGCGCCGCTGGCGTTCGCGATCGAGCCGGCGGCCAACCCGGCCGCGGTCGGCATCGTCTGGGCGTTCTCGGGCGAGTCGGGCATCGCCTGGGGCGGGCTGCTGTTACTGGTCGGCATGGGGATGGCGCGCGATGCGCTCCAGACGCGCTGGCTGCGCGGATCGTTTCCCCGGATGCGCGACCTGCTGTTGTCACCGGCCAAGGATCTCTTGCTTTTGCCCGTCTGGTTCGACGCCATCGTCAACCGCCGGATCAACTGGCGCGGCCATCGCTTTCTCGTCGGCCGCATGACCCGCCTGCGCTCGAGCCGCGCGACCCGCCAGCTCCGCCGCCGCGTCCGCAGGGTCCATCGCCTGCGCAATCAGCCCGGCGATCGACCCCCCACGCCGGAAGCGTGACCGAGCGCGGCACGCCCAGATAGACGAGCACGAAGAGCGTGATCGCCAGGGCGGCGATCCGCGGCGTCCAAATCTTCACCCCCGACCGCGCGGGCCTGAGCACCCGGGGCTCGGACAACTTGTGGTCGTAGGTGCCCCCGTAAGTGACGATCGAATCGTCGCTTCCGAATTCAATCGTGGCCTCTTCCAGCGAAAACGCCTGCTTTCGTCTCTGCTCCTGCTCCGGAGGTAGAGCCGAAAGGTGATAAACATCCCTGCCATCAAGGCGGCGCCGAGTCTCGCTTCGTCCGTCCACGCGCACGACTATCGTCACAGGGCGGCCATGGAAGAGATCCTCAAAGGTGGACTCTCCAGGGAACGCGATACCATTCACGACGGAAGCGATCCTGACCACGTGAGGAGCTGGGGAGTGAAGATACCAGGCCCCCAGGTTCAGTCCGATTAATGAAGTGGCGATGGCAAGGCATCCCGCCGCCAGAGGTGGTCGGGGCGATCTCGCCACCTGCTCTCGACGCGCCTCGGTCGGCGCACGACCTCTCCGGATTGGGCCCCGCACCATGGGAAGCAGAATCACGAGGAGGGTGATCGAGAGGCTGGCAAGGAGAGGTGATAATGACAGGATCCGAGGTCGTCTCGGAGACTCTTCACGAGAGACCTCCCTGAGCTCGATTTGCTGGGCTTCGGGCGGTCCGAAACCCAGCTCGCCGTCCCGCCCGACTGGCCCGTGTGCAAGGAAGCTCCTCACCGAGTAAGCAATTGCCAAGCCACATTCGTTCTGGGGATAACGATAGGCGTGGGCGAACGGATCCCGCTGGGCCGACCACTCGGAGCGCTGACGCCACGAGGCCATCCCCGCGGCAAGGTTGAGGGCCGTTAACGCGATGGCGACCAAGAGCACGCGGATCGAATAGCGCGGCCTGTACAGCTTCATCGACCGTTCCACACGAGGTCATGGCCCCGGGATGAATGCCTGATTCACAAAGTTAACGGAGGTGTTGACCCAAGAGGGGAAGGCCGCAGCTCCGGTGGGAGCGGTGGGGCCGGTCGGAGCAGGTTGTTTCGTCGTTGTCCCACCCCAGACGCCGCCGTTGTTGGTCGCAACCTCCAACCAGACCCAATTGATCTGGCTCAGGGCGATCCAAACCCCCTGGATGCTCGGCTGGTACATCAGGTATGTCGAAAAGTTGGCTGCGTAGCTCACTTGCAGGTCGTTGCCATTGGCCGCCGTGTAATTTGGTCCATCTTGCATGTAAGGCGCCGCCTGCCCAGTCGCCGGCATGGAAGCGCCGGACCCGCTGGGAAGCGTCCATCCAGCATAAACCGGATTGTTCTGATAGGTGTACCAATAAGCGGTGATACCAGTGCTGTCATATAGCGGGCCGTCGAAGCCCGGGAAGGCGGCTGAGTTCATCAGGTACATGCTCGTTCCGTTCGGCGGCGGATTGGGCAACGTATATTGCACGTAGACCGAGGTGGCGATTTGCATGAACATGAACTGACCCGGCGTGTACTGATCGACGCTCGTTGTCGCCGAAATCTGGATCCGAGGGTCGAGTATCACCTGAGCAGCCCCGAAAGTCTGTGTCCCGACCTGCTGAACGGCGAGGCTCCCCGTGGGTTCGTCGGGGCTGAAAGTCACTACCGATGTTCCGGATCCGTCGCCGTTGTAGTTCACGGTCAAGCTGATCGTGTAAGGCTCGAGCGGGGTGTCGACGATGAAGCTGTACGACGGGTTGGTCGTGACAGGCGCTTGGGGCGCGCTCTGAGCTTGGGGCGGCGCGGCCGTGGGTACGGTCGAGTAGTAGCCCGAGAATTGCGATCCGCCGGACCAGCTATAGGACGTGATAGCGCCGTCGGGATCCTGGTACGGACTCAGGGACTGGAGGGCCATGATGGCGCCGACCGGCACCGGATTGGTGATGTTGTAGTATCCAGGCCCTGTGGATTGAAGGATGAATCCCGTGCCTTTCGCGGAGATGATCGGCGGCTCGTTCGGGGTGTCGCCGCCGCCGCCCGGCCCGCCGCTGTTCGGATGGGCCGAGACCGGCCCGCCCGCCGCCGCATGACCGTTCGACCCTTGGACCGGGGGCGGCGAGATCGCCGGCGAGCGACTGCCGAGAGCCATCGCCTGCGTAACCGCCGCCCCGAGGGACGCAGACGCGCTGGAGGCGCTCGAGGCCGCGATGGCCGCGGCGGCCGGACCGCCCGGCGCGCCGACGTTCCCTGACGAAGTGGGCGGCGACGAAACGACGGGAGCGCTGGCGGAGATCGTGCCGCCCGCCGCGGAATGAGCCTGAGATACCATGGTCGAGGCAGACGCGAGGTCGGCCATCATGGACTCGGCTGGGTCGCGGGACACAGCAGCGGCGTCCGCCCACGGGGACATCGCGGCCGCCTCCTCAACGGGCTTGGAAATGACCCGAGAGCCCACGATCGGTTCAGAAGAGGAGGCGCCGGAATCAGTCTGGTCCGGGACGCGCTTCCCGTTGAGATTTGTAAGCTCGGACCGTTCGGATCCCGAGTTCGTCGGGAGAGCAACCTTGGCGGCCGCGTGGTCGCGGACCGGGGATGGAGCGCTTTGTTCCTTCGCTGCGATCTCAATCACCCCCCCCCGCGCGAGGGTCGCGGCCACGATGCCGTAGAGGTTGGCGACCGAGACCCAGGACTCGAGGATCTCAAGAGAAGGGCGGAAACGCCGGGGCCGTCTGGACAAGACGTGAATCATGTTGCTTCCCATCGTATCGCCATACTCGGAGATGTTCGTTGTTGGATCACGAAGACCACGGGAAGAAGCGATTCTTGATCCTAGTCGTCAGAAACGAGGCTGTCAACAAGGGACTCAAGAAAGCTCGTCGCCGCCCTGGCATTGCGTTCGCGAACCCGACCGTGTCTGATCATAATGGCTGCGTTCTCTCGCGCCGCGCGTCCTGCGCGGGGTCGAGGTTCGCTCTCGAACCTTCATTCACGCCCGGAACTCGAGTGAGGCCTCTTGATGGAAGAAGACTCAGGCGCATCGGAATCCGATGCATGCGAAGAAGACCCTCGACCCTCCCTGGGCGCCGCGACGTGCGCCGGCCTCGTCCGATCCACTCCCAGCCCGATCCGTCGCGCCCGATGCGTGGGCTTTGGGCTTTACTGTCTCTTGATCATGGTCTGGATCACCGCGCCCGGCGCCGTGGCCGTGGGGGGCGCTCTCGAGCGTGTGCGCGCCGCGGGGCGGATCGTGTATGGCAGCGACATGGAGGGGGGCGGTCCTTACGCCTTTCCCGACCCAACCGCGCCGCGCGAGACGACGGGGTTCGAGGTCGAGATCATGGCCCAGCTCGCCGCCGATCTGGGCGTGCGTCCGGTCTTTTCGCAGGGGCAATGGGACAAGCTGCTGCAAGTGCTCGACTCGGGCCGAACCGACCTGGTCTTGAACGGCTACGAGTGGACCGAGAGCCGTGCGAGCGGTTACCTGGCCACCCGGCCGTATTACGTGTATCAGCTTCAGCTCATGGCGCCGCGCGGGGGCGTGATCGGTTCGTGGGCCGATCTCGCGAAACCGCGTCCTGGGGGCGGCCGGTGGAAAGTCGGGGTGCTGGTGGGCTCGGCGGCCGACGAGTTCGCCGCCCGCCAGGGAGGGCCCCAGGTCGAGGTCGTGCGGTTCGACGGGGCGACCGACGCCATGACGGCCGTCCAGAACGGTCAGTACGACGCGACGCTTCAGGATCTGCCCGCCGCCTTGTTCTACCGCGAGCGCTATCCAGCCCTCGAGCTGGCCGGGCCGCCGGTCTCGCGCGGGTATTACGTGATCTATCTCAGGAAAAGCGACGAAGATCTGCGCGACGCGCTCGACCGCGGGATCGGGCGGATGATCGCCTCGGGCACGCTCGAGAGCATTCTGCGCAAATACGGCATCTGGACCGAATCGCAGCGCGATCTGACTAAATTTCAAGGCCCGCTCGAGCCCGCGGCGGGGGTGCGCCCGGAGCGCGGGTGGGCGCTGGTGGCGCGGTACAAGACGGTTCTCCTGGACGCGACGCTGGTGACGATCGGCCTGTCGCTAGGCTCGATGCCGCTGGCGATGGCGCTCGGGCTCGTGATCGCCCTGGCCGGCCTGCATGGCCCGGCGGTCGTGCGCCCACTGGCCAGGGGCTATGTCGAGCTCATTCGCGGCACGCCGCTGATGCTTCAGCTTTTCGTGCTGTTTTATTTGCTCAGGCTCCCTCCCTGGGTGGCCGGGGTGGCGGGGCTGGCGATCAACTATTCGGCCTATGAGGCCGAAATCTACCGCGCGGGCCTGCAAGCGATCCCCATCGGCCAGATGGAGGCAGCGCTCGCGCTTGGAATGTCGCGCGCGACGGCGCTCAGGCGGGTGATCATCCCCCAGGCGGTCCGGATCGTGATTCCGCCGGTCACGAACGACTTCATCGCGCTCTTCAAGGACACGTCGGTGTGCTCGGTGATCACCTTGGTCGAATTGACAAAAGAGTATTCGATCCTGGCCAACAGTACGGGTGGGGCGATTGAATTCGCGCTGGCGGTCGCCGTGCTTTACTTGCTGATGAGCGTGCCTCTTTCGTGGTTTTCGCGGTGGTCGGAAGCGCGACTGGGTCGGTCGCGAGAGGGGGTGGTCGCATGATCGAGGTGGTTGATCTGGTCAAGCGGCACGGGGCGGCCGAGGTTCTTCAGGGCGTGAGCCTGGCGGTTCCGCGGGGCCGGACGGCCGTCGTGATCGGGCCGTCGGGGAGCGGCAAGACGACGCTCTTGCGCTGCCTGAACGGGCTCGATTCGTTTGACTCGGGCACGGTCGCGGTCGGGGATCTCAGGCTCGATGCGCGCGAGCGGGGCCGCGACTGGGCGGATCGGCACGGCCAGCTTTGCCGCCGGGTGGGCATGGTGTTTCAGGGGTTCAACCTGTTCCCGCACCGGTCCGCGCTCGAGAACGTGATGGAGGGCCCGCGGTATGTGCTGGGCCTGGCGAAGGAAGCGGCCGAGGACCGCGCCCGCCGCTTGCTCGAGCGGGTCGGCCTGGGCGACCGCTTGCACGCGATGCCGCGCGAACTTTCAGGCGGCCAGCAACAGCGCGTGGCGATCGCGCGGGCGCTTGCGATGGCGCCCCAGGCGATCCTGTTTGACGAGCCCACGAGCGCCCTCGACCCCCGTTCGACGGCCGAGGTTCTGGCGGTCATGGCCGACCTCGCGGCCGAGGGATTGACCATGATCATCGTCAGCCACGCCATGGGGTTCGCGCGGCAAGTCGCCGACACGGTTCACGTCCTCTGCGGCGGGAGGATTGTCGAGTCGGGCCCCCCCGCGCAGATCCTCGAAGCCCCCGCCCACGACGCGACTCGCCGCCTGCTCCAGGACGTGCAGGCGGCGTAGCCAGGGCTTCGTGAGATCCCATCCGCGTCCCGATGCTTGTTCACCCGCTTCTTCAGGCGTGGGGAAACCACGCGGCGAGGGTGCTCTTGAGCTTGAGAAACGCCGGATCGGCGCAGTGCTTGAGGCTGAGACTGG